>JAZKFP010000029.1:0-50393 GCA_040386355.1 Pseudomonadota bacterium | reverse complement strand
ATTGAGCGTAATCCACCACTCAGCGTGGTTTCATCTAAGCCGGATGAAGCTGCTTGCTCTGCATCTATACCGAAACCCGTGTTGGCGTATTCGCTGTCGTGAACTACTGCAACTAAATTAAGTTCAGAACCAGTGCCGTCAATCTGTTCGCCGAAGCGGCGGCCGACTCCAAATAGTCCAAGGTTTCCGTTATCACCTGTAACGACACGACTTACCAGCCAGTAGCGCCAAGCAGAATCGAAAGCGCGACGCGCTTGCAGCACTAGTTGAGCACCCTCATCTTGATCACCGAGTCCATCCAATCGACCGTCGTCGGAATCACTTTCCTGACGACCTTCATCGAAACCTACGAGCGCCTCGAACAACCAAGTATCCGCACGAACACCGCGCCAGCCAAGTGCTTCACCGGCAAAAAAGAAAGTATTGTCGCCGTTACGCCATTGCAATCCGCCGGCAGGCTGAATTTCCACTGCAAATTCGTCCGATCCTTCGTAGGCGGTTTCATATTCAACACCCAAGCCTAATCCTAAACTCCAACCATCTTCACCTCTGGAGAAGTCATCAACTGAGGGCAAAGGTACCATCGCTGCATTTTTTTCCTGCGCTACTGCTGTTGAGGAAAAAAATCCATGGATGAAAATGAGCAATAATAAGTAGTTAAAGTTTTTCATAAAAACCCCATTTTCGTTTTACGTAGAAAAGCGTGCCGCATGTTATATCCGTAATGAATGAGATTTAGGCGTTCATACTGATCTTTTTTACACACGCTGTGTTGCCTGTTCGAACTTGTCTTGCGATTGCACTTACTATACGAATCCGTCTTTTAAATAAACTATTTATTTTGATTCAGGATAATAAATTACTTCATTCTTTTCTTGCGTCATTAACTGCATTAACTTTGGATGTACAAACACCTTTTCTTTACCAAAAACTAATTCTTGCAACACACCAATATCTGCAAGCTGTTTTAAGTACACCGATGCGGTTTGACGTTTTGCGATATTACGTTTAATTAAATTATGAATACGACAATAGGGTTGTTCAAAAATAATCTGAATTAATTCATAGCTATAAATTTTTGGTAGTTTATGTTTTATAAAATAGGTGGTATTTTCAATTAACTCTCGAATAGCAGTGATTTTATTGTTTGTCCATTGCGCTGTATGTTTTACACCGATAAGCATAAATAAAATCCAATCTATCCATACTCCCTCTTTAGTGACTTGATTTAACATCGCATAATAATGTGCTTTGTTTTGCATAATAAAACGACTGAGATAAAGAATAGGTAAGGTTAATAAATCTTCTTGAATCAGATAAAGAATATTTAGAATTCTTCCAGTACGACCATTGCCATCATGAAAAGGATGGATAGCTTCAAACTGATAATGACTGACAGCCATTTTTATTAATGGGTCTATATTGTCTTTTGCATGAATAAACTGTTCCCAATTACCTAACAAATCTCGAATAACAGATTCACCCATGGGAGGTGTATAAATAGTTTCGCCTGTTATCTGATTACTGATAACAGTTCCGGGAATTTTTCGAATTTCCATTTCACGACCTTTCAGCGTGCTACAGATTTCAATTGCCGTAGCAGTACATAATGGTTTCTTACGTAAATGGATAAACCCCTCTTTTAACGCGGTGCTGTAACGTAATGCTTCTTTTGTATTAGCATCTGCACCGCTATCTTCTTCTGAATACTGAAAGAGTTTGTCTGTTGTGGTAACAATATTTTCGATTTCAGAGCTATCTTTTGCTTCTAGCAATGGCAAAAGATTAATTAATAATCCTTGATTAGGAAGCAATTTCCCCGCTTGCTTTAATTCAGCTAATGCTACCCGTGCATCGATGCAAGTTTTTAAAATGGTAGAATTTTCAATCACTTCCAGTTGTGGAGGCAAAATAGGTAGCTTGTTGTAAGGTTTATCGGGGCGCCATGTCATGTTTAGATTCCGGCAAAATATCGACATATGTAAGAATATTAACAAGCTTATGTCGATCCCATCGACATAACAAGAAAACGTGTCGATATTTTTGGATTTTATCGACACGTTGTTAAGCTTAAGTAAGAGAAATTTATCCAACCGATTTGAATGTCAAGCACTGAATATGCATGCAATATTTTAAAAGCGGGCGAATAATTATTAGCCCCTAGATCATTTTACAGAGGACACGTCTTTCAAAAAGACGCGTCAACTAACTTCTCTACGCATACACTACATCAAACCGATCCAGCTCCATCACTTTCGTCCAAGCCTTCACAAAATCCCCTACAAAATGCGCTTCCCCATCTTTTGCTGCATACACTTCTGACAGCGCACGAAGTTGTGCATTAGAGCCAAAAATAAGATCAGCAAGAGTTGCAGTCCATTTTAATTTTCCGGTTTTTCGATCGGTGCCTTCAAAAATTCCCGGTGTTGATTCGGATTTTTTCCATGCAGTGCGCATGTCTAAAAGGTTGATGAAAAAGTCGGGGAATAGTGTACCGGGGCGTTGGGTAAAAACACCGTGTTGCGCATACGCAGTGTTTGCATCCAATACACGCATACCACCAATCAACGCTGTCATTTCTGGTGCGGTCAGCATTAATAAATTTGCTTTGTCGATGAGCGCAGTCGCAACGGTCCCTTCTGCACCGGACTTCACATAATTTCTAAAACCATCGGCTGCCGGTTCGAGCACTTCAAAAGAATTAACGTCGGTTTGATCTAATGAAGCGTCAGTGCGTCCGGGCTTAAATGATACAGTAATTGAATGTCCAGCTTTCTTCGCCGCAGCTTCTATAGCGGCATTTCCACCCAACACAATCAAATCCGCAAGCGAGATTTTCTTACCGCCTATTGCAGTTGCAGAAAATTCTTTTTGAATGGTTTCGAATTTCGCAAGCACTTGCACAAGTTCTTTTGGATCATTCGCTTGCCACTGATTTTGTGGCGCTAACCGAATACGCGCACCGTTTGCGCCACCGCGTAAGTCACTACCACGAAATGTTGAAGCAGATGCCCAAGCAGTTTTAACCAACTGCTGAGTCGATAAACCAGAGTCCAAAATTTTCTTTTTGAGCGCTGCAATATCCGCATCATTCACTAAAGGATGATTAGCCGCAGGAATTGGATCCTGCCAAATCAAATCTTCTTTTGGAACTAAATTACCTAAGTAGCGAACTTTAGGACCCATATCACGATGCGTAAGTTTGAACCAAGCACGCGCAAAAGCATCCGCAAATTTTTGTGGATTCGCCATAAAATCGCGCGAGATTTTTTCGTATGCTGGATCAAAACGCAGTGCAAGATCGGCTGTCGTCATCATCGGTTGATGTAATTTATTAGGGATATGTGCGTCTGGAACATTACGTCCGGCATCGCCTTTTGGTTTCCATTGGTGCGCGCCCGCCGGACTTTTCGTTAGTTCCCATTCATGGCCAAATAATGTTTCAAAATAACTCATGTCCCATTGAATTGGCGTTGCAGTCCACGCTCCTTCAATTCCGCTGGTAATAGTGTGTGCACCAATTCCGGATTCAAACGCATTTTTCCAACCAAAACCAAGCTCTTCAATATTTGCACCTTCAGGTTCATGACTCACATGATGCGCCGGACCTGCGCCATGGCATTTACCGAAGGTATGTCCGCCAGCAACCAACGCAACGGTTTCAAAATCGTCCATCGCCATACGACCAAAGGTGTCACGGATATCACGTGCAGAAGCAACGGGATCTGGTTTGCCATTCGGACCTTCAGGATTCACATAAATTAATCCCATTTGTACTGCAGCCAACGAATTTGCTAATTCACGATCGCCGCTGTAGCGCTCGTCGCCCAACCAAGTCGATTCGGGGCCCCAATCAATCGGGAGCGGTTCCCAAATATCTTCGCGACCACCGCCAAATCCAAAGGTTTTAAAGCCCATCGATTCCAACGCAACGTTTCCGGCCAAAATCATGAGATCAGCCCAAGAAAGTTTGCGACCGTATTTTTGTTTAATCGGCCACAATAAACGACGTGCTTTATCAAGATTACCGTTATCCGGCCAACTATTTAACGGCGCAAAACGTTGCTCACCAGAACGTGCGCCACCACGCCCATCGAAAATGCGATACGTACCAGCAGAATGCCAAGCCATACGAATAAAAAACGGACCATAGTGACCGTAATCCGCAGGCCACCAATCTTGTGAATCCGTCATTAACACATTTAGATCATTTATCACGGCGTTTAAATCAAGCGATTTAAATTCTCTTTTATAATCGAAATCTTCCAGCATCGGATCACACAAACTAGTATGCTGATGCAGCACACCTAGATTTAGTTGATCCGGCCACCAATGCGCATTGGTCCGCGTTTGCTTGGATTTATCCGAGAAAGGACAGTTTGCTTCTTCACTCATCACCATTTCCTTCTAAAAATCTTATTGAAGCTACTGCCCATAGGTTGAACAGTACTATAGGAGCCATAGTATTTTATGACTCAAGATATATGAAAAAAAATTTCTCATAATAAGATTGTTAATTAAATTTTCACTCAACATCATTTTCAAATAACGTTTTACTATAAAAAATCGTATAGAACTTTTTACACTAAAAGTTGCACTAAATACGAAATGAATTATAGAAGAACTTTGTTATGCAAACTCTATACTACGGAATCACTATCTCTGCTCCTGCGAAAATCGTATGGGAAACCATGATCGATCCAAATCGATATGCATTATGGACTAAAGCCTTTTCTCCTAATTCGCAATTCCAAGGTGAATGGAAGCAAGGGGCTGAGATGATGTTTATCGATCCAGCTATGGGTGGAACCATTGCGCGTTTTGAGGAGTTGAAACCTTACGTAATTGTCGATGCAGTGCATATTGCAACACTTACCAAAGATTTAGTACAAGAAACAACGGGTGAGATGACAGAGAAATGGGTAGGCTCCCGCGAGATTTATCGTTTTAATGAAAAAAATAGTCAAACAACGTTATCCATTGAAATGCATACGCACAAAGATTTTTTAGACATGTTTGATAAAAGTTGGCCGCAAGCATTAGAAGATCTGAAAACTCTTGTCGAAAACCAATAGATCATAGTAACTGGTGATCTTAATGTAATAAGCTTACTATTTGAATTCGCTAGCTAGGTTCGATTAATTACGAATAATTTTTAATTATTTATCGCAGATTCAACAGTGAAGTGCATAACGGATTAAGCAGCTTGTGCCACCTTATATTTTTGCATTACATCATTCGGTGTATTAAAGCCCAACACTTTTCTAGGCCAATTATTTAATGCCTCAATTGCCTGAACTACTTCTCTCTGACTGACTTTTTTAAAATCCGTTTGTTTTGGAAAATATTGCCTAATTAATCCGTTAGTATTTTCATTTAATCCGCGCTCCCGCGAATGATACGGATGCGCAAAATAAAAATCACACTCTATGGCCTTGGCTATTTTCTCATGGTACGCAAATTCTTTTCCATTGTCTGACGTAATCGTCAACACCTGATCTTTGTAAGGTAAAAGCAATCGAATGGTTGCAGCACAAACGCCTTGCGCATCTTTACGATTCACGCGCGTTGACACCGTAAATCGCGTAACGCGTTCCACAATCGTTACCAAGGCACCGCTATGGTTTTTGCCAATCATCGTGTCAATTTCCCAATGCCCTATCTGCGTTTTTTCTTCCACAATCTTGGGACGTTGATCAATGCTCACTCGGTTTTTAATCTGGCCTCGGCTGGTTTTACCATTGCTGCCGCGGAATTGGTATTTTTTACCACGACGTCTTAAATACGCGTGTAAATCACCACCGTCGTATTTATTATTCCAAATGTATTGATAGATGCGCTCATGACTGATGCGAATATTTTTCTCTGTTTTGAACCAGCCACTGATTTGTTCCGGACTCCAGCGCTGATATAGCTTATCTTCAATTTCATCGATAAATGAGTCTGTCATTTTTACGCACAGGTGTGTCGCTCGACGGCGTGTGCACGTTCGGCGCTGGGCTTGATCATGACGATATCCACGTAATCCTGTGTTGCGCTGTAATTCTCGGGAAATGGTAGATTGATGAACACCCATCGCTTGCGCGATCGCAGCGTGCGTAAAATAGCTTTTATTTAACACTTCAATCTGGCATCGTTGTTCGTAGGTCAGTTGATTGTATCGTCTCATCTCATAATCTCTTGCCGGAGAAAAATCGATCAGACTACAGGCAGCTGACCAACTTCTCTACTCAGGTTGAGTTATGCACTTCAGAGTTGAATCCAAGAGACGCTATAAAACCAAATCAAATTATTAACTAAAAAATTGCGTTAATGCTCCAGAATTTCCACGCAGATTTCCAAAGCTGTTAAAATTTTGCATGCCCATTAACCGTCCCATGCTCACAAACAATTTTGCATTAGGTTCATTATTGACATTGATTACGCGTCCAGTTTGAATTTGTCCCCCTGCAGAACCTGCAAGCACGGTTTGAATGGGGCTAGAGCCGTGACCTGAACCATTTGCTAAATCCCTAGACCAAACTACTAATGTGTTATCGAGCATTGTTCCATTGCCTTCAGGAACTTCTTTTAATTTTTGCAGCAACAATGCAAACATGGATGAATAAAATCTGTCGATATTTAAAGTATTTCCACCGTGTTGTTCTCCATGAACGAATCCAGAATATGCAGAGTAGTTATTTCCATCACCTGCAATTCGCAAAGGGGTTTTGTCAGAATCATCCGAATCATTTTGCGAATGATTGAGTTGAAAACACATGATTTTGGTGCGATCACAAGCCATTGCATTTACTGCAAGCGGGATCATAATTTTTAATTGTCTATCGTGCTCAAGTCCGTTCCAGTTGCTGGTATCAATTACTGGTGATTGGCACGTATTAGTATTTGTAGGAGGTGATTCAGTTTCGAGTCGTTGTCGACTCGATTGCAACGCAGTAATGTGCTGGTCAAATTTTGGACGGTCTGCTGCTGGAGCAAGATTTTTAATGGATTCTAATTCGAATAAAACTGTATCGAATATTTTTTCTCGATAACCTAAAGCGCTACCAGGCATGCTTGGTAAATCTGATGGAAATAAATCTTTTAAAATCCCATTTATATTTGTTTCTACGTGCGTAGGAATTCTATTTCCCTGTTGAAAAACACGTGTTCTAGTTCGTTCAGCACCAATATTAACTCCCAAATGATACGATTTTCTTGGGCTATCACCATAACAGGCCACTCCATTTGCAATTGTTTGATCAATAGAAGGTGTATTCGCGTAATAACCACGACCATTACTATCTGGATCTTTAACTATTGCATCTGAAATTCCTGCTGGAGCATCTGTGGCTTGTGACGCAGTCCACATGGATGCACCGGCTTGAATATGACCATCACCAGGTCCACCCCGCACATTTTCCATACCAACTAATAAAGTTAGGCTGGATTTATGAGGGTTTAGCGCTTCATGAACATTGCTTAATTGGAAATTAGCACCTGTTCCGTTTGGCTCCCAGTTATATCCGTTATTACCATCACCTGTATAAAAAATAATAAGTCTTTTACCAATCGGGCACTCAGCGCCAGAGGCACTTAGCACTGGAATAAAAGGCAGTAACATACTTGCAGAAACGCCTAAACCTAATTTCTTCAAAAATTCTCTACGACGGAAATCACTAATTGCGTTATATTCAGATTTTTTACCTTTAGACATTTTCAACTCCGACAACATGTAATTCGTTCAAATGTATTAAATTGATTTAGAGCCAAATGATCGCGAAAGAACAATGTTGATTAATAATTCTCGAATTTCATTATTTTCTTTAAAAGTATTTTGGATTTGCTGAACACTATAAGCATCTGCAGTTGTTGAAGAATATCCCAGCGCATAATCCATCCATTGTTTGGCATAGCAATCGTTTGCGGCGGGTAGCTCAGAAATAGTTGCAAGAAAATTATCACTATCTTCAAATACCTCGTTCAGACCTGGAATACTAGGTACCGAGCCTTGCGTACTAATCGGGTTGCCATTTTCCAAAGTACGCGCTTTTCCAGTCCCATCAAATTTTTCAAATACCAATCCAACTGGATTAATTTTTTGATGACAGCCATCACATGCAGGCCCTTTAACGGAAGTCTCAAGCCAATCTCGAGCTGTATCAAAAGTTGAACGTGCTTGATTAGCCGCTGCAACTGCATTTGCATTATCAGGTGGTGCAAGATTTTGACAGAGTAAATTTTTAAGAACTAACGCACCACGTTTCACTGGATTCGTTTGTGCATTCAATGAATAAGCTGATAGAAATGCGGCTTGTGACAATATTCCAGCTCGGCCAATTTCAATTGGAGTATTCGCAGGTTGATTCGGATTAATATTGTAGATTGGCCATAAATTGGCTTGAGGGTAGGAAGTTGTCTGCGTCATCAATTCTTTAAACCCTTTATTATTTAAAATAATATCGGATACAAAGTTTTCGGTTTCTAAAGCCATGGCCCCAATTAATGCACTGTTGGGCGCACCACTGTTTGTACTATTTAAAGTTTGTAATTTAAATAGTTCATTATGAAAATTTGCGAGCTGCTTGCGAACTTTTGGATTTGCTAATAATCGTTCTGCCTGTTGCCGTAAACCAGCAGCATTATTTAACTGTCCTTGAGCTGCCGCTGTTAACAAAATTTGATCTGGAGCCGCCCCTGTTAAAAAATAGGAAAGGCGTGAGGCTAATTCAAAATTAGTAAGTGGAACTGATTGTGTTTGGTTATTGACAGCCCCAGAACCTAATTCAATGTGATAAATAAAATATGGCGATTGAAACAATGCTGTAAGCATATGTTCAACACCCAAATCAAAATTGTTTTGAGCAGAAAATATTTCCAAATAACGTGTTACTTGATTTGCAGTTAGAGGTCTTTTAAGAGCTCGCATACCAAAGCTTTCAATAAATTCTTTTGCGCAATTTACTCCCTCAGATTTTGGGCACGGTAACAATGTATTCAGCTTGGCCACTGCCAATCGGCTAGCAGCTTCAGCTAAATCATGATACCTATCAAATACGCCTTCCCCGACGCTAGTTATATTTGATGGAAATATTCCGAAAACCGAATCAGCAGGAATATAGTTTTCAGCAATCGCAACAGGTGAACCTATCAAATCAGATAAAGTATTATTTAATTGCGGCCGTGTCATTCTGAGTAGTGGAGCATTTACATTTTTAAAACTTAATGGAATTGGAGTGGCTACTGGAGTGGGCGTTGGTGCGGGCGCAGGATTTTGACCTATAGCAGCTGGATTATGAATGCTCATTACGTAGTATGCAGCAACTTCAGAACATTCTACGCCGCATGCATTTGGATTACCAAAAGGCATCGTTAGCAAAATTTTGTTCTGTACTTCAGCAAATGTTTTTTGTTTTACACCTTCAAGGCTATAGATTTGTATGGCAGAGATTGCCCCAGCTCCATGGCAAACTGCACATTGCTTATCAAATTCAACTTTACCCTGAGCAATTTTTGCTTGAATTACAGTTGCGTTAGGGGTTGGGGCTACTGTCGGTGCAGGTGTCGGTGCTACCGTTGGCACAGGCGTTGGCGCTACTGTCGGCATCACCGTTGGTGAAGGCGTTGGCGCTACTGTCGGCATCACCGTTGGTGAAGGCGTTGGAGCTACCGTTGGCATTACCGTTGGTGCAGGTGTCGGCATTACAGTTGGTGCAGGTGTCGGTGCTACCGTTGGCATTACCGTTGGTGCAGGTGTCGGCATTACAGTTGGTGCAGGTGTCGGCGCTACCGTTGGCATTACCGTTGGTGCAGGTGTCGGTGCTACCGTTGGCATTACCGTTGGTGAAGGCGTTGGAGCTACCGTTGGCACAGGTGTCGGTAAGCCTGGATTAACATCAGAAACTTTTTCAAATTTCCATTTTTGATTCGCTATTCCTACATAAATCCATTGATGAATATTTTGCCCATCTAACATAGACGGTCCATTGTGATTCCATGAAACGTCAACCACTTTATTTGTTTCATTATTTACGATTGCATAGGTTCCATTATCCTTAGGCTCAATACGGAAAATCTGCTCTAACTTTGCAACTGAACATGGCTCTCTTTGAATATTGGCACCATTTTCATAACTTCCATTTGCAACATGCAAACAGTCGCGATGTTTAACGTTCTCAAATTGGTATAAATCACTATTTATTTGAGTTACCTTCCAACTTTGATTGCTTTCCCCGTGTGCTGCCCATTGATGTACATTATTGGTTTGATTTGAAGCATCTAACGTTTTGTTGCTAAACAATGAATATATTACATATACACCATTTGAAATATTTCCAATTGGTGTTGGCATCACAGTCGGAACTGGTGTTGGGGCTACTGTCGGCATCACAGTCGGAACTGGTGTTGGGGCTACTGTCGGCATAACTGTTGGTGCAGGTGTTGGGGCTACTGTCGGCATAGCTGTTGGCGCAGGCGTTGGGGCTACTGTCGGCATAGCTGTTGGCGCAGGCGTTGGGGCTACTGTCGGCATAACTGTCGGCATAACTGTCGGCATAACTGTTGGCACAGGTGTTGGAACTGTCGGTACAGAGGTTGGCATCACTGTTGGCGTTGGAGTTACAGTCGGCGTTGGAGTTACAGTCGGCGTTGGAGTTACAGTCGGCGTTGGAGATAATGTTGGTGCAGGAACATTTGATACAGGTGCCGGACTCACAATGGCACATGTAGGCTCGTTTAATGGGCCTTGAAAGTGACCTCGCAATCCACCAATTAAAGATTCATTACTATCGATTGTCTTGTGCACTCCTTTTCCCGAAAGTAAAATAGAGTAGTCACCTTTTCGCGCACCATGAAATAATTTAACCGATGTGGGATAAATTTTAGTTTGAAACGTGAGACTTATTTGCCAATTCGAAATTGGTAATAAACTATTATTTTTGATTTTAATTTCCGATATATTAAATCTTTTTTGATAAAATAAAACTTTACCAACTTCACAAGTTAAGGCTGCATTTGCATTCGCAAATGTTGAAACCGAAATTCCACAAAGAAAAAACAAAATTGAAAATTTTCTCAGTATTTTTTTATTTGTATTTTTTTTAATACTCATAATTGCACCTAAAAATACTTAAATATTAGCTAATGGTTCTGCTAATCCTGATAAAGCAAAAAATATGTGAATGTCGTGCCTAAGTCTTTAAAGCCAATTAACCTATGAAATCTTATATACTTTGTTAAGGTGACGGAATGTTATTATTCGATGAATTTATGCATCAAAGGCAGATTAAGCTTATTTTGGAGAAAATATTTAAATTGGAAATACGAAAAACTGAAGAATTCAAATGATATTTGATTGGTAGTGGATGAAAATTTACGATTAATTACTTTTTAAAATTCAGATTTACAAAATAAGTGCAGTTGGTCATGCTGTGAGATATTTTCTTTGCTACCCATAGAATAATTCATTCGGCATTATCATGAACACGTGCTTTTGACAGTTGATTATTTAAAGGATGCATCACTTACTGTACTTTTTCATTTATTCTATTTAAGTCAGATCCTTTTGGAAAATACAGCCGAATCAATTTATTTAGATTTTCGTTTGTTTCATACTCTTTCGAGCAATATAAATTCGTAGAATAAATTCTACAATTCAATGTGTCTAAAATTTTTTCATATACTTTATGCTTTATTAGGGCGTGTCGTCAGATAGGCATTTGCAAATTGTCTAAAAATATGGTGTAAGACTGGCTTCGAATAAAAGCTGGAGTGATGTATGTCAGGAAGACGCTACGGATTACGAGATGATCAATGGATCAAGATTGAAGGATTATTGCCTGGACGCGAAGGCCACGTGGGAGGTCGAGCGAATAATAATCGTTTGTTTATTGAAGCGGTTTTATATCGGTACCGTTCTGGGTGTGCGTGGCGTGATGTACCGGAGCGTTTTGGGGATTGGAAGAATATTCACAGGCGTCACAGCCGGTGGGCTGAATCGGGGGTTTGGAAAAAGATATTCACCCAGTTATCTCTTGATGCGGATAATGAGTACGCGATGATTGACAGTACGATTGTGCGTGCCCATCAGCACAGTGCGGGAGCGAAAAAAAAGAAAAAGATGCTCAAGCTATTGGACGCAGCGCTGGCGGATTAAGTACAAAGATTCATAGCACGTGTGATGCGTTGGGAAATCCGACGGGATTTTATTTGACGGCTGGAGCGGTGCACGATGTTCATGGTGCAACAACATTGTTGCCGTCGATAAAAGCCAACGCGGTGCTTGCGGACAAAGCCTATTATGCGTTTGAGAAAGTGATTGAGCCGTTAAAGCACCGTGGTATTCATGCTGTTATTCCGGCGAAGAAAAATAGTATTGATCCGAAACTGCACGATAAAGTTTTATACAAAGCGCGGCATTTAATTGAGAATTTTTTTTGTAAATTAAAACAATTTAGAGCGATTGCTACGCGGTACGATAAAACCGCGCAAAATTTTTTAGGGGCGATTCATTTGGCGGCTGTCACTATCTTGCTTAACTGACGACACGCCCTATATGAAGGGGAAATTGGCATTACGATTTTTTCTTTGCTGAATGCTTTGCACACGTTTAATTATTTTGATCCATCATTACGTTGTTATCACCTTTCTGTTCTCACTTAATTTATTTGCTGCATTTCCTTAATTATTCGGATTAACTTAAGTCCGCATCAAAAGTATTTGAGCGGTAATTTATTCCATATGCCACTTTTTTACAAAAATCTCATCTAAAAATATTCCCATGACAATGTTCTGTTATCGAGTCAGCATTCTAGTATTCAACTCTGTTGTATTAACTTTAAAAATCATCCAAATTTGCATGGCATATTAATTGCTATACGGCATGTCAATTTTTAAAGTATCATAGGTGGCTACAAATTTGAAATTAGAAAAATTTCTTTAAATTCAATTACTTTGATATAAGACTGATCAAATTTATTCTAGGAGTTTTACGATCCAATGAAACAAAGCTTGATGCTAAAAATGAGTCAGCAACTGACGATGACCCCACAATTGCAGCAGGCTATCAAACTACTTCAGCTCTCATCCATTGATTTAGAACTAGAAATTCAACAAGCATTGGAATCGAATCCATTACTTGAACTTAACGAAGAGCAAGAAAGTTTTGGCAGTGAAGTGGATGAGCCTATTCGCGCGGCAGAAACTGTTGAGGACAGCGAACAAAGCCTGGATCTAGAACAGCAACAAGATATTCCAGAAGACCTTCCAATCGATTCAGTTTGGGATGATGTATTTAGCGGAAGCGGATCTGGATCGAGCGGCAGTTCTGATGACGACGACATGAATTTCGATGAAAAAAATACTGCTGTTACGACGCTGACAGATCATTTGTTATGGCAGTTAAATTTGACGCCCTTTACTGATAAAGACCGTTTAATTGCAGAAATTCTTATTGAAAGCATCGACTCACGTGGCTATTTAATCACGCCATTAGCAGATCTCTTAGAAACCTGCCAAACGGCTTGGATAGCTGAGATTAGCGAGTTAATTGATCAAGATTCTGAAGAAGATAACTCAATAGACGTAGAAGAATTAGAAGCGGTTTTGCATCGTATTCAACATTTTGAACCTGCAGGAATTGGCGCAAGGTCTTTACAAGAATGTCTTATTCTTCAACTTAAGCAATTAGAGTCTTCGATGTTTATAGAATATCGCGACCGCGCAATTGAAGTGTTAAAAGCTGCGGATCAAATTAAATCCCAACGTGATTTTCATATGCTATTGCGAAAAGCGCAAATTTCTGATGAAGAATCTAAAGCTGTGCTATCGCTTATCCAAACGCTCGATCCAGCACCTGGCGAATGCATGTTTTCGACTCCAACCGAGTACGTAATACCGGATGTCATTGTCCGCAAAACCAGTGATCGCTGGCGGATTGAATTAAATACTGACGCTATTCCTTCTTTGAGAATTAATAATCATTACGCCAGTTTGGCGCGTACAGACAGCGCAAGTGCGGGTTATATTAAGCAGCATTTACAAGAAGCACGCTGGTTTATTAAAAGCTTACAGAGTCGTAATGAAACACTGCTCAAAGTAGCTACGCAGATTGTTGAACATCAATTAGATTTTTTTGAAAAGGGCGAAGAATTTATGAAGCCGCTTATTTTAAGTGATATTGCGGCGGCAGTTGGTATGCATGAATCAACTATTTCTCGGGTGACGACTCAAAAATTTATGCATACAACGTACGGTATTTTTGAATTAAAATACTTTTTTTCAAGTCATGTGAATACGGAGAGTGGCGGCGAATGCTCTTCAACTGCAATTCAAGCGATGATTAAAAAATTGGTTATGGAGGAATCTCCACAAAATCCATTAAGTGATAATCAAATTGCTGATTTGATGATAGAACGTGGCATTAATGTAGCGCGTAGAACGATTGCTAAATATCGCAAGATCTTGAAAATTGCTTCCTCCAACCAAAGAAAGAAGTTAATTGATTAATTTTTTTAATAATTTTGCCAGAATAAAATTAGTTAAAAAGGATTATCAGGCATGAATATTTGTTAATTCAAAGTCAAGATCTTAGAAAGCCTTACGAATTGGGGCGACTAATTACAAACTATTCGTTAAGGTTAATAGGAATGTAAAAAACGATCTGAGAAGATAGGAGCGCATTATGCAACTCACCATCAGCGGACATCATGTTGACCTCACTGAAGCGCTAGAAACATACGTTAAGGAGAAACTTCAAAGACTAGCTCGCCATTCCGATGGAATTATTCAAGCCAATGTGATTCTTTCGGTCGAACAAAAAATTGGACATAAAGCAGAAGCAATATTACATATCAAAGGTACTGAAATCTTCGCTGAACAAATTCACGATGATATGTACGCCGCTATTGATACCCTCGTTGATAAACTCGATAGACAATTACTCAAACACAAAGAAAAACAACTTAAGCGTCGAGCTTAAAACTTTTTGAATTTCTGTATTTTCCTTCTCTTACCACTGACTTACTTCATTCTTGAAATGTAAACCATAGTGAGAAGAGAAGGATTTAAAACTCCCTTCTAGATTTATCATTGCAAATCAACCAACGACCAAAGCAGATTACTCAAATTCTCTGTGGTAGGATTAGCGCTCATTTTAAATTAATGCGTTGCTTTAAAGTTGTGGATTATTAAAATCATGAAAATTCAGAATGTTATTACTGAACCTTTCACGTTGCATCATGTACAAGTCCAAAGCAAAAAAAGTCTATTCACCTTAGTTGCTGAACATGTTGTGGAACGAATGCCGGAAGTAGATGCGCATGAGCTTTATAAAAATCTTATGAGCAGGGAAAAATTGGGAAGTACGGCATTAGGTGGAGGTGTTGCTATTCCACACTGTAGAGTTTCAGGATTAACCCGTCCTATAGGAATGCTTATTACTTTAGAAAAACCAGTTGATTTTGATGCAATTGATAATCAGTGGGTTAATCTAATTTTTATTTTAATTGCACCACTGCATGAGCATGAACAACATTTAGGGTTATTACGAGATATTGCCGTTTTATTAAGCCACACTTCTCATCATCAATATTTAACGACTGCACAATCCACACCTGATTTACATATGCGCTTTCAATCGCTTGAAATAAAAACAGAGTCATATAGTCCAGTAACTGCTTAAATTAAAACTCACATGAGTTGTTTCAAGGATGAAATACATTTATGACTGATGTCACTGGTGCTACAGACAAATCCTCTCATACAAAAATATTGAATTTATACATTATTAGCGGGCGTTCGGGATCGGGCAAAACAACCGCATTGCATGTATTAGAAGATCTTGGTTTTTATTGTGTGGATAATTTACCTTTAGCACTGCTTGCAGAATTGGTAGATCAAGTACGTCTAGCACCTGGTTCGGAACCACAGCAAAAACTTGCAATTGGCGTCGACGCACGCAATTTAATGCAGCACTTTAAAACCTTTCCCGAAACCTTAGCAAAATTACGCGGTGATCCAGCTCTCAATATTTATATTGTATTTCTTGATGCATCCGAAGCTATTTTGCTTCGACGTTTTAGTGAAACGCGGCGTAAACATCCATTGCAAACTAAAAGTTTATCTTTACGGGAAGCTTTGCAATTAGAGCAAGCTCTTCTTAACCCAATTGCCAACGAAGCCAACTGCGTTATCGATACCTCACGCATGACCTTACATGAATTGCGCGATCGAATGACCGCACAAGCCGATCAAAATACCAAACGCATGTCGATTTTGATTCAATCGTTCGGATATAAACATGGCGTACCGGCAGAATCCGATTTTGTATTAGACGTACGTTGTTTACCTAATCCGCATTGGATCCCAGCATTGAGAAATCTTACGGGAAAAGATCAACCGGTTATTGAATTTTTATCGCAACAAACAATTACAACAGAGCTATGCAACGATTATTTAGTATTGTTAAAAAAATGGCTGCCGCGATTTGAGCAAAATAATCGGCATTACATTACTGTATCGATCGGCTGTACTGGCGGCCAACATCGCTCGGTTTTTTTAGCAGAACATTTATTTAAAGAACTGCAGGCTGATTTTGGTGAACAATTACAAATTCGTCATGAGCAGCTAGCCAGTCTTGATCGTACTTCACTGGCTTGCTGAGAACAGAGTTTATGTCGTCACATTCTTTACATGAGCGTTTATTAGTTGAGAATAAGCTAGGCATTCATGCCCGTGCTGCCGCGAAATTGGTTGCATTGGCCAATCACTATGTATGCTCAATTGAATTAACAAAGAAAGATATTACAGTGAATGCAAAAAGTATTATGTCTGTTTTAATGTTGGCAGCAAATCAAGGCACAGAGTTGGAGCTGCGCATTGAAGGTGATGACGCCGAAGAAGCCCGTGTAGCAATTACCGAGTTATTTAAAAATCGATTCGGTGAATCAGAATAACTAGTGGTCATTCTTCAACCAAAAAGTATAAACCTATCTCACATCCTACAATTATTTCCTTTCTAGTGAATCCGAATCAACGATAAATGATCTATGTTTCAAGATCAGGCTGTCGATCTTTGATATAATTCTTCCTTTTGCATAAACGTGATTACCTATGTCAAATAGCTCTTTATCTCATCCTAAAAAACATTTAACAGAAGCGTTAGATCTTGGCTCATTTCACGCATTACAAACATTATTGCATGACATGCCCGCCGCAGACATTAGCCATTTTATCGAGTCGAGTCCGCCTCGTTACCGCGCCTTATTATGGCGGTTGATTGACCCTAAACAAGAAAGTGAAGTTCTCTCACATTTAAATGAAGAAATTCGGGCGGAGTATCTCAAAGATTTAGACGCTGCCACTATTGCGCAATTAATGACAACCCTTGAAGCCGATGACTTAGTCGATGTTTTACAAGAACTGCCCGCTGCAATTACCGAACAAATTCTTGCCTCATTTGATGAACAACGTCGTCAGCGTATTCAACATGTTTTGTCATACGACGAAGATACGGCGGGAGGATTATTAAATACCGATTCAATAACGATTCGGCCCAATATTACGTTGGAAGTTGTGTCGCGCTATTTACGTCGACATACCGCACTTCCGGAAACAACTGATCACTTAATAGTGATCGATCGCCAAGACGTTGTTATCGGTACATTACCAATTTCAACTCTGTTAGTTTCAGATCCGAACAAGCTTGTTAAAGACGTTATGCGGACTGAATTCACCTTTGTCACACCCAATGTTCCAGCATTCAAAGTTGCTCAATTATTTGAACGTCGGGATTTAATTAGCCTGCCTGTATTGGATTTAAACGGTAAATTATTAGGCCGTATTACGATTGATGACGTAGTAGATGTTATCCGCAACGAAGGCGCGCATTCATTAATGAGCATGGCAGGTCTTGATGAAGCTGAGGATACTTTTGCACCTGTAGTGCGCACCAGTCAGCGACGCGCATTTTGGCTTGGGATGAATTTATTAACAGCTCTCGCTGCCTCCGCAGTAATTGATCTTTTTGAAGTCACCCTAGCGAAAATTGTTGCGTTGGCAGTGCTTATGCCAATTGTTGCCAGCATGGGGGGCGTTGCGGGCAACCAAACATTAACCTTAGTTATTCGTGGCATGGCGCTAGGACAATTGCATTCCAAAAACTTTCGCTGGTTTTTAATGCGTGAAATGGGTGTCGCAGCTATCAATGGTCTAGTGTGGGCGGTGGTAGTTGGTATGACTGCATCGGTTTGGTTCTCGGATATTTCTTTGGGGTTAATTATTGCAGCTGCAATGATGATTAACCTAATGTGCGCGGCAATAGCGGGAAGCATTATTCCAGCGGTTTTAAAACGTATGCGAGTTGATCCGGCGCTTGCAGGGAGTGTGGTATTAACTACTGTGACCGATATTGTCGGATTTTTTTCATTTTTAGGCTTAGCCTCATTGGTATACCTTTAATCATTCATTGCTAATGAAATCATTCGTTAACCTGCTATCAATGTCCGTGTTTTTGGTTTTGCTTTTTTTTTGCGGCCAGATTACACTGTCGCTCCTTTTGAATTTGTCTGTTTTCATCTTACGTTTTAATTTTTTAGGTACATGATTTTATGCCACAAGTAAAAGTTAGAGACAACGAACCCTTTGATATCGCTTTACGTCGTTTTAAGCGTTCCTGTGAAAAATCTGGAATTCTCGCAGAAGTACGTCGACGTGAGCATTATGAAAAACCAACTCAGGTTCGGAAGCGAAAACTGGCTGCGGCAGTTAAAAGACATGCTAAAAAACTAGCTCGCGAGCAAGCACGTCGTAAGCGTTTGTATTAATCCCCATTTTTTTTATAAAAAATTTATAGCTCTTGCGATCTGTACCAATTCAGAATTATTTTCCAAGTGAAATGTCTTACAAACGGCATTGCACTTGGAAAATAATTCTGGGCAGGTAAGTCAAAATCGGATGTACCTCAATGAGTGCCATTAAAGAATCCGTTCAACACGCTATTAAAGATGCAATGCGAGCCAAAGAAAAAGATCGATTAACGGCCCTTCGTATGTTGTCTGCTGCTTTCAAACAAATTGAAGTCGACGAACGTATTGAATTAGATGATGCACGCTGCATGGCGGTTATCACCAAATTAATTAAGCGCGGTGAAGAATCAGCGGCACAATTTGATGGCGCTGGCCGAGCTGAAAGCGCAGAAAAAGAACGGTCTGAAATTCAATTGTTTCGTTCTTTCTTACCACAGCCGCTGAGTGATGCGGAAGTTCAACAACGTATTCAGGCTGCGATTCAACAATCCGGCGCTAAAGGTCCAACCGATATGGGCTTGGTTATGGCAATTTTAAAATCTGAATTACAAGGTCGCGCTGACATGAGCGCTGTAAGCCGATTGGTTAAAACAGAATTAGCTTCTGCTTAAAGAGATAACAATTTATTATTTAGTTCGCATATACCGAAAGCGAAATGATTTTCTAGTGCAACGTCTTGCGAATGGCGTTGCACGCGCTCGTGAAATAAGCCCGCGCAGCGTACTAAAAGTATGCTGAACCTTTTTGATTAAAAAAGTTCAGGGCGAATAAGCGGCAACAACCTGGAAAATTATTTCGATAAAGGTAAACATTTCAAGGACAGCTATGGCTGGTCGCATCCCCCAATCGACCATCGAAGAAATTCTTCAACGTACCGATATTGTTGACCTTGTACGCCAGTTTGTTCCTCTCAAACGCGCTGGTAAAAATTGGGCAGCATGCTGCCCTTTTCACGACGAACATTCACCCTCTTTCACCGTAAGCCCAGATAAATCTTTTTTTTATTGCTTTGGCTGTGGCGCTAAAGGCAATGCCATTGGTTTTTTAATGGATTACCAACATTTATCTTTTCCAGAAGCTGTGGGTCGATTAGCAGAGCAAGCAAACATTACGCTAGAACTCGAAGCAGAATCCAGCAATGCCCAAGAATACCGCGACCAGAAAAAAAGTAGTCGTGAATTACTTGAAATTGCGAATACATTTTTTCGGCAACAACTTACCAGCGCTCCGCACAATCACCCGGCCAAAGAATATTTAATATCTCGCGGCGTGAGGATAGAAAGCCAACGTAATTTCGAAATTGGATACGCTCCAAATCAATGGGATGGCTTATTACAACAATTAAAAAAACAAAAAATTCACGAAGCACAATTAAAAGAATCTGGGCTATTTGCGGACCATGCGCAAGGTCGAATGTACGATCGATTCCGTCATCGAATTATGTTTCCGATTCGTAATCACCGAGGTGAACTCATTGGTTTTGGTGGACGTGCGATTGGCGACAGCAAACCCAAATATTTAAATTCTCCTGAAACCACGTTATTCCAAAAAATTCATGAACTGTACGGTATTGACCACGCGTTAAAACAATCTCGCAATCATCCGTGGATGATGATTGTTGAAGGGTATTTGGATGTCATTGCATTGCATGAACACGGCATTCATGACGTTGTTGCAACGCTTGGCACAAGCACAAGCCAAGAACATATTCGACAATTATTTCGTTACACCGATCAACTAATTTTTTGTTTTGATGGCGATAGCGCCGGTCATAAAGCAGCATGGCGTGCGACTGAAATTTTATTACGTGAATTACCGGAAGGAAAAACTTGTCGTCTGATTTTTTTGCCGGACGGTGAAGATCCGGATTCGTTTGTACGCAAACAAGGTAAAGCGCGTTTTTTAGCGCAAGTTGAGGGGTCCGAATCATTAACGGATTTCTTCTTTCGACATTTAAGTGAAAATGTTTCACTTAAAGAAATTGAAGGCCGTGCGATTTTTGTGCAAAACGCGCTGCAGCATTTGCGTGAAATGAAAAACGGTATTTTACGTGATTTATTATTACAAGAATTGAGTCGACAATCAGGCTTGGCTATCGATCAACTTCAACAACAGCTCACGCAACCGAAATATTCTGCCAGTAAAAAATCAAACGCTGAACCAAATTATTCACCGAATATTCCACCCACTGAAAACAATGATCCAAATGTATTTCTATTGCATTCGAAACCTCCGGAAAATAAATACAATTCAAAATATTCTGGGGCTAAAAAAACCTGGAATGGACCTTTTAAACCGCGTGCTGGATGGACGCCACAGCCGACCAGAACTACGGCACCGCCCTCCTTATTTAATATTTTGATTCGGCATCTATTAAAACAACCAGAGCGCGTACAAGAATTACAATTACCTAAAGGCTGGACTCACTTCCCTTCACTTCCCCCAGAAGCAAAAATTTTGGCGGAATTAATTGACCAGCTGCAACTCGATCCTAAAATTAGCATTGCCTTTTTAATGGGGCTTTGGCACGGCCAACCAGAAGGCCAATTATTAAGTCAACTTACCGCCAATGAATTTTTATTAAACGCCGATTCGATTGAATTAGAATTCACCGATGTCACCCAACAGCTGCAACGTTGGTTTTTAGAACAAGAATTAGAACTTGAATTAAGCCGACCTGAACGCAATATGAAGAAAATACTTCATCTTTTGCAACAGAAAGCCGACGAAAGTATTTAGAATTCAAACCCTTTAATGTCTCAATCTGAGTAGCCAGTTTGAAGCCCGGTATGTATAATCCGCCGTTTGGTTTTCTGCATCTCAGCTTTTGACTCCATTTTGGATATTTCATGAGTACGCAAGAACAAGCTTCCCAGTTAAAAAATTTGATCAGTCGCGGTAAAGAGCAAGGTTATCTTACCTACGCCGAAGTCAATGACCATCTTCCAGAAGACATTACCGATCCCGATCAGATTGAAGACATCATCGGGATGATTAATGACATGGGGATTCCGGTCTATGAATCGGCTCCAGAAGAAGATGCATTGTTACTCAACGACGAAGCTCCCAGTGAATCCGATGAAGACGCGGCAGAAGAAGCTGCGGCTGCATTAGCGTCCGTTGAAACTGAGCCTGGTCGCACTACTGACCCCGTTCGCATGTACATGCGTGAAATGGGTAGCGTTGAATTATTAACGCGTGAAGGCGAAATTGAAATCGCCAAACGTATTGAAGAAGGTTTTCGCCAAGTTTTAAATGCGATGACGTACTGGCCTGGTATTGTCGAACATTTATTGGCCGAATGGGCTGCCGTTGAAGCAGGCAATCGTCGTATTAACGAAGTGATCACGGGTTACTTAGATGACGTAATCGTTATTGCCCCGCCACTTCCTGAAGTCGATTTAAATATTGATCCCGATGCAATTCCGCTTGTTAGTCCTGAAAAAGCGGCTGCCGCTTTAGAAGGCGAAGAAGAAGCTGAAGGTGAAACCGCGGTTGAAGGCGCGACAGAAGACGATGCCGAAGAAGGCGGACTCGATCCAGAAGAAGCACGTCGACGTTTTGAAGAATTAGATAAACTGCATAAAAAAGTTCAAACCTCGTTAAAGCGTAACACTCGCGATTCTAAAGTCGTTCTTAAAGCCGTTGAAGCCATGGCTGAAAGCGTACAGTGCTTTAAATTGGCTCCTCGTTTATTCGAATTTTTTATCAATCAAGTGCGCGGTGCTTTGGAAGAAATCCGAACTCAAGAACGTAATATTTTAAAAATTTGTATTACTAAAGCAAAATTTCCACGTAAAGATTTTATTAAACGTTTTCCAGGGCAAGAAGACAATTTAGATTGGATCGAAGCTCAAAAAACAAAATTTCCAGCACTTGCTGCAAATTTAGATGCGGTAAAACCGGAAGTATTAAAAGCGCAACAACGTTTTATCGATATTCAAACTAAAGTCGGCATTAATATCGCAGAAATAAAAGATATCAATCGCCGTTTATCGATTGGTGAAGCGAAAGCACGTCGTGCAAAAAAAGAAATGGTGGAAGCGAATTTAAGATTAGTAATTTCGATTGCAAAAAAATACACCAACCGCGGTTTGCAATTCTTAGATTTAATCCAAGAAGGCAATATTGGTTTGATGAAAGCGGTTGATAAATTCGAATACCGTCGCGGCTATAAATTTTCGACCTATGCAACATGGTGGATTCGTCAAGCAATTACTCGTTCGATTGCCGATCAAGCGCGTACGATTCGTATTCCAGTACATATGATTGAAACGATTAATAAATTAAATCGTGTATCTCGTCAGATGTTACAAGAAATGGGACGCGAACCAACGCCTGAAGAATTGGGTGAACGTTTAGAAATGCCAGAAGATAAAGTTCGCAAAGTATTAAAAATTGCGAAAGAACCAATCTCAATGGAAACGCCCATTGGTGATGATGAAGACAGCCACTTAGGCGACTTTATTGAAGACACTACAATGGAACTTCCAGTCGACGCTGCAACCACTGAAGGCTTACGTGAGTCGACTCGTAAAGTCTTAGCAGGGCTCACAGCACGCGAAGCAAAAGTATTAAGTATGCGGTTTGGTATTGATATGAATACCGATCACACGCTTGAAGAAGTTGGAAAACAATTTGACGTAACGCGTGAACGGATTCGTCAAATTGAAGCAAAAGCATTGCGTAAATTACGTCACCCGTCGCGATCTAAATTATTACGTAGCTTTTTAGATTCCGATGACCATGACAATATTTTGCATTAAGATTGAAAAAAAAATTAGATTAAGCATTTATTAGTAAGTTTTTAAGTATCAAATTCAGAATGATTTTCTAGTAAGCCTGATGTTTATGAGCCCGCAGAGTGTACCCTCTTGATTTATTAAGAGCGGTTCGTGAGCAGGCGAGTAAGCGTCGCAATAGCTTAGAAAAACCATTCTGAGGCAGGTAGCAAACCAACTTAATCGCGTTCTGTTTGGGGCCCTTAGCTCAGCTGGTTAGAGCAGTCGACTCATAATCGATTGGTCGTAGGTTCAAGTCCTACAGGGCCCACCAACCTTTTTTACTTTCAAAAACATTATTTTATTCAATGCTTTCCAACAAGCGATAGCTGGTGCTACGACCACCACATTCATTTTGAAGAAAAATGCCACGCGCTTTTAATTCCTGAATATCTCGCAGTGCAGTATCAGCAGAACATTTAGCGAGCAAGCTGTATTTGCGTGTATTCATATGTCCCACAAAATCACTTTCCAGCATACGATTAATTATTTGGCGCTGACGTCCATTGACAGGGTTTTGATTGATCCTTTGCCATAACTGCGCTTTAAACAGGACGTTAATAAGCGTTTGTTCAGCATTAGATATCGCACCTTCCAAACAATTTAGAAACCATATTAGCCAACCCGTAATTTCTATAGTGCTGCGTTGCTGCCTTTCCAGTTGTTCATAATAAAATTTGCGTTCTTTTTCAATTTGGCTTGAAAGACTATAAAAACGATCTGGAATGTTGTCTGCCCGCGCTAAACACATATCACCGATAGCTCTAGCAATACGCCCGTTCCCATCTTCAAAGGGGTGAATAGTCATAAACCATAGATGAGCAATACCAGCTTTAATAACTGGATCTACATCACTAGATTTATTGAACCATTTAAGAAAAGCATTCATTTCATAATCAAGTCTATTGGCATCTGGCGCCTTAAAATGAATTTTTTCTCGCCCTACAGGGCCGGACACTACCTGCATTGGGTCAACATTTTTAGACCTCCATGTACCCACAGCAATAAGGTGCATTCCGCTTCGGCCTGTTTGGAACAACGCAGCATGCCAACCAAGTAATCGATTTCTGGTTAATGGTTTAGAAAAATTTTGCGTGGCATCCAGCATCATTTCTACGATACCTTCAACATTTCGACTCGCAGGAATTAAACCTGCTATATCAATACCTAAACGTCTCGCAATAGATGAGCGCACCTCTTCGGAATTTAAGTATTCTCCCTCAATCGCAGATGATTTGATTACATCATTAGTGAGATTATTAAGGCTTGCTTCTCGTTTCAGTTCAAAACCAACTCCCGTCATGCGACCTAGCAAATGTCCCTGACGATGCCGCATGTCCACTAATTTAGAAATCAGTGCTGTATCATCCCAAAAAAAGTTTGGCCAATTTTGAAGTTCGTATATCCACATATTATTCACCGCATAATTTAAGGTGAATATAGGATTTTTTCACCGCAAACACAAGCACAATAACCGCAAATAATGCGGTGAATATAGCAGTTATTCACCGCATGCATTCTTAAATCTTTGTTTTATAAGCGTATTTAGACCAGGTTTTTAAGTTGGACTTTCTCTACCGCACTTCACGATAAAAAGAACGATGCTAGAGGTTTTTTCATGAAATGCTTCTGCTATTCGAATTTTTCCATCTGAATAAACGCTGGGGCTTCTCAGGTTACTGGAAATACGTAGACGTTAAAAACACGTGTTGTGGGCGAATAATGTTTTGCCCGCGACACGCAAATTAAAAGACGAACAGAACTCAATTTCAATTCGTTTTATGCAGGTACAATCAGTCTTATATATTTTCATAACTCATTTTTTAAACGGCATTCTGTTTAGAATATGTAGAGGCGAAACATTTTTCGCCCGCAACACCTTTTTAATAAATCCGAATTCGTATAGGAAAACAATAACTGTAATTGAAACTTTCCCACCTTACTTTGGATATTATTCCTTACTATTATCACCTTTTTCTAATTTTTTACCTGAAGATCATATGCGAAATTATCTTGCGTAACGTGGCACTATTAAAACGTCTAATGAATTTAAATTGATAGAACTTGTAGGACAAGATATTCCCGTAATTGGAGAAAAGGCGAAGAAGTTTACCGCTGAATTTATGCCTCAAACTATCATAGGAGATTGCTCAAATTTTCATCAAATCTACTGTCGACGCCATTCATCAGATTTAAAAAATTGGTGCTTTTTACTCAATATTATGAAAATTTGACCGGAGAAATTAAAAAAATCCGGAAATTTGACATCTTTTATATATTTGACCACACATACTTTTTTCCGGTTAAATTTTCATGATTAAATAAATTTACGGTCAATTTTTAATTTTTCCGGCAATTTTTTCATAACTTGTATCAGAAGAGCGGTATGGCAACAGCTTTGGGTTATCAATGGTTTATTAAAAAATACCATTTAAAAGCTTTACCCCTTGATTATCAAGCAATGTTAGACAGTCGAATACAAGGCAAACAAAAAAAGAAAAAAGGCAATCATGAGATAGAAATCTTTGGGGGCACCTATCAACCTGAAGAATCATGTGTTGGCCATATTTAATTCGCATTTCGATATGAAGGTGTTGATCTGCAAATCCTGGCAATGCTTTTTAAGACCAATCCCGACATTGAATTTCAACTATGCGCATGGCTGATGGCAAGTCCTGAATCACGTTACGCACGTAAGGCGTGTTTTCTCTATGAATGGCTCACCGAGCAACGCTTACCTGTGGATGACCCGGTATCGTCGCGTGCGCGATATATTCCTATAGTGGATACCAAATATCAGTTTGCATTATCAGATGGAGAACGCATTACACGCTTTAAAGTGATCAATAATCTGCTTGGTCCGCGTGAATTTTGTCCGATGGTACGCCAGACGAATTATCTACAAAGCATGTTGGAAAAGGATTTGCAAAAACAAACGCAACATGTATTAGCGCAGTATGAACAACCATTATTACGTCGTGCAGCCGCGTATTTTTACTTGAAAGAAACTCAGTCTTCTTTTGAAATGTAACGAGAAAAACCTTCACATCAGCGTGCGCAACGCTTTGCAGATTTGCTACGTCGCGCGGACATTCGTGAGCCACTCTCGCAAGATCGCTTAGTTGAGCTGCAAAATGCAATATTAGACCCACGCTTTCATGAATTTACTTGGCGTCATCAACAGAATTGGATAGGCAAAGATCTAGCTTATCGTCGGCAAGTTGATTTTGTTGCTGCTCGACCAGAAGACCTGGGTTCGCTTATGTTAATAACGATGAGCAATCAGGCATTGAACAAAATCGATGCGGTAGTGCTAGCTAGCCTGTTAGCATTTGGCTTCGTTTATATCCATCCTTTTATGGACGGTAATGGTCGTATCCACCGGTATTTAATTCACGATGTGTTGGCAAAAGCGGGTTTTACACCACGAGGTATTATTCTTCCAGTATCGGCTGTGATTCTCACCGACTTGGATAAATACATAACAACGCTCGAACATTATTCCCGCTCTTTAAATCGGTTAACTGACTTTAACCCTGAAACACCAGACTTTCCCGCAAAGGGAAATGATGCAATGTATTATCGTTATCCGGATTTTACTCGGCAAACGGAGTTTCTATATTGGGCATTAGAACGCACGGTAGCTCATGACCTTCAACAAGAAATTCATTATTTACTCGGATTTGATAAAGCTTTTCAAACTTTAAATACATTATTGGATTGGCCACCTCATTCTTTGGAATTATTTATTCAAATCACCTATGCCAATGCATTTAAACTTTCAACCAATAAAAGAAAAAGCCATTTTCATTGGATGAAAAATGATGAGATTGAACAAGCAGAAAAACGAGTGCAACAAGCATTTATGCGGGATGAAATAGAACAAAAAAAAGAGTTGTAATTTTGTTGGCTTTTGAGAATGTGGTATTCGATTAAAAGCATGCAAGAGGCTTTGGCTTTTGCAGAAGGCAAAGCCTCTTGCATAGTTCACGTTCCAGAAGACATTGACGTGCAGCGCATACGAAGAGCCTGTAAATATTAGTTGCACAATGTCATTACTTTTAGTACAAAGCTTTGTATAAAAATAGCTTCTGGGATGGCAAATTATGCAAGCAATGAATTATATGTACAGTTGGCTTACTACTCCAACCGATTCAGTTGCCGACGCAACTTCGCATTCTACAAATGCTCCTGCTCCAAGAGCGCCTGCAACGTCTAATTCACTTCGTTCAAACAGCCCAACGAATCGTTTAGCTCAACCTACTTGCACTAAAGCGGAACTTGAAGAAGATTTTTATAGAGCCGCTGAGCAAGGTGATACACTAAAAGTTTTAAATTTATTAATGTATTTTGATATTAATGCTGGGAATTACTGTAGCAAATCTGCGTTATTAATTGCTGCAGAGAATGGACATACTGATACCGTCCTTGCGCTGATTGAAAAAGGCGCAGATATTAGTAAAACTGGAATTAGTGGTAAGAGTGCTTTGTACGTTGCTGCGCAGAATGGACACACTGATACCGTCCTTGCGCTGATTGAAAAAGGCGCAGATATTAACCAACCAAATATGGTTAGTATTCCCCCTATTGTCCCTTTATTGATTGCCATGCGTAATGGTCACATTGACATCGTATCTGCGCTGCTTGAAAAAAATGCTGTTGCTGATAAAACAACTAAAAATGGTTATACTCCCTTAGTTATGGTTGCAGTGAAGTATCACACCGAAGATATGCATTGGCGGATTGAAAATCGTAGCCCGATTGATCGAGCTCACAATTTTGGAATAGTGCCTCAGCATCTAGAGGCATTAAGTAAACATAATAAGATTATGCAAACTCTAATGGCCTTGGGCATCGATGTACAGGCCGATATTAATTTTATTAGGCAGCAATCCAATCAAACTTACTGGGAACCAGTAGCCAATTTACTTGATAGAAAGTTCAAAGAATTTCAAGATCAACAATGTCGAGTGAGCTCGCGTCTGCCTATGGCAATTGGTGAAAGCATACCCGTAACAATGGCGCAAACTTTTCAAAATCAACAACGGCAAGGGATGGTGCAGGCGCCTTTGGCAATTAACACTACACCGGTAGCTATTGCGCAGCAGGTAGATGACATAATTCTTTCCAATGATTTATCTGAAAGTTTTACGGTTAAATTAATCCCAGCGGAAATCGATCGTTTACGTGGTGTGTTAAATAACACAGACATCTTTACTGAACAACAAGCGGATCAATTACAAACAATGCATGTCAATTGGCAAGCGCTGTTTAATGGGTTAGAAGGATTAAACCCTCCACAAAAATTGTACTTTCAAGCGTTCGCCAGTGGTTTAAGCCAAGCATATGTTTTATCGAAAATTATTCCATCTGGAATGCTTGAAGTGGTAAATCCAGGGGATACGCATTTAGAACATGCGGGTTGGGATGCAGCGAAAGCTGCAATAACTATGGCAATGCCAAAGCTCGTGCGTGGTGCTGAACGCATTGCGAGTGAAATTCCATTTGCAGGATTAGCGGTTTCCGGTGCAGCAAGTTTGTATTTGTATCATATGGAAACCAAAGTCCATAACCGCCAGGTATTAATTTCTGAATGTGTAATCAATGAATTATCAATGGACTTGTTTGCGAGTAAACTTGCGCGTTCGTTAGTCAAACATCCTAGCTATGAAACTTTACTTTCTGAATTAAACGACAAAGCATTAGAACAGAAAAATCCACAGCGATTTAAACGTTTAACCCAAATTAAAAATACCATGAGAGAGGGCTTAAAAAAGTTTAATTTAGAACCCCGTTCCGAGTTTGATCATCCGATTGGACATCAAGCGATTCAGGATGTGTCAAAAGTTTTAAAGCAAATGAGAGACAACGATCGATTGCGTCAAGCTTTGCAAAATCCACAATCCGATAACGCTGTTAATATTATGCGTGATTTATTAATTGAAACTTCTACGGTATCTTCGCCACACAAGACTGTGCCTTCTCAATCCACTTCAACTTCTGCATCAGTTCAAACGAGAACTGTATTAAATCCTGTATCAGCTTTGAACAATGCACCAGAAACTCTTCATCCAAAACCAAACGTCGATATTAAAGAATTTCGTGAGGTAAAGCAGCAGGTAGCACTGCTTATTCAAAATATTGATACATCATCTAATACTGGATTTAACATCACGGGCACCACCGAACAACATGGTCAGTTGCTTAAAGAAAAATTAATTAAAATTCAAGAATTGGATTTGCGTGCCGAGTTATTTGGTGATTTAGCAAATCAAGGTATTGATTTAACCGAGTTATTAAATCGTATTACGCAGAATGTGAATCGTCTGCAAGACCATCAATCTAATACTCAAACGAATACCTTGGTTTTTCAAGAAGATATGAATTACATCAATTTAGAAGTAAATCGAATTGAAACACTGACGTTAATAAACGCTCGCAAAATTGCTGAATTGCAAAAAAATTCAGCGACGCAACAGCAAGAACTACAATTATTAAGAGGAACGGTTGATCAGTTGCAAGGAACGGTTGATCAGTTGCAACAGCAGGTTATAAATCAAACACCGGTACAACAAGTGAAAGTTAGTACCCAGTGCTGTGAAATTATGTAGGTTAAGAAAGATTATGAAAAAATAAATTTGAGAATTATGAGCCTGAGCCGAGCCTGTAAATGGGATTGTGTAAACCTTAAAAGCATCCATCGATAGTCTTATATTTCCAACCCAAAGAGTAACGCATTTGGAAAAAAGCGTTACTCATTAGCAACGAAACAATTGTAGTATTCAGACTCGATCTGACAGTTACCGATTTTTTAGGGCATCTGTCGGATTAGATTTGAGCCAGATTTTTTTGTGCCCAAATCGTTTTCCCATCAATTAAAGTTTCCATGGGTGTTCGCCCACAGCACATCTTGCCTTAATGAGTTCGTTGATTGTTTTAGTACTGCATCCAAACGTCCAGATCTTTTTGCAACATATCGATAAAATCGTAAAGTTTTTTACGAAACGTGATTTGATAAAACTCCTGCAAAATCGTTTTATGAAAGCGTTCGCAAATACCATTCGTCTGCGGTAATTTTACTTGTGTTTTGGTGTGATCAATTTCATTAATTGCCAGATATAACTGATAGTCATGATGCACAGGACTCCCGCAATATTCCGTACCTCTGTCAGTTAAAATGCGCAACACAGAACGCTTGTGAGCTTGAAAAAAAGACAGTACTTGATCATTGAGCGAATCGGCTGCTGTGATAGGGGTTTTTGTTGTCAGAACCTTTATCAAAACCGGTAACTCTCATCTTTTCAAGCCCAGGTGTCAGATAAGATCAAAAATAGTACAGGTCAGAGTAGTCGACTCACAATCGATTGGTCGTAGGTTAAAGTCCTACTGGGCGCACCATAATTAAAATCATAAAATCGTTAAGCTCCCCGAGCATAAGCCTCAATCTTTTTGGGACTTTCCCAAGAAGATGCGGCAGAATTTGGAGCAGTCGAAGATTCATTTATAAATTCTTTTTTGACAGAATTTAATTTCCTCATAATTTCTAAATATATGAGATTTAATTGCTTTTGCGTAACTACGTCGGCTCTGTTTGCATAATTCATATAAATTTCTTTTCTTCTACTATCTACTTTTTCAATAGGGTAAAATTGTCTTACCCATCTCATGGCGTAAGTAATATATAAACCATTTTCAAATTCTTGCAGTTTCAGTTTCAATAGATCTTTGTTCAATTTAGATAAATCTTCAATAAGTGAAAAATCACCTTTTAAAGATAAATCAAGGTTTTTCTGTTCATTAATAAACGTCATCCTTAAACTATTTACTTCATTCTTAAACTGATCTATGTATTGGATTAATTTCTTTTCTGCTTCTTGACAAGAGAACAAATTATCACTGGCATCAAATTCAGCATCAGAAAGCATCAACATCATATTTCTTATACAATTTCCAAATAATGTTTTATACGATTCAGAGAAACTTTTAAATAGCTCATCTCTTTGATTCAAGTTATTAATTTTGGTTGGACAATATGTATTTAACTCCAACATGGTATTAAGGGCGCCACGCATATTAAAATCCCATAAATGCTTAACACTTGTGTCCGGCTTTCTTAAGCCAAAAAAAGAAAATGGTTTTTTGGCTTTTGTACTAGCCCTAAACATAAAAATAAAATCTTCTATATAATATTTTGTCATTCGATCTGTATATCTATGAAAAGAAAAATCTTCATGCATGACTGGATTATTTTGACATTCTATTTTTTCATTTTCAGTTAAATCAAACGATTCCAAAAAAGTTTCTATATTATTCGCTTTCATATTACTCAATATTTCTTCAACTTTTTCGTATGCCTTAATTTCCTCAGCTTCCTCAAGTCGTATTTCGCATGGCTTAATCTCACTATCAACTAATGTATTAGCTTTCTTCACGTTCCGCTCATCTTTAAGAACTGTGTATAAAATAGAATTATCATCATCATTTCTACATACAGGACAAACCGGAAGAGAAGTCTTACTAACTTCTGGAGGCGAAATTGGAATAGCCGGGGAACGCGATGGAATAAAAAGGCCAAAAAATGAAAATTGAGTTGGTGATGATTGATTGGAAGGAACTGGACGACGTTGACGAACTGAGCGGCGAATACTTGTTTCTAAAAAAGACTTTACGCATTGTCTGTGAAACTGATGCCCACAGGCAAAAGGTTCCAATGCTTCTAATGCAAACTTATGCAAACTATTTTCATCGCAAGGTCGAGGACTTAAGAAGTTTTTAAAATCAATTGGACATTTTCCAGGAACAAACTTAGCTTTCTCAATATTAGCAAGAATAAGGCTTAAACTGTCTGAAACAAAAATTTCAGGTTTGACGGATTCAACACTATTAGGAAGAGTATGCGATACATGAACACGTGTATTTAACGAATTTTTAAGCATAAAGATGAACCAATTTTCATTAGATATGGAATTAATTAACGCATATTAAAAAATATACGAAAAAAATGGAAAGACCTTGATGGGGGTGTAATTAAGATTTTGTTTTAAACCCATTTGTGCATATTATCTATGCATAGGTAGGTCTAAGTTCTGAAGTCTTCATTCCATCCAAACGATCCCTAAATCCCTCTAATTGATGCTTGGTTACATCCCATCCTTTAGTAGCTAAGCCAGGCTTGTTAATCCAATTAACCATTGCCTCTGTCCGGTTATCTGTTATTTTGGCTAGGTCATACCTCCAATCCGCTTTAGGTTTAATGTTGTTAAATTCAATTTGTCGATATGACGTGGCTCTTCTACTTTGAGCCTCAGATTCAAAAATTTTGTTTGCCTCGTAACTTGCTTGTTGAGGCATAGTATGCACTACAAGATTAAAAAACAATTGCATTGCTTTACCATTATTGAGCAGTTCATTTAACCATGCATCGTGACCTGCGATAGCTTTCCACTCACTCCAGGGAAGGTGAATAGATTTAACATCTACTGTTTTAAGATGATTGTTACCATATTGCTCAACTTGAAAAGGCGAATCATTTTTATTAATCATTTCTTTAAAGTGTGCTCTGGGCAATACTTGAGTTATCCAACGAGTTTTGACCATAAACTTCATCACTTCTTGGTTGCATCTATTTTTAAATTCGGCTTCCAAGCGATTAATTTGCTCCTGAGATGCTGGCGAATTTTTTGCTTTTTCTAATTCAAAATTATATTTTGCAATATACGATTTAAAAATGCGAATAGATTGTAGCGCTTCTTGAGATGCAAGAATCCTTTCATAAGACCGATCATGCAATGCTAATTTTTTATTTAAATCTTTTTTTAAAGAATCTTTTAACTGTTCATTATCGTCGACCAAACTCAACACATTCATCGTTTCATCAATATGAATAATTTCTGCACGCAAATGCGAAAGTTCTATCTGATTTGAGTTTAAACTTATTTGAGCCGACCTATCCATAATTTGAATAAGGGCCGATAAAACACGCGTATCTCTTTGGTCGCGGTTTTCCCAGTTCTTAGTTAACTCTTCAACAATTTTTTGATCGGTAAAATTAGCATTAACAAAACCTTCAAATAAAGTGTTAATTTTTCGATTAGAATTCATACGTTGGTCAGAGCCAATGAATTGACCTGGTAAATGACCATGTCGCATATTCTTTTGAATAACAGCTCCCTCAAGCGCTTTATTTTTTGCACTTATATTTAACGCTTTACCTGATTCATCAGTTTTTTCATTCAGCACAGCTGGCAAACCAGAAAGTAATTTAGCTGCTTCATTAGAAGAGTTTTTTGATCCTGTAAGATCCGTTTTAGATAACAATCTATTTGTGTGAACGTGCAAACCATCTAAATTATGTCGAGATCCAGTTGCAGCTAACCGTGGACCTACATCAACAAACAATTTATGAATATGATGCGCTGACCAAATCATGAGAGGTAAGGTAGTCAATGGCGCCAGGGCAACACTACCTACACCCATAGTCGCTGCACCAAAACTATAATAAGCCACTGAAACAGCAATGATTGAGGCGGTTGCTGCAGCCAATCCCATCCAATGCTTCACCGCTTCTTCGTGGGCAAGCATTTGATTAGTAACCCGAACTAAAACCTGCGCATCTCTGCCGCGCAGACTGGGCATAAAAGATTTTCTTAACTCGACTCGTGCAATAGCATCACCAGATTTTTTTCGAATATACGTGTTGGGAATTGCATTGCCGGCGTTATCCTTTTTTAGTTCGACTTCATGGCCGTAATAGTCGACCTTAACTACTTTATCATTTTTAATAATTTGAAAAATTCCTTCGTTTTCTAAAAAGAAGGCATTATCATTTTTCACTTCGTTAATCGGTTCCTGTTCTTGACCATTTTTATTTTTCCACTTACTGGTAAGATCATCATAATAATAATCTGTATTTATTATCTTTTTGGTATAGTTTTTTTCTCGAACAAACGTAGCATTTAATACTTTATTATTACCATCGGCACTAAAGCCTTCTTCTTCAAAAACTATATGAGTTTCATTTTTATATAAACCATCTCGATAGTTTTTCAGAATAGAAATTCCAGAAATAGCAAGCACTAAACAATTTGCCGCCAAATTTATACCAAATATAGCGGGTGAAGCTACAGTCAAGGCACCTGAAAGTGCAATTGCTGATCCTGTCATGGTTAGAGCGCCTGCAGCTATATACATGCCTCCAATTAAATACCCATTAATCCAATTATCATTTCTTTCCCGCAATAAACTCTTAATTTCTGTTTGCAATTTTTCTAAATCTGCAGCAGCTCTAATAAAATGATGTTGTAATATTTCTTTTGTTTTAATCGCTTCAGAAGAATTAAATTCGTTAATTACTGCTCGTAAATCATTAATTTCAGTTTCCAGTGCGCGATTATTTTGATCGTTTGAAAATGCTTCGACCTTTGATGCTAATTTTTGTTTATCTTGAACATTTTTAGCAATTTTTGAATCAATTCGATTAACGACTGTTTGCAATTCTTCATAAGTTATTTTTTGATTTTCAAAACTTTCCTTTTTAATTAGTAACTGCTCAGGTAACTTTCGCATTGAAATGCGTGCTTTATGAATCGCTTCTGACCCGACACCCACCAAGACTGCTCCAAACAAACCACTTACAACCGGTGAAATGCCAGCAAGAAATTTTCCTGCACCACTAGCAACCGTTGAGGTTAGGGTAGCTGCCTGACCTATCACCCCTCCTACACCTACTAAACCAGGCAGTCTTCTGGGAATAGAGAAAGAAGTGTTTTCATTTTGAGAATAAGAGGCAGTTTTAGGATCTGCTCTAAATTGAATGCCGTCAATTTCTTTAAGTTTATCATTACGCTCATTTCCACCAAGAGTTTGATGAAAATTTTCCGATGCTGCACCAGCATCAATTGCAAAATTTAAAAACAGGCGAACTTCACCCGTAATTTTTTTAATTTCGTCACAAAATTCATCAAATTTTCTAGTATCAAAACTATCGTCATTTTTTTCATCAGTAAATGCTTTATATTTTACCAAATCTGGCAAATCTTTTATTTGATCATACAACTGAAAACTTGGGTCTGCAGAAAATGAATTTTCAACTTTTAATTTAAGGTCTTTTAATAATTGGCTATCATGATTATTAGCAACTTGAATGGTAGAAAGATGGGTAGACTTTAAAATTTTTATAAAAGCTCTTATTATCTGATCTTCTTTATCATTGATAACTCCATATGACAATTTTACTTCCAGCTGATGAACAATACTGTTAAATATTTTATTCTGATTTGCCTCTGTCGCCTCAAAAAGACCCTTAACAACATTAGGACCTTCTTCATTTAAACTAAGAATTTTTTTTGTTGATTTCTCAATTAAAGATAATAAGCTTTCAGCGTGTAGCTGACCCCACGCTTCCTTTAATACTTCTTGTTTTGCTACCAATTTATCATCGGCTTTTTTTATGCTGTCAGCAGACTTATAAATATTTTCTAAAGTTAAAGTTTTACGATTTGCCTCAGGAATAGAATTCTTTAATGGTATTTGTAAAACATTTGAGTGAATGTTTTTTACATCTGCTTCAATGGAATTTGAGATTTTATTTTCGATATTGTTTAAGCCTTCAATGAGCGAAACATCCAAATATTGAAAAGCATTTTTTTGAGTCGATGGTGATTCTGTGTGGCTGCCTTCTAAGACTTCGATTTTATCCTCTTCGGTTGCGTCCACAACACATCCAAAAACAGCTATTAAAGTTCTTAAAAAGATATTATTTTCTTCTGTAGACTTATTTGAAACCACTGAAGCTGTAGAATTTTCTCTGCTTTGTCTCACAGAAATTGGCCAATCTTTTACTTTTTCTCGCTCGCTCTTCAATAAATCAACAATATTATTTTCACATGAAAACACCTTTTTAAATTCAAAAATTAAATTTTCATGATAATAATGATCAAAACCGCAACGCACTAAAAATTCCACTTCCGCTAAATCATTAGATTGGAATATTTTTTGAATCTCTTCTAATTTCGAAATTTGCTTGTCAAACTTTTCGACAACTTCATCGTTATTTGTTAGGACAGTTGTTTGTAGGCTTTCAATAAAATCATCAAATAATAATTTATTAATAGTTTGTTTCACCGATGCTTTGGTTTCTTCCGTTAGGAAAAAACTTCCTTTGGAAGGCCCTCCAGGTTTTCTCAAACCAAACATAGTTTCATAAAATTGGAAGGTATGTGGAAATGATTTGCTTTGTGAAGAGTTTTTTCTGATGGGGCGGATTTCAAGAATATCAGCGTTTCTTCGAATTCTAACCTTCATTTCTATTGATCGACGATTATCATTTATAAGTGCAGCTTCTAAAGCCTGTACATGAACAATAATCGGATTGTAAGCTAATCTTGACCCTTCTTCTGCATGACCATGAGTACTAGTACCAGGATTATTTTCCGCAGGAAGTATCGCATTTTTTGTACTGCCCCAACTTGCGTCATCATGATGCTGTGCATATACAGCTCGAACTATTTCAGGCCGATCATCAAGAATCTTTTCTAAAATTGCTAAAGATTCAACAATTAATTTTTCGCGCCCAATAGTAGTTTCGGAATCCGTTACATCATAAGGCGCTAGTCCATTAGAATTATCGGCAATCGCTTGAACAGATGTTTTATCGCCATTTATGTATGTGCGATCAGCCCCATCAACTAAACAAGCATGAGAATCAACTGTAGCTCTTAATTTGTCGTTTTGCGTTAGAAGACGCAAATTATGCGACATCAGTCGATCTAAATTTTTTACATTTAATATGGCTTGAGTATGCACACAATCCGTTGGCCGAATTAATGTCGGCACTTTGACTTCGCCTTCATTGAATTCAGAATGATCCAGCATAAAAGAAGGTAAATTATTTGGAAAAGCGTCTTGCGAGTGTTTTTCAAACTCTTCTTGCGTTAAATTGGCAATAGACTTTTGCATAATTGCGTCATGCGCCGATCCAGGTTGAATTTTATCAAAAGTCCGATTTACTAAGCTTTTTTGTAGAAAACTGACTTCATGGAAATCACCACAATGCGGACCAAGTTGACTCATACGTCCACTACTATGTTCAAGTGCAAAAATAGGCGCACCCAACATTTTACCAACCGCTTGTTGTGCTCCACAGGGCCCCATTAATAAAGTCGCTTTTTCTTCACCTTTTCTTAATTGCTCAAATTCTTTTTCTGAAAGAGACATCACGACATCTAAAAATTGGGTCCATGCGCGAAAAGGATTATTTGCGGCTGCGCCATAACTACCGCCTATATCATCAGCCACGTTATAACTGTATCCATTAGTTCTCAAAATATTCCATTTCTTTTTATCAGACATTTGGCCTTCAATATCTTTTGCTACAACATTTGCAACGCGATATTTCAATACTTGAGATGCTCGGTAATCAATATAGTGCTGCCAAGAAACTTGACCTTCGGAAATGCAATCAGCATTTGGTTTAGCAGGTGTTGCAAAATATCTGAATCCATCTCCTGTTAAGGCTTCACACACATAATGATCGGCAAACAATTGAGGGTCTAATAATTCTTCAGCTGAAGGGATGTGATTGAGTGCATCAGCGTATGCAAAAGCTGTTGTTACGATAGCTGCACCATATAATCTTTTTTCAAAAGCATTTTTTAATTTATCTTCAAAAGCTGGCTTGGCTAACGTATTGTTCGCATTGGTAGTTAGATCTTCATTTTTTAAATCCAGTCCAAAATCATTATTTATATTACGAATAAATTCAAATCGAATACTATCGAATTCGCTATGTGACGTGCGTATTGAAATATCACTTAATACTTTTTCTAATTGAGCTAATCGAGTTCCGAGATCTTTAACATTAAAAGAAACATAATCAGTGCATTGTCTAAAAATTTCAATATTTTCTAGGTTTTGATTAATTTCACTGTTGCCAATATTGTTAGAAAACAATTTTTGTCTATTGTGTTCTACCTGTGAGTTAAATCGTTTTTTTTGCTGTACAGTTAATGACCGCCAAGGTGTGGATACATCCAATTGTTTTGACAAATCGGTATGGCAATGTTCTGGATTTTCACTTGAGCTATTTTCTACTTTTGAAGATGGTGTGTGAACAAGTTTTTTTAAATAGGCAATACATTGATGTAAAAGGGATTGATTAATTGTTTTCTTATTTTCAGTTCCTTGAGCAATCATTTGATTTCTGGTGATATTAACTCCCCTGGAATAACTGTCATCTTGTCGACCTGGTTGATGGCGTCCTTTATTAAAATTTTTGACGGGCTGCCATTTGGAAGCGGTAGAAGCTTTATTAATGTTGTCTCTCATTATGCTCAAGCCAGCTCGACAACTTTTATAGTAATCACTCTCAGCAATGCTAACATTTACGCTATTTTTGATATTTTTTAAACGATTTGCCACTCCCCTAAGTGTATGTTTGCAGGGACCATGAAATGCGCCATTAGTAGGATCGGGGCCATTATCAGAATTAATGAAGCCTATTGTTACCTCAGGTGCTTTTACTTCAAGTGCTTCTACTTCCATTGAAAAAAAAGGATTTCCAATAGGGGTTGCCACAGGTGTTAAAGAAGCCGACGTTGTCATTCCCATAAAAACCTCCACACCCTTTTAAAAAAGGGGGCTCAAATTTTATTCTTTCAATATGATGTCTGAGTTTTGCATGAACTGTTCCAGACAGCTGATTTGACTATTAAGAAGAAAAGCCAATAGAAATTTAACGAAAAGTGTTCTCGAACACAGGCTTGGCATTTTTGTGAAGACCATCACACTTTCATTAAGCCCTTTGAAATTACACACTTTTTAAACTTCAGCAGACTTGGCAGGCAAGGTGAGAACAGCTTAAAGTAAGCCGTCTCGTTGTTATCTCACTTCTCAGAGAAACCAGAATCTTCAAAAACGCCCCACGATGAAGCAGATCGCACTAGCATGGATTAAGAATTGAACCACTTTTTAGGTTTAAATATTTTCCAAGCATTAATTACAGATTTTTGATCTAAGATCAAAAAATTTTCCATTAAATAAATTATTCGATACAACACTCTTAAATTGAATCAAAAAAATTAGAAATTGTTTGACAACCAAGTAATCATTCAATCATCCTGTCAAAAATCTTTATGCACTAATTTTTAAATTAAAAATAAATAATTTAATTTTCATACTATTTTATATTTTTTTAAGGAACACTTATGTTCACAGCATTTCAAAGTATTTTCACCTCTAGAAATAATAGTAATGAAGTTTTTTCAACAATTAGCCAGCCAGAATCTCAAACTTTATCGGGAATTGATTCACAAGCGCCAGCTGCATCGCTTACATTTAATGCAAATGATCCAAAATCACCTAGAAGTCCAGCAATCACTTCACGATTGGAAAATGTTCAAAAAAGAGCAACGCCTGCTGATCCAGTAAAGGCTTTTTTTGAAGCTGTAGAAAATGGTGATACTGAAAAATTGAGATGGTTGATCACAGAGAAGCTGGTGGATGCAGACCAAAGAATTGAAGATGATATAACTGCACTTCATTTGGCAGCATTTTTAGGAAAAGATGACTGCATAAAAGTTTTATTGGAATTAGGGGCGGACTTAAATTTACACGATAAAGATGACTCCACAGCATTATTTTTTGCCGTCAACAGTGGATCTTTAAAAATTGTAAAGTTCTTGATAGAGAACGGTGGAACAAATTTAATAACTAAAATTGAAAAACATGATCAAACATTACTACAAACAGCTGTAATACAAGGGCATGAAAATATTATTAAATATCTTCATGAAAAGGACTTTACTTTTAATGAAAAAAATAAAAAAGATCAAAATCTAGCTCATTTAGCCGCCATTACTGGGAAAGCAAAAACATTAGAACTATTAATTTCACTAGCGAACGTGGATTTAGAGGCTAAAGATAAATTTGGATTCAAACCCATACACCATGCGGCAATGAATGGAAACACTAATGTAATTCATATTTTACATAAAGTTAATTTCGACCTTAATGCATTAGACGAAGCAACATCTACTGCCGCCCATGTTGCAGCCAGATATGGTCAACATAAGGTTTTAATTTTACTTGCACGGCTTGGCGCAAATCTAGAATTTTTTGGAGAGGGCACTTCACCTAATGGAGTAACTATTCACGGTGGCTCACCTCTTCATGAGGCAGCTTTTCATGGACATGTGATATCTATTCAAAGTTTGCATGCAATCGGAATGATCATTGACAGAAAATGCAAACGTAATAAAACACCATTTTTTGTTGCAGTAGAGTCAATCGATGAAGGAAAAGGAGATCAAAGTGAAACAATTAAAAAACTTAAAAATTTCGGAGCAAACGTACAGGAAATTTGCAACGTAAATGGTTTTCTAATGAACTGTGTCGATATTGCAGCATATAAAAACAACCTTAAGATATTAAATTTACTTTTAGATTATGGAATTACCCCCAGCCTTTCATCGAAGTCTGTTCAACGATTGTGTAATGATTTAATTAGTTTAGATTTTGAAAAACTATATGAAAGATACCGAGGACAACTTCATTCCTATCCAGACAGATGGATATGGGATACAACTGAAGGTCTTTCCGTTGCGCGAGCAGCTACTGAAGTCGATTTAAAACGGAAACATTTCAAGGAGTGCAATACATTCCGAGATCAGGAGGTAAGTAAGCTGAAGGCAACAATAAGCATAATTAACAAAGCCAAAAAAACTTTAAATTTGAAAGAGAAAAACAGATTAAAAATTCTATCTCAAAATCAAATAAATCAGATTAAAGATATTGATTGCAACCACATTGACGAGCATGTTCAAAACTTGCAGTTGCTTACGACTAAATTTGAAAAGAATCAATACATTCAAAAATTGGAAGAAAAAGTCAAAGTAGAAGATGATAAATTTAAAAAAGAATTCAACGCTCTTATGACATGTGACCTTGATGATCCAAATTGCTTAATCTATAAAATTGAAAACACCGTCAGCTCTGATAACAACTCATCTACTGAAACAGAAAACAAGGTTGCTCAGGAAGATTCTAAAAATTTTAAACACGAGGAAGACAAACTTTATTCCTCTACATACCAACATATTAGCTCCCAACAACTCACTACCCATTACTCTCAAAAATTTGGCCCATTAATACACACAACATTTTCAGATTTTTTTCAAAAGCATGATGTCTTAAATTACTTTCAGCATATATATAACGAACGCGGTAACTTAGATAATGTATTACGTATTATGTCGGATATACCAAATTCATTAAAAGATAAAAATCCCATCATCCAAGAATATTATAAATATTTTAATCATTATTTTGCCAAGCAATTTATGGTTGCGCAGGTACTAGGTACAGGAATAGTAAGTTTTAATTCACAAGCTGCCGGGGATATTGAAGGACTAAGCACAGCTATGTCGTTAGCCGCACAAGGTTTAGAAAAAATTGCAATCGCGATTCCGATTCCAGGGGTTAGCGCTGTAGCATCTACCATATCTAGTGCTTACATATATCACCGAGACACTCAGGTTTTAAATAGTTTGCGTGCTTTTTCCGAAATGTTTAGTTTTGCAGGTCATGAGTTTGAAGTCGTCGCCGCAAAATTAGCCGAGTTAGTGTGTTTGCATTCGGATGTTGATCGTATTAATGATTTTGGAACAAACTCAAATTCACCAAGTCTTGCAGCTCCTGCTAAGTCGCGCATGCCTAAATTCATGCGAACTAAAATGAATGTGGTGAGTACACATGCCTCTCAAGCGGTAGCAAGTGCTAAAGAATATTGGGCAGATCATGCGGATAATGAACGTATTAAAACGTTAAAAGATCAATTTGCTAAATTAAAATTATTTGCACAGCAAAATGCTTTGATAGGTATTCAAATAGAAGAAACACCCGCAATGCTCAAAGCATTAGATGATATACATGTTATTCAATCGGCTTTACTTAAATGTTTTAATAGTTCAGTGAGCAACAATACAGAATATGTTGACTTAAAAAATAACACTATCGATGCAAAGATTGAATTTTTATTAAATGCTTTAAAGGTTGAAGTTTCCTCTTCAAATATTTCATTAGTCACACCTAGTGTGGCGCCATTATCAGTATTATCGCCTAAACCATTTTTACGAGTTATTCGAGACGCTGATGAAGAAAAAGCAAACTCTTCCGATGAGGAATTGAACGTAGCAGTTTCATTATCTTTAGTTCAAAGCTTACATGAAACCACTACACATTTTTCAGATGCAGAATCAGATGACGGTTCAACGGATTCAGTATCTTATTCCGCTTATGATGGATTGCGTAGTATTTCAGAAGGTGGATCAAATCAAACTGCAAACCTTTCAGCGCCTAAGCCATCACACGCAACCCTTGAAGACCACCAAAAAATGGAAGCGAAAATGGTGGAGATGAATCAGCAAATTAATGAGTTCAAAAATAAAATCAATCAATTATCTTCACAAAATCCTAGTTGGCCTAAAACAACATTTATCAATAGTGCAATTATTGAAGAAGGCAATCAATTAAAAGAAGCTGTTTTCAAATTACGTCGTGAGCAAAATGAATTATTTGGCAATCATCCTAGAAATATTAAAATCGCTCAATTTTTAGAAGATTTATTAATGGTCATCTCGCCTTTGCTAGAACAAGTACCTCGTTTAAGAGAAGAACTAGCAGAAACCAGAGAAGATTTACAAAATCAAATTGACCGAAATGATTTAGAACTTCAAAGAATTAGAGCAGCTCAAGCTAAACAAAAAGATAACTGTGCGGTGATGTGACTTTAACAAACTATATACATAATATTTTTTTAATGCACATGGTTTTTCTTAGGCTCTTCAGGTATTAAAGCAATGAAATTAACTAATTTGAGGCGTAAATTTTCTCAAGTTTTCAACCAAATCATCAAAACTGCAAAGTCTGTTGAAATTAAAAGATATGGGTATCGATTGAAAATCAAACTAAATGATAAAAAAGATAAGTTTAAATATTTAGTCAAAAGAGAAAATGTAGTTGCATGCAGTGACAAGGAATTATTGGCTTCTTTTGTATATAGCGAACGCAGATGAGATTTCCCGAGTGAAATTTTTTATGACAGGTGATTGGTGGGAAAGTACATGCGGGCGAATAGTTATTCGCCCCTACGGTATCCGTTAAAGATTGAGATATTTTTAGGAAAGTGATGATTGTTGTAGGGGCGAAACATCTTTCGCCCGCATGTGCTTTCCCACAAAACATCACTCATAGAAAATTCCACCATGGAAAGCTGATATGCCTTTGGTATATTGGTCTAAAGAAAATTTGTAGTGAGCAATATTCTGAAACTACTAGCGTTGCATAATTGCTTTCGAGATGATAATGATATGATTCATATTATTTCAGTTAGAAAAGTAGCTGAAAATGAATTAAAAATGGAAATAAGTTTTTAATCTGAATCTTTGGTAATTAATTTTACAATTCCTTAAATATCATAGTTATTATTTTGTGAATTTAAAAATTTAATTTATCACACGATACCGCACCGCCCTTCCCTGCCCCAATCGTTCAATTTTTTTCATAGTAAGAAATTTTTTTGTGATTTCTTCAATCGTTCGAGCGGGGAAATTCAAAGCCTGTATTGCAGATTGGCGTGAAAATTCATTTTGTTGTTTTGCCCATTGCCAAAAGATGGATTGCTTTTCAGATAACAAATATTCAAATTGATCGCTTTCAAGAATTTTTTGTGCTTCTTGCGCTTGCTTGTGAAATATTTCAAAAATAAATATCAGCCAAGATGACATATCTTCTTGATCTGTTTTCCAAGTTTTTTGCGTTTTATTTAATGCCAAATAATATTCTGCTTTACGTTGTTCGATAAGCTTTTCATGAGAAACTAGCGATGCGAATTGATAACCATGATGTAAAAGCAATAAATTAGTGATTAAACGGCTGGTACGGCCATTACCATCTTGAAATGGATGAATTGCTAAATATTCAAAAATAAAATTAGCAATGATCAACAATGGATGTTTAAATTTTTCTTGTTTTGCCCAGTCGTACCATCCTACTAATTCTTGCATTGCTTTAGGCGTTAGATGCGGTCGTGTTGGATCGAAAATAACTGCAACAATATTTCCACTTTGATCTTTTGCTTCTACACGATTAGATCCAAATTTATATAAACCTTTATGACGTTGATCTTTTTCGCTATGTGTCAACATATTACTGTGCAATTGCAAAATAATTGATTCAGAAAGACCCATATCTTTGTATGAATCGAATACTAATGTCAGTGTTTCAAGATATCCGACTACTTCTTGTTCGTCGCGGGATTTTAATGATCTGATTTTCATCGATTTATAAAGCGCTTCTACTTCATCATCGGTTAATGCATTGCCTTCAATTCGATTGGAAGATCCTGTTGAAGTGACAATCACTGATTGAGTAAGACGATTAATAGTTTGCGGCAACAGCTTATGAGATAGTTGAAACGTATTTTTTACAGCATCTATTTCAGCAATTTTTGAATACAGGTTTTCTACCAAAACCGCTGGCATATTCAAACGTGTGCTTAATCGAAAATTTAGCCAATCCATTTTTAACCCCACATTACTTATGTGAGATTATGTGAGATTATGTGAGATTCTTCAAGTTAGGTGGTCTTAAAAGATAATTTGATGTAAGCACTTACTAACTTTTTCAAACAGATCATCTGAAAGTGTTTTTAGTGGATGGGGTTTAGCACCTCGTGTTAGCCAATCAAAAGATTTTGGTTGATGGCAGAGAACATAGCTTTTTTTTGATTTACTAGACTTTATTAAACCAACTTGAACAGCGAAAGGATTATCCGAATTATATTCAGCGGTAGTCATTGGAAGCCCAATGACTATTGAAGTCACATCATTAAAAGCTTTGGGAGACAGGACTAAAAATGGATGTATGTTTTGCATTTCTTGCCCAACTTGGGGGCTACAGTTAATCCAAATAATATCTTTTCGATCTGGCACCCACTGAGATTTTTTCTTAGCTTTAGAAGCAGTTTTTAACAAATCTCCCTCCCAACTGGCTGCGTTATCATTACTTCTCCGCTATGTTTTACACGATCAAATTGTGCAAGTTTTGCAGCAAGAGTTGATTCTTCTTGAATAATAGGCGTGATAATTACGCGTTTATCTTCAACAGTCATACAAACTTGTTGATTAGCATACAAATGCAAAGTATTGGCAATTGCTGCAGGAAGTCTTACGCCTAGATTATTGCCCCACTGCTTTACGTTGATTATTACCTGAACCATATCGACCTCTTGCAAATATGTTTAAACATAGTATAAACGCCTCACTTGAAGAAGCAATATAGAGTAGCTACGCACTGCTTTTAATAATAAACAAAGGATTAGAAATTTTATAACTCATTTTTAGGCGGTTTCATGAGTTATAAAACCGATTTTTATAACTCATGCTCCTGTTCCTTCTTCAAAAGGATCGCGATTTTGTGGTAACTGTTGTCGTTCATTTTTATTTAAAAAATCCGAGGGAATATCAACTTTTTGTAGGGCTTCAAAAAAACTATCCCACGTAAGTGGTCTACGAGACAAAATTATGTCGCCAGTTTCAGGGTCTTGTCGGATAAAAACTTCTTTACCTTCAAATCGATAAGCCGCCGGCAATAACACTGCCTGACTGCCATCGTACATAAAAAGTTTGGCAGTTTTACTCATGAAGTTCTCCTTTTTTTAAATACGAATCAGAATAAGATCGACTTATTCTTTATAAATCAAAAGCTTAAGTTTTATTTTATTCTTATCGAACTACCAGCCTCTCATTTTTAGCCACACTTTAACTTGAAAAAACTCTACTCTCTAAGATACTGTACATATCCACAGTAAACGAGCAGTTGAGTTTCACTATGTCTGTCATCTTTCTCGGAGAGGTTAGCGAAAGCTTTATCCTTTCTCATTTGTCCATTCCGCTATTTATTGAAAGTGTATCCGCAGGTTTTCCATCGCCTGCGCAAAGTTATGTTGAGCAGTCTCTCGATTTAAATGAATTATGTATTCATCATCCAAATGCAACTTTTTTCGTGCGAGTTCAAGGCAACTCGATGATTGATGCGCATATTTTACCGGGTGATATTTTGGTAGTAGATCGCACTTTGCAAGCGATGCATGGCGATGTTGTGATTGCGAGCGTACAAGGTGAATTTACGGTTAAACAACTATTGACTAAGCCAACACCTAAATTAGTCGCGTGCAATAAAGATTATCCGGCGATTGAAATTATTAAGGATATGGAGTTAGAAATTTTTGGCGTCGTGCGTTATACGATTCACGCGGTATGCGCACCGCGTACGAAAAAAAGTGCGTCGTCATGAGTTCTGAAAAAAAATTTGCTTTAGTCGATTGCAATAATTTTTACGCCAGTTGTGAAAAATTATTTCGTCCTGATTTAAAACATCAGCCTGTGGTCGTTTTATCAAATAATGATGGGTGTGTTATTGCGCGTTCGCGTGAAGCCAAAGCATTAGGTATTCCCATGGGTGCACCGTATTTTAAAATACGAGAGTGTATTGAAAAACATCGAATTAATGTATTTTCCTCTAATTTTGCTTTTTATGCGGATATGTCTGCACGAGTGATGCAAACTTTAGAAGAATTAGCACCGCGTGTTGAAGTCTATTCGATAGATGAAGCATTTCTAGATATATCGGGAATATTGAATCCAACGGATATAGGAAAAAATATTAAAAGCAAAATTCAAGAATGGATTGGTTTGCCAGTTTGCATAGGTATTGGTCCAACTAAAACGCTTGCTAAATTAGCAAATCATGCAGCAAAAAAACAAATTACCAGCGCTGGTGTTTTAGATTTAAGTGATCCAATCGAAAGACTTACTATTTTACGAACTACACCCGTTGCTCAGGTGTGGGGAATTGGACGACGACTTTCAAAACGTATGCAAGCATTAAGTATTCATACTGCACTTGATTTAGCACAGTCTCACCCACCTACCATTCGTAAACAATTCTCTGTTGTGATCGAACGAACATTACGTGAATTAAATGGTGAAGTATGTTTTGCATTAGAAGAACATCCAACTACAAAAAAACAAATCCTTTGTTCGCGATCTTTTGGTGAACGCATTACTGAATTAACGGATTTAAGCGAAGCAATTAGCGAATACGCTAGTTACGCTATGAAAAAATTACGTAGCGAAAAACAATTTACAAAATCGATTACGGTTTTTTTACGTACAAGTTATTTTTCAGAAAAGAATTCGTACTATGGTCAGTCTGCAACGGCTGAGCTTGATTTACCTACACAAGATACCCGCATTATTCTTCAAACTGCACGGAAACTATTAGAAAGTCTTTGGCGCGACGGTTATCGCTATGCAAAAGCAGGAATCATGTTAAATGATTTTTATCCGCATGCTATTTGCCAATATGATTTGTTTCCTGTAAATCCATTACCTACACAAGCTGAACAACAACGCAGCACCTTATTAATGCAAACCATCGATGCAATTAATAAAAAAGGTAAAGCACAATTGCGATTTGCAAGCCAGGGTTTTAAACAGGATTGGAAGATGAAGCGCAAGCATCTTTCGCCGCGCTATACGACTCATTGGAAAGACATTCCAATTGTTCGATAATGAATGTCAATTAATGACTCACGATTAAGATTCGCTTAAATTCTGGTTATTAATTTTTAGTGAGTTAAACTACCTTTCCAATACCAAATGCACATGAGTTTTCCATGTTGTAATATCTTATGAATGATGTTTGGTGGGAAAGACCATGCGGGCGAATAATTATTCGCCCCTACATATTCTTCAAGGACTTGGGTATTTTTAGGAAAGTGATCATTTTATGTAGGGGCGAAACATTTTTCGCCCGTGTTGAACGCTGCCTATTACTGATTCAATATTTGAAAAGTGTTTTAGGAAATCTCATCTGCGTTCACTATATACCCGTAGCGTTTGAAAATTAGGTTAAGTGAAACGGTTTAGCATGAATATTTTTTTTCAATCGCAAGGCGCTTTGACGCTGCGTAGCCAAAGCTTTACGCAAGGAAAAGCAACACAGCAAGTGGAAAAAAAGATCATGATAAACACCTAATTTTAATTCGCTACGGGTATAAACCAAAATTTTGAAGACATTTTGCAAAGGGATTTGTACCAGTGGGCGAATACCATAATCATCGCAGTCATGTAGGGACAAGCTTAAACCAAGCTTTTGCTGTCGGTATCGTTCTCAACATTACGTTTGTAGCTGTCGAAGCATTCTATGGTTGGCGGGTTGATTCGTTAGCGTTGATGGCGGATGCAGGACATAACTTGTCAGACGTTGCCGGATTAATACTCGCATGGATTGCATTATTAATCGGACGCGTAAAACCGAATCATCGCCATACCTATGGCTTGCAACGCGCCTCCGTATTAGCCGCTTTTATAAATTCGATTGTATTACTCATTGCAATGGGTGTGTTGACTTGGGAAGCGCTACATCGTTTGCATAGTGCAACCTCTACCGATGGTTTAACTATTATTGTCGTCGCAGGTATAGGTTTATTTATCAATGGTCTCACCGCATTTTTATTTTTTCGCGATCAATCACACGATTTAAATGTACGCGGTGCTTTTTTACATATGGCAGCGGACGCGGCTATTTCTGCAGGCGTAGTTGTAAGCGGTATTGTTTATTTGTATTTTCAATGGGAATGGTTAGACCCTGTAGTGAGTCTTGGCATTGCAATTATTATTGTATGGAGTAGCTGGAAATTATTATCTGAATCCGTACACTTATTATTTGATGGCGTACCAGAAAATATCAGTTTCAATGAAGTGCGTGAGTGGTTGATAACAAGGCCCGGTGTTACAGATATTCATGATCTGCATATTTGGGCATTAAGCACAACCGAAGTTGCATTAACCGCGCATTTGATTATGCCAAACGGTCATCCTGGTGATGATTTTATTCATCGGGCTGCACATGATTTGCATGAAATGTTCGGAATAATTCACCCTACCCTTCAAATTGAAACAGCGAGTAAAAAACATACGTGTCCACAGGAAACATGTCGAAATTAACCACATTAACATGTCTATGCCAAACGCACATTGGTTTTACCAAGTGAAAGGTATCTTGGAAAGTACATGCGGGCGAATAATTATTCGCCCCTACGGTATCCGTTAGAGATTGATGTATTTTTAGGAAATTGATCAGTGTGTGTAGGGGCGAATAATCATTCGCCCGTGTTAAACGCTGCCAATCCCTGATTGAATATTGGAAAAGTGTTCTAGGAAATCCTATCTGCGTTTGATATAGAACTGCACTTATTTTTTACAATCATCCTTGTAATTTGAAAGTTTGAGTTTCAAATTACAAGGATGAGCAAAAGATTAATGTTATCGAACTAGATGATTATCCCAACTAGTTTGCAATTGCATCACGGTTTTAAGTCCCTGCTGACTGTCAGCCACACTCATTTCAAAGATTCTGCCATCACCGCTGCTAATTAAAAAACTTCCAGCTTCACTACCAGCTGAAATTCCGCAACCATCAAATACATCCAGACTGCGAACATACTGAAGTTTTTCTGCATTCCAAAAAGTAATAATTCCACCTTTAGGTGAAGACACAGCAAAATATTTCTGGGAAACATCGGTACAAATGCTGCCACAATAATTCAACATTTTTTGTTGGATATTTTTTGGAGCGGCTAACAATTGAAGATTTTCTTTTCCTTGTTTATGTACAGCGATAAGTGGAGGAAAATCTTTTACAGGGCCTTCGTACTGCATTGCGATAAATATTGTATCGTTTGCATCTCGCGTTATGTGACGGATACTAT
>JAZKFP010000028.1:0-12074 GCA_040386355.1 Pseudomonadota bacterium | reverse complement strand
TGAGCTTTAAGATAACTTTCTGTGCGATCTATGGAAATTTGATCACGTCGTGTTAGATTTTCCTGCGCATATAATTGCTGTAATAAATTATTAATTTTTACCAAATCCGCGCGTTGCGTAGCTTGATCTATCTGTCTGAATAATGCTTTTTTCTCAATTTTTCGTTGCTCAATTTGCTCTTCAATTTCATTTGCAGGTTGAGACAATTTACTTACAACTTTTTGTGGAATTGGATTTTGTTCGTCTTCTATTTCAACTTCAACGCCTTTTACTACATTACTTTTATTAATTTGATTGGCAATAGATTTTTCAAATTCATCGTAAGCATCAAATAGATTTTCTTCCATCCATAGCGTGCCAATAGTCGAATAGGTTCGTTGAGCCAACGCAATGTCTCCCATTTGCAACACTACGTGCCCTTGTTCAAGTAATTCAGAAACTAATTCAGATTGATTTTTAAAAATATTTTTGAGTCGTGCTCTGTGCAACATTGAAGCGCGTGTTGAAAGTAAATACATTTCATAGAGATCTTGTTGACTATTAAACCAATGAGCTTTGCGTATAGCTTCTAATGTGCGAGCTCGATTGAGTTCTAAGTATTCATCTTTTTTTATACGCAAAATTGTTTTGTCGATTTTTGCTTTTTTAATAATGCCTTCTCGTGCACGACTTAATGTATCGAGTGCTTCTTTCCATTGATCTTCATTTAACATATCTAATGCGTAATCAATCGTGGTTTGTGAATAGAATTCTGATGCTTTTTCAATTGATTCTTTTTGCGAGGTAGGAGCTATGTTGAATGCTTCTTGATATTGATGTTGCGCAAGTAATTGCTTAACGGATGCATTTTTAGGTGCGGAATGGATTGAATTTATTTGACATCCAAAAACCAATGACAATAGAAATGATAACAAACAAATAATCATTAATTTCGGTAACTTCTTCCTTACCGAATGCTTTAAAGATTGATGTTTCAAACGTATTCCTTATCAACGTTGCCGTGGTTTCCGTGAATTAAATCGATTACTGAAGCTAAATGTTCATCTAACGACTTTTGAACAATTTCATGAAATCCAAGTATTTGTTTCGCTTGTACTGGAGCAGCCCTTCCTCGAACTTCAGTTTCTCCTAAATCTTTTACTATTAAAGGTTGAAAATTAAGTTCTACTTTTGTGCCGTCAGGCTCATGAATTTTTTGTGCTGACTCACAACTTTCTTCACTCACTAAAATACAGCCTGGCTCAGCTTGATGACAAAGTCGAGACGCAATATTTACTACATCTCCAATAACTGTATATTGCATGCGTTTATCGGAACCTAATGAACCTGCTAACATTTCACCGCTGTGAATTCCGATACGAAATTGCATAACCGCTTGACCACGATTTTTACGCAATTCATTTATTTCTTTAACTAGATGTAGAAATACTCCGGCGCAACTTATCGCATTTAACGCATGTTGAGATTCCGATTGTGGAGCACCGAATAAAATCATGGCGCCGTCACCAATGAATTTATCTACTGTACCTTTGTAGCCTTCACTTGCTAATAAAATGCAACCATAGTATTCATTGAGTAATTGAGCCACTTCATTGGGTGGAAAAGATTCGCAAATGCCGGTGAATCCTACGAGATCAACAAACATGACACTGGCATCGACATATTTAATGGGTACCGAGGGATTATCTAAATTAGCAAGAATGTTATCCGCAACATTGGGTGCCATATAACGCGAAAAAGTTTCTTTGATTTTTTCTTTTTCTTCTAAACCTTCCGCCATAAGATTTACATTTTCAATCAACATACCAATTTCATCACGACGTTCTTCTTGGATACGATGGTCGTAACGTCCTGCACCAATTGCTAATACTGCTTCATTTAAACGCACCACTGGTTGAGTAAGATGCCGTCCTAAGTATAAGGCGACAAATGCAGTTAAAAATAATAAGCAAAACAATACCAATGTCATGACCTGAACCGTGTCTTGAACTTTGCGTTGAATACGTTGTTGATCGACATAGATAATTAATTGCCCTGCAATCACATCTTTAAACATAATTGGGCTGACATACATTCCAAGTCGATTTGATGCGGCGAGCAATTGCGTAGGATCGTCTGGCAAAAATATTTCTGCATTTTGCAATTTGCTTGGTTCAGAGCCTGCCAAAATTTGATTTTCGCGATCAAAAATTAAAACCGCTTGAACATTCGGTGCTTGAGTTGCGTTATTGACAATAACTTTTAATGACAGCTCATCTTCCGCTAACAAGGGTTCGGCGGCAGCATAAGCAATTTGTGCAGCAAGCGTCTTACCAAAATGATCGGTTACGTCTTGCAAAATACTTTGCAATGCCGACATTACCAAAAACCAAAAAACACCTAGTACTGCTCCCCCGAGTAAGACCAAGACGGCAGAGACTTTGATTGCAATCGGAAAACGACCCAACCAGTTTGAAAAAAGCATATGAGCTCAAATCCTTATGACAGAGGAATTAAACGTACACGTGCTTTAACTTTGCCGCGAAATCCAGTGATTCCTGAATCTCCACCAAGCGATTGCAAAAATTCTGGTAATTTATCCCACTGCGCATCAGGATCAATTAAACAGAAATCGTCTAAAGCAAGGTACGTTGTTTCTTCTGATTTCGTATAATTATTCAATATTTTCCGTGGTAGAGCTGAAGTAGCTTTTACCCATTGTGGCCAAGATAACTCACCGCGTCGAATCAATTCACATCCTAAAGCAAGAAAAACATCAAAAGTTGCAGCACCGGAAGCAGTATTTGCAAACGGCGCCATTTTTGAAGTCGTTGCTCGAGGTTGATGTCCAGACGAAATTGCAAGCTGCCCATCGCGCACTGCAGCAATCAAAGCTAATCGATCAGACTCTGTTCGCAAAGGCGGCGTGACACGAAAACGACTATCAAAATTAATTAATTGTTGTTCGGTAAAACAAAGATGAAATATCGAAACATCAGCACTGATATTTTCAGAACCGTAGCTGTGTAATAAATTTAATGTTCGCTCACAAGAAATTTGGCTAATGTGCGGTTGTACTTCAGCGTGTTTTGCTAATTCCAAATCCCGCATCACGGCAATCGTTTCGGCCATGACAGGAATTCCAGGAATTCCCAAAATATCGGAAACTTCCCCTTCGTGCATGTAGCCGCCAACGGCTAATGAACTTTCAATGGATTGAAAAAACACTTTTAGATGATGCGTTGCAGCGTATTCTAAACAACGCGCTTGAACTCGCAAATCAGTCATCGGCACTGAACTTTGCGTAGTAATAAAACAACCTTCTTTTTTAAGCGCTGCAAAATCACTGGGTCTTTCTCCTGCTAATCCTCGTGTTAACGCAACAATTGGCGTCACCATTAATGCAGAATTTTTAGCGGTTTGTTGTAATAATCGTACTTCTGCCGGCGTATCTAATGGATAAGAAGATGTTGGCCATACGGTAACTTGCGCAAAACCACCTTCTTCAGCGAGTTTCAACTCAGCTTCCACATTACCTGAGCTTGGATTATTTGGATCAGGTAATGTGCTTGCCAAATCCCACCATGCAGGACACGCGATGTATCCTTTTCCATCGATAACGGGGAAATTTTTTAGTGGCGCCGTCTCAACTGAAACGACTTCTATTTTTTTTCCATCACGAATTAGTAAATTCGCAGGCTTTACGGTGTTAGCTGTAGAATCTACCCATACAATATTTTGTATGGTTGCTGTTTGAACGTGGTGTATTTGAAAATCAGATTGGTTAAAAGTGGAAGCTATTTTCATAGTTTGGCGGCCTCTCGATCAGAACCTTCCATAAGTTTGGAAAGAATCGCCATACGTACTGCAATCCCAAAATGTACTTGATCTAAAATTACCGAACGTGCGCCATCGGCAATATCAGAATCCATTTCAACGCCGCGATTAATAGGACCTGGATGCATAATAATTGCATCTTTTTTTAATACTTTGATCGAGTCATTGGTTAAGCCGTATAAGGCTCGATATTCTTCTGGACTCGGTAATAATCCGGCTTGCATTCGTTCATTTTGCAAACGTAATGCAATAACAACGTCCACATCTTTTAAGCCGTGTTGTAATTCCCACTCATGCGACACATTGGGGTGCCAACGTGTACGAGGTAATAAAGTCTTTGGCGCTATTAAACGAATATCTTGCACACCCAACGCTAGCAACGCTTGTACTTGAGAACGTGCAACTCGGGAATGCATAATGTCGCCAACAATTGCTACACGTAATGGTATGAAATCACCTTTAAAGTGACGGATCGTAAACATATCTAACAGCGCTTGAGTTGGATGTGCGTGTCGTCCATCACCAGCATTTACCACCGCAACGTTAGGTGTCACATGTTGTGCGATAAAATGTGCAGCTCCACTTTGCGCGTGACGAACTACAAATAAATCTACCGCCATCGCTTCTAAGTTGCGCAGCATATCCAACAAAGATTCGCCTTTCCGAGTTGAGGAATCTTGTGACTGGATGGTTAATACATCCGCTGATAAACGTTTTGCGGCTAATTCAAATGTTGTTCGTGTACGTGTGCTAGGTTCAAAAAACAAATTAACCAATGTTTTACCGCGAAGCAAAGGTACTTTTTTAATTGCACGGTGTTCGACCACTAAAAACGATTGCGCTAAATCCAATAATTCCGTTAACTTTTGACCTGATATTCCTTCAATCGTTAAAAAATGTTTGAGTCGGCCATCGGAATAAAATTGACTCGTGTCTCTTTCTACACGGGTCTGGATTGATTCAACAGACATGTTCTATCCTGAAAATTTAATTAATAAAGTATAGTTTATTCGATTTACATCTGAGGTCGGCCAATGCGGCGCCAAACCAATAATCCATCTTTTGAATTTAGTTTTAAACGATAACCTTCGGGTGCTTTTAACGTCCATCCTACAACATCTGGACGCATCGGTAATTCACGTGCTCCAACATCTGCAAGCACTGCTAAACGAATGGCCGAAGGTCGGCCGTAATCAAATAATTCATTCATGGCTGCGCGAATGGTTCGACCCGTCATTAAAACATCATCGATGAGTAAAATTTCTTGATTTTCAATATCGAAAGGTAAAGAGGAAGGTTGGATTTCTGGATGCAACGAACGACGTGAAAAATCATCTCGGTAAAATGAAATATTTAATAATCCAATTGGTTCGGTAATTTTAAGTCGCGCTCTTAACTGTTCAGCAACCCAAGCACCACCGGTTAAAATACCCACTAAACGTAATTTATTTTCTTGAGCACTGCCCCAGCGTCGTCGAATATGTTCAGCCATTAAATCGAGTAAAGATTCCATATCAGGTGATACGGGTAAATTTGTTTCATCCTGCATCATGACTCTCCTTCCATTAGCACGGTTCCATAATACGCATTGATCAAGGACGGTGTGGCTGCTCCACCTCGTAATACCAGGCTTCAAGAATTAAACACGCTGCAATACTGTCTTTTGAAATCACTACATTGCGTCGCGGTGGATCTTGTTCGCGTAGCCAAGAGTGTGCAGCTTGCGATGAAAATGATTCATCCACCATAAAAACAGGACGCTTAAATTGATTGGTTAACTCATCTGCATAATCCGCGATTGCAGTACAAAGTTGCAAGTTGGTTTGACCTTCCAAACCAGGCCAACCTACCAAAAATACTTCAGGCCGCCATTCATCCATTAAATACTGAATTTTTTTCCATAATTCTGTGGCATTTTGAACATTTACCGTTGCAAGTGGAATGGCTCTACGCGTAATTTTTTGCGCAAAGGCAACGCCTATTTTTTTAGTACCAAAATCAAATGCGAGAACTGCTTGTGGAATTATTGCTGGGTGTGTGAAAAAGATTTCCACTCGTTCTGCCAATTTCTTCTTTTTAACCAATATTTTATCGCTTTCAACAGGCATAGTGCTGTCTCATGAAATACATCCATAAATTAACTAGTGATTTGGCTGGCTTCGGTCCAAAGCTTTTCGTATAAACTCATTCGCCATGCTGGAATATCACCGCGTTCGACCGCAGCTTTAACAGCACATTTTGGTTCAACTCGATGCGAACAATTGCTGAAACGACACTGATCAATATATTTTGGGAATGGTAGAAAAGATCGACTTAATTCGCTCACTGCTGGACAAGCAAATTGAAAAGATCGAACACCGGGCGAATCAATTAAAAATCCATCTTCGGGTAATACATACAAACTGCTAATAGAAGTTGTATGCGCGCCATGCTGCGATAATTCCGTTAATCTACCAGTGCGTGCAATTTCTTCTTGCAACAATGCATTAATTAACGACGATTTACCAACACCAGACGGACCAGAAAAAATTCCAATTTCATGCGCAAATACTTGAAGTAATTCATCTATACCTTTTCGTTGTACTGCCGATACAAAGCGTAATTCCAAACCCTGTTGTTGATACCAGGCCAGTCTTAACCACCAACTGCTGTCCGATGATTCTTCTTCAGTAAGAATAGAAAAATCGGTTGCATCCGATTGTTGTAAACAGATTTCAACTTCCACAGGCATTAAATCGCATTTATTACAGACTAGCGTTACTGCGAAGCCTGCACTTTCCAATGAAACCAAAGCGCGATCTAACTCTAACAAAGGAGTTTTAGGTTCAGCAGCGACTACTAACGCAACTCGAGTGACGTTTGCTGCAACCACTTTTTGTGCACCTATGCTTTTTGACGTTACAGCGGCTTGACGTCCCTGCGTTAACCAACGAATTAATGTGGTATGACGCGGTTGTATAGCAATAATTTGGCCTTGCTTTTCAGTATTTTCCCAAACTACTTCATCTCCAACCACCACATCATCGGTTGCATTATCGCCTTGCAAACGTGCAGGAATATCACAACGTTTGGATTGAAGTGAAGTAATGTGTGTTCGATTTGACCAGGCACCTTCAACAACATCGGCATACGCGCCATAACGTCGAATAACAATACCGGAAAGCCGTGAACCTTCTGTCGATTCCAATGCACGTGCATTAGAAGAGTGATCGGTTTCTTGAATGTTCTCGGAAAAAGATTGAGCAATCTGTTGCTGACGTTGATCGATTCGCGCGCGTTGTTGCTTTGTTAAACGCCGTCGACCCATGGGTTATACCTGCCTCATAATGGCTTTCCATTTTGTTGTCCGCGCTCTTCGCTTGCTCACATACTTGTCAGTATGCTCCGCGGGACTCATCACTTGACGCCTCATGGAAAACCATTCTGCGTTGGAAGATGGGCTAGAAATTTTCCATCAATTTTATTTTGATATTCGAAGGAATGACGGCAGTTAATGCTATTTTTTCCTAAACAAATTTTTAAATGTTGGTTTTAAACCGTAGTATTTTTTCGTCGATTTAAAACGTATTGCTTAACTTTTTTTGCTTGTGAGTTACGGTGAGAAACGTACCAACCCAAATTAGGTTTCCTGTAGGCGCCGACGAAACGAGCCCGCGCAGCGTACAGTTGAGTACGTGAGCAGGCGAATGAGACGGCAACAACCAGGAAATCAATTTGGGGAAGGTACCGACGACAATTCGCCTAGCATCCATTCGGCTAGAGGCTGCGTCAAAATCATCTCTCTCGCCGCTTTCACTTCATCGACTCGACGTACCGATGTTGTAAATGGCGCTTTTTTTAATAGCGCTGCGTCTTGTTCTGCTTCTTGTCGAATTTGAATCAAGATTTCTACAAAATGATCTAGCTCTTCTTTCGATTCTGTTTCGGTTGGCTCAATTAACCAACATTCAGGAACCAATAATGGAAAATAGGTCGTTGGTGCATGAATACCAAAATCGAGTAAACGTTTTGCAAAATCCATCGCAGTAACGCCCCATTTTTTTTCTTCTTGTTCAAAACTAATAATAAATTCATGGGTTGCACGACGGTTTGGAAATGCGAGCTGAAAACCAGCTTTTTCCAAACGCGCCATAAGGTAATTGGCATTGAGCGTTGCAAATTCACCAACTTGGCGTAAACCTTCTGACCCTAAAATTTGGATATAAGCAAAGGCCCGCGCTAATACGCCGAAATTTCCTTGGAAAGTTGAAAGCCTGCCGATGGTTTGTGGCGCATCTTTTTCAGTTAACCAAAAATATGATTTGTTATTGTCACAACCTACACGTGGAATCGGCAGGAACGGAGCTAATCGATGATTTGCCGCAACTGGACCTGCGCCTGGTCCGCCGCCGCCATGTGGTGTTGCAAAAGTTTTATGCAGATTTAAATGCAGTACATCAAATCCCATATCACCTGGGCGTGCTTGACCTAAAATTGCATTGAGATTTGCGCCGTCGTAATACAACAAGCCGCCCACTTCATGAACGATCTGCGCAATTTCCGCCACTTGTCTTTCGAAGACCCCGCAGGTCGATGGATTTGTCATCATTAGACCAGCGGTATTTGGACCAACTGCTGCACGCAATGCATCAATATCTACATCGCCCGATGCATTAATTGGAATCTCTCGAACTTTATATCCACACATTACTGCGGTGGCAGGATTGGTACCATGTGCTGCAGCTGGAACAATAATCTCTTGCCGCTGATGATCATTTCGCGATTCGTGATAAGCACGAATCATCGCAACGCCAGCAAATTCACCTTGTGCGCCAGCCATAGGAGTTAGTGAAACGGCTTGCATTCCGGTAACTTCTGCAAGCGCTTCTTGCAATTCAAATAAGGTTTGTAGCGCACCTTGACTGGATTCTTCTGGAGATAATGGATGCCAATCGACCCAACCGGAAGTCATTGCTGCTCGATGTGCACCACGGGGGTTATATTTCATCGTGCATGAACCTAAGGGATAAAAATTCGTGTCGATGGAAAAGTTGCGCCGCGACAATTGCGTGTAATGTCTAACCACTTGCAATTCAGAAGCTTCCGGTAATAACACAGGATCTTTTCGCAATAAGTGCGCAGGTAAAGAATTTACGGTATTTTTAGATTCAGTTTTAGAAAGAGAGCCTGCACCTTGCGCTCCTGCACGACGACCCGACCGACTTTTTTCAAAAATAGTTTTCATGTGGTAATTCCTACGCATGAGGCTAACGCACTCAAAGGTATAGCTGCCTGAGGATCGCGATCCAAATGCATTATATTTTCAACCGCGCGTACGTACGTATTGATATCTTCTGCTGATTTGGTTTCGGTAACTGCCGTCAGCCAACAATCGTCTAATTCTTTTGACCAAGTTTCTAAACACAAACCTGCATGTACACCTTGCGCGGTCACAGCGTGCGAAAGTTCGATTGCCGTTTTTTCTGATTGGCTAGGAATCTGTAATGCAACTTCATAAAAATAGGGTGCAGTAAAACGTGGTTTAATACCGAGTGGTTGTAATTGAGCAACCAATGCTCGCGCATTATTTGCGCTAGCAATTGCAATTTCACGAAGCCCCGCGTTGCCCAACAAACTCATAAATACAGTGGCAGCTGAAACAGCGAGCCCTTGATTCGTACAAATATTTGAAGTCGCTTTTGAACGACGAATATGTTGTTCGCGTGCTTGTAGAGTTAAGGTATATGCAACCTTACCTTCCAAATCATGCGATCGGCCTACAATACGACCGGGTAAATGACGCACTAAAGATTTTCGAGTACACATAAATCCAAAATACGGACCGCCGCCACTCAACGGACAACCCATTGGTTGACCTTCACCGACCACAATGTCTGCGCCTGTTTTACCCCAATGACCTGGCGCTTCAAATAACGCCAATGCCATTGGATTTACAACTGCAATTACCATTAAATTTTGATCGTGTGCCCAATCAACCCATTGATGTACTTCTTCTAAAACACCAAAAGCATTTGGAAAAGGTAAAACAAGTGCCAATGCGTCTTCTGGCGCAGCTTTAAGATCGTTGGTAATTTGTCCAGTGATTGGATCCCAATCGATATCTTCTAGTGTAATTCCTTGCCATTGCGTCATTACACGCACGACTTCTCGATAATGCGGATGAACACTTTTAGGAATTAAAATGCGGCGCTTGCCTTGTTTGCTAGAGCGCACTGCCATTAATACCGCTTCGGCCAACGCAGTTGCACCGTCGTACAAAGACGCATTTGCGACTTCCATTCCGGTAAGCTGCGTAATCATGGTTTGAAATTCAAAAATTAATTGCAACGTACCTTGGCTGGCTTCGGCTTGATACGGCGTATACGCCGTCATCCATTCGCCTCGTCCTACCACATCCCATACTGCTGCGGGGATGGAGTGTTCGTACGCACCGGCGCCAATAAAATTTAATTTATTTTGCTGCGGTTTAGCACGTTCGCCACACAGGCGAAGTACTTGGTACTCATTTAACCCTGCGCCCAAATTAAAATGGTCACATCGTAAAGAATTAGGAATTTCATCAAATAAATCTTCTGTTGATGAAACACCAATTTCTTCGAGCATTTGCTCAATTTCGTGCGTGGTATGCGGGATATAGGACATGTATGATTCTTTGAAAAAGCTGGGAATGATGAACGGCATCAAAAAACAAAATATTAAAATTAGAATTGCTCTAAATTAACGATTTGAAAAAGAGGATGCCGCAATATAAAAATACGATATAACAATTTAATACGTATCGAGAGAAAGATACGTTATTTTGATAAAAATTTACTGACTAAGGAGTAGTGCAAACACTCAGCAATTAGTCGTCGTCTTCATCTGCCTCATCTTCCAAAACTTGCTCTTTGTAATCAGCCGCTGTCATTAAAGCGTCAACTTCTTCTGGATCACTCAAACGAATTTGATAAATCCAACCATCGCCGTAAGGATCTTGATTGATCATCTCTGGCGCATCGGCTAAATCTTCATTAATCGCAACAATTTCTCCAGACACAGGCGCATAAATATCAGATGCAGCTTTTACGGATTCAACAACGCCAGTCTCGTCACCTGCAGACACGACTGTTCCAATCTCTGGAACTTCGGCAAATACTAAATCTCCGAGCGCTTGCTGAGCATGATCACTAATTCCAACGGTTCCAATATCATTTTCGTCAATGCGAATCCATTCATGAGTGGATAAATAGCGCAAATCATTTGGCACATCGCTCATAGCATAAGCTTCCTCAATTTGATCTTAAATTAGCGGTGCTAGTGTATCCGGTTACCTAGCTTCCGACAAACCATGTCTTATATTCTTAATACGCATTATAAATAGTCGATTTTAATTTTCCTGATAACTCCAAGCTAAAAGAATTTGTAGGTAGAATGCTCACCGCCCATAAATGGTTTAAGCTTTATTTTCATTTGTTGTTAGAATTTGATGCACTGCAAAGGATAATGAGCCTGGCGTATAAGCTCAAGAAAATTTGATGAACAAACCCTATTTTATTAAACATGCCGACCTTAAAAACCCTATCGGAGTTTTGATTCATGCGAATACTAGGTATTTCCGCTTTTTACCATGACAGTGCAGCCAGCATTATTGTTAATGGTGAAATTATCGCCGCCGCTCAGGAAGAGCGTTTTACTCGTAAAAAGCATGATGATTCTTTTCCGGTCAACGCAATTGAATACTGCCTGCAAGCGGCAGGAATAACTGCCGATCAACTTGACTACGTTGCGTTCTACGAAAAGCCTTTACTTAAGTTTGATCGGCTTTGGGAAACCTATATTTCTTACGCTCCGATGGGGTTTCCCTCATTTGTCAAAGCATTACCCATTTGGCTCAAACAAAAATTGTTCATGCCACGAGAAATCGATAAAGGTTTAAAAAATCGTTATAGCGGTCCTATTTTATTTCCTACACATCACGAGACACATGCTGCGTCTGCATTTTTTCCATCGCCCTATTCTGAAGCTGCCATTTTAACAATTGACGGCGTAGGCGAATGGTCTACTACCACAATTGGTGTCGGTGAAGGAAATAAAATGCGACTCTTAAAAGAGATCCGCTTTCCTCATTCACTCGGCTTGCTGTATTCCGCATTTACTTATTACACCGGTTTTCGCGTCAATTCAGGCGAATATAAATTAATGGGATTAGCGCCTTATGGTCGTCCTATTTACGCTGAACTCATTCGCAAACACTTAATCGATATTAAAGAAGACGGTTC
>JAZKFP010000027.1:714-8681 GCA_040386355.1 Pseudomonadota bacterium | reverse complement strand
GACCCAACAAAAAATTGATAAAGATTCGAGAAATTTATGGAATAAATAAAAATTAAAAATGCTTAACTAGTTGATTGCTACAACAAAACTGCACCATTTTTGTATTACATGTAATCTGCTTTCTGACAGTTACTAATTTGTTCTAGGGGCGACCGTAAATCTTTTTTTATTTACTTTTAAAATAATTTAGTTGAAGGATTGAATGCTTATTTATTGTTAAGCATTTTTTCTTTTATTTATGTAATTCTATATTTATTAGTGGCTTATAGTGGAAATTGAAATTTGAATAAAATATCTCAAATAAGTTTTACTAAACGTATTGCAATGGAGATATCAATTGCGGAAATATTTGACCTTAGTTATTAAAATTCTTATCTCTGTCTGAGTTTACAGAAAATATGCAAGTTCTTTAGGGAGATTCGTAGAACGAATGATACAGATTAAATTCATTTAAATGATGCCTCTATCATAAAACAAAAATTTTTTCCAAAATGGTAGTGGATATCAAGTCAATTAGAATTCCCGGTGTCTGTAATCGGCCCTAAGCGGACATTAAAATCGGAATAAGTTTTTATATCATCCCAAGCAAATAATTAGCTCAAATCTCCGCAACTTCTTGTTTAGTAAAAGCCGCCTATTTCTGATTAATCGTTTATAGAGCTTTATCGAATAACAATTGACTACAGTTTTAATAAGCGACATTATTTAATAACAAAAATTATACTTAGAAAATAAATAGAAAGTTGTTTAATCATGAATCCAATAAAAACCATTAATCTTGATTTTGACATTAAACATGCCAATTTGGGTAAGTGCAAAGAGCTTAGGGATGGACTGTCAGTTGCCTTGAAGATTGAGGATACTCTTTGGGTTGCAAACGATGAATCCATCAGTTTAGAGCGTTTATCCCTAATCAATGAAAATGGAAAATATAGATACGGCCAACACAAACAGTTTTTACTTTCTGATTTCCTTGAGTTACCAGTCCCTCCCTCAAAAGATACTGATGACGTAAAAGAGGTTGATATAGAAGGTCTAGGTTGTGGTGACGGTTATCTTTGGTTAGTGGGGTCGCACAGTTTGAAAAGATCCAATCCGACAATCGAGGAGGGGTTGAAACAAGCTAAAAAGCAATTGGCTAATTTAAGCAAAGATGGCAACCGCTATCTGTTGGCACGCATTCCATTAGAACAAGTCGATGGTACATACTGCTTAATAAAACAAAGCCCCAAACCTGGCAAAAAGCGCATCGCAGCCCAGCTTCTAGGGTCAGCTCAAGGTAATGAATTAACCGATGCACTCAAAGAAGACAAGCATCTGCAATCATTCCTGACAATTCCGGGCAAGGATAATGGTTTTGATATTGAAGGTCTAGCTGTGGTGGGTGCGCGATTATTACTTGGGCTTCGTGGGCCAGTACTTCGAGGCTGGGCAGTTATTTTAGAAGTGGAGCCAGAAGAAGATGCGAAAAATCCCATTACACTTCGGTTAAAACCAATTGGGCCTAAACAGCGTCTTTATCGTAAACATTTCCTGCAGCTAGGTGGTCTTGGTATACGTGATTTATGCGTTCAGGGTGCGGATATTTTAATCTTAGCCGGACCAACCATGGAAATTGACGGCCCAGTAACTATTTTTAGGTGGTTAGGTGGAGCCACAGCGCAAATAGAAGAATGCATAGTTACTGCTGATAAGTTAGTTCAGTTGGCCGATGTACCTTATGGGCAAGGTGTGGACCACGCAGAAGGAATGACATTGTTTTCTAAAGACGATGAAGTGGAGCAATCATTGCTTATTGTGTATGACTCTGCTTCAAAAAGTCGTCAATTAAAAGAGCACACGATGGTGGCTGATATTATGCAACTGCCTAAAACTTCCGTGCCCAAAAAGGCTTAATATTGGCGTTTATAAAGTTATTATCTATTGTTGTTTTACCATTCAAATTTCGACATTTTGATAGGCCTATTAAAGCGACTGAAGACCAGCAATTATTCCGAAATAATGGTAAATAGACAAATTTGACCCCAAGCCTTAAAACCTTCCACATGCAAAGCAAATAATCCTGCAAGGAATAAATGTTTGCTAGCGAAAATTGATGTCCAGCTGACACTTTCCTTTGCTTCAAGTCTGTCTTGACCTTTACCAAGAACATATCGGAAGTCATATCACTTTTAAGACCGCCTCCATCACTAGTACCTATTTCAGCAAACCCGTTACCGAAACCAGTCAATGTTGCAGTTAGTAAAACTTTTTTTGGCAAAAGTTGTATCAACAGTGTCACGTATATTCGATGCACGCACAGAAACCGTTGCTGAAAAAGCTAACCTTCCAACATAAGTGGTATGAGTCGAGATTTGGCATAGCGTAGGCGTATGCCCTGATGTTTAAATTATTGAATCTTGTATATGCTCAACTTTATCCCATCCTTTTGCTCAACTAAAAGAGGGTTTATTAGTGCTGTCTTTCAGATGTATTAATTGTCGTTGCTAAGGCAGGACGAGCAGATGAAAGCTTGCTAGCTATAATAATAGCAGCATGCGAAGATAATAAAAATTACACAGAATATATTGCTAATTATTTCTATATAAAAAGCCTATAAACTTAATTAAGACGATTGTTAGTAGATGATTTGTTTTTATTTCTGTTACGCCACAAATATAAGGCAGCAATTGATAAAGCTTTCCAAATCAGTGATCTACCCATCATAAACTCCTTGGCAATATTGAAAATTTAGAATACACATTTAAATAACATTTATATGAACAGAGGCGATCATAAATAAAGTTTTTATTTAAGGCTACTTTTTTATGTCTACAATAATTTATTAATTTACAATTAACCGTACAATTTATTGATCTTTTGCGATCCATAAATGTTTGCATAGACCCAGGTAAACTCAGCACCCATTAAAAATATTTGTGCTGAATAATAAACCCATATCAACAAAACAACTAATGAACCAGCTGCTCCATAACCGCTAGCGATTGCACTTGTACCAATGTAGATTTCAATTAGTGTTTTTCCTAATGTGAATAAAACTGAAGTAATGACTGATCCGATTAACACGTCCTTCCAATTTATCTTGACTCGCGGCATGAGTTTATAGATAAGTGCAAACATAGCTGTGGTAATAATAAAATTAAAAGTTACATTAACGCCTGCAATTAAAAAAAGCCACTTGCCATCTACTTGTCCAAAAAAAGGTGTCCACCATTTGGTAACTGCTGAAAGACCTGCGTTTAACAACAAAGAGACCATAGAAATAAAACCAATTCCTAAAATCATGCCAAAGGACAATAAACGCATGCGCAATAAATTCCATATTCCCGAGGATAGAACGCGATCAGGCGCCCGCTAGATACGATCTAAAGCATTTTGAAGTTCACCAAATACACTTGTTGCACCAACTAGCAGTAATACAATTCCCAAAATAGTGGACATTATCCCTTCCGTGGGTTTATTTACATTTTGTAGAAGCGCCTGAATAGTGATTGCGCTCTCTTTCCCCATCAAATTTTGTAACTGTCCCACAATTTCGCCTCGCGCAGCTTCATCACCTAAAACTAAACCAAGAATTGAAACTACAATCAACAAAAGTGGTGCAATTGAAAATAAAGTATAAAAAGATAATGCAGCTCCCATACTTGGCGCATAATCATCGATCCAAGAAATAACAGTTGTTTTAATTAGTAACCAAAATGTTTTCATATTTTTTAACAATGTTACTAACTGTAATTAAAAACTCAAATATTTCGGTATTTAATTAATATAGAATTAAATTAATTATTTTTTTCATTCAAGTTTTAAAGTTGTGAGTTAAAAATACTTGAAATTTTCTCAAGTGCTTTTTCTTGAAACGGTCTATTTACCCATTGTTCATAGGTTACAGGAGAAGATTTGTTCCAATCCGCATCAAAAATGACAGTTTGAGCTTTAGCAAATTCCGGGTCTAAAATATTTAAATTAGCTTCGTCATTCAATCTAAAAGACCGATTATCAAAATTAGTAGAGCCTACGGATACCATTAAATTATCGATAATCAGAACTTTGCAGTGATACATAGTTGGAGAATATTCAGCAATCTTAATTTTTTCTTTGAGCATATCTCCCCAACCGGATCGTGATGCATTCCGTACCAAATCTGTATCTATATGTTCACCAGGTGTGATGATTCGAATTTTTACCCCTCTTTTGGCGGCTGCAATCAACGCATTTGTCAAAAGATCATCGGGTACGAAATAAGCGCTCGATAAATCAATTGAATCTTTTGCAGCAGTTATAGCCATTTGATACATAAGTAACATCGAATCACCTCCGCCACTGGGTGAGCTGCTAAACATTTGCGCGGACATATTGCCTGTCTTTTTTAGGGGCGGGAAATATTTTATATCATGTAAAACCTTGCCACTGGATTTTATCCAATTGTCCATGAATACCGCCTGCATTTCTCCAACTACAGGACCTGTCACTTCAAAGTGGGTATCCCGCCACTCCTTAGGGTTTTTAGCATTCCCACGCCATTGATCTGCAATTCCCACGCCACCAGTAAATCCAGTTTTGCCATCGATAATTAACAATTTTCGATGTGTTCTATTATTGAGTCGGGTTAAATGACTCCAATGTGGTTTGTGATAGCGTTGGATCTCAACACCAGCTTTTTCCATTTTGTCTAACTGCTTCTGTTCCATTTTGACACTACCAAGCCAATCTAACAAAATGTGCACTTTTACGCCTGCTTGTGCACGTTCAACTAAGGCTTCTGCAAATTCCTCACCAATACTATCTCCCCAATAAATAAAAGTTTCAAAAGTGATAGTCTCTTTTGCGCCTTTTATAGCTTGCAACATCTTTGGGAAAATCATGTCTCCGTTTAACAAAACTTTAACATCATTATTTTCTAAAAATGCTGGCCCTAATAAAGCACTAACAGATCTAGAAAATTGTTGATCTTCAATTGCGTAATGCCTTTCTAAAACTCGCTCTATTTTCTTCTCACCAGTTACAAAATTCATAAAAATCAGAACACATATAACGGTTAAAAGGATTGTAAGCAGTATTATTTTCATATTTTTCAGAATGTTCATTAGTGGATTTGCTTGTAGCTATTGTTTAGATTAATCAATCATTCATGTTGTTGATTAAATGGGGCATCAAATTTTAAAGATGTTCGCAGATTTTTATAATTTGCTTTTAACAAAAAAAAAGCAATGTAAGACATTTAAATGCCCCACATTGCTGCTAGGAGTTTATTAATAATGCTAGCGTGATAAAGCCTTGCGAATCAATTGCCAAATTACAATCACGATAACTGCACCAACAATAGATACTAAAATTGCAGGGATACTTAATGCGTTTTGGTTAATTGTCGATACCCCAACCAGAGGGGAAATAAGATATCCTCCTAACCACGCGCCCAAGATACCAATTACAATATTTAAAATTGTGCCTTGCTGTGCATCTGTTTTCATAATAAGACTTGCAATCCAACCCACTAACGCTCCAACTAATATCCATATGATGAAACTCATTATTTTCTCCCTGTTTGAATTGACTATCTAATGTTGTTCTTAAATCGTATAGAGTTATGGTTTAAATTTACAATTTTTGACCTTGGTCAAATTACTGACGCAGTTCGTAAATTAATTTCATTGTAAATTATAAAATAGTTTACAACTTTGATTTGGAGAAAACAATTGGATAATAATCCATTAGTTTTTTCTTTTAAAACCTTTTTTATTTTTATTAATAGTGAAGTTTCAACCTCATTCGCCCAATAATTCAGCGACAGGCTGCAGATGCTCTATACGTTCGCATACAACTTTTAAAATGAAGATTACTGGTATACCGAGCAACATGCCCCAAAGCCCCCATAACCACGAAAAAAAGATAAGCGATATAAAAACTGCTGCTGAATTCATTTTTGCAATACGACCAGTCATCCAAGTTGTAACAAATACTCCAATAATTGTCGCAATTAGTATTGATGCGCCTGCAACCATTAGTGCCGTAAAAATGTTATCAAATTGCATGTATGCCGCCATGCCAGTCACTGCAGCAGTAGCAAATGGTCCAAAATAGGGAATAATATGCATGAAACCCGCAAAAAATCCCCAAGCGCCTGCATTATCTAGACCTAAAAACTTAAATGTGCCCCAAGATATTAGACCGACAATAACGTTGGTAATAACTAGCATCATCAAATACCGCTGAATCGAGACACTTATATCGTCTAAAATATTAACAGTAATTTTTTTTCGCGTTAATGTTGGCCCGGTAATTCGGACTAATTTTCGTTTGAAACTATCACCTGAAAGTAGAAGGAAATATGCAAGAAAAATCATCGTAATTGTTTCTGCTAAAAAGCCAAATAGTCCTAAATAGCCTCTCCAAAGAAAATCACTTATTTTAAATTTATGCTCTTCTACAATGACCCGCATTGGGGTCTTCCTTTTATTAGAATTGTTTTCCTCGCCTGAGTTTGCAACAGTTTCGACTTGATTAGCTGCAATCTGCATGATTTGTATATTTGACAAGGGTTGTCCACGCTTGCTTGCAAATAAAGAGGTGAGTTTTGTTGTAGCTTCTGGCAAAGTGTGAATAATTGATTGAACCTGACCACGCAAAGCGTATCCAGAGTAACCAATGCCAACTATTACCGTAAGAATAACTAAAGTTGAACCAATAACTCGATTTACTTTATTATTTTCTAGATGAGATACAAGGGGATCTAACGCATATGCTAGGAGTACGCCTAGCAACATTGTAATGATAAAGCTTTGAGCCCAGTGCAATGCATAAATGACTAGAATTGTTGAGATAATAACCAGAGCAACATTTCTGACCTGTAATGGATTGTTGCTAGGCAATACATTGGCTTCTAACTCTGAGTTAATATCATTTGAGCTGTTATTTACAGAGTTTTCCACAATTAATTATCTTGTTTGATTGGAAATTGAGTGATTTTTTGAATACTATATTATTTCATTACTGCAAACAAATATTTTCAATCAATATTAAATAATTACCTTTTATTTAATTAACAATTTGAAACAGAATAAACCGTATAACGGTTTAAATAATTGGCTTTACTGTTGGCTATTTATAAATCAAAAAGAAATTTTGACGTCAAGCCAGAGCCAGTTGATAGAGGCATTCAATAAAGTGGTCTCCAATTTGTAATTCAAAAAGCACTGGGCGAATTAATAGATGAGCAATCGAATGAATCGCTTAATGATGTCATGCTAGACCACTTGAAATCACAGGTGCCCATATTGATTAATCCTGCATTTAGTGATAAAAATTGGATAGCTGAAATAAAACTCAACGATTTTAGTTTATAAACTATAAACGATAATAAAGGTGTTTTTTTATTTACACGAAATGGCCATGACTGGAAACATAATCTACTTAAATTAAAGCAAAAAAATATTTGAAATTACTTTTCTTGTTGGCTGGTATGAAGAGAATTGTGGTCCTCAATAAAAAAGTCGTGCCTGATTTTGGTGCATTGCAACTGAAGTTCTAAATTAGATATTCAAAAAATATACTTAAATTACCTGTAATGGCATAAACGATTTAAATCCAGTTTAGTTAAAAATGGCAAAATAGTTGATATGCAACATGCTAGAAGTGGAATATAGAAAGTATCCAATTACTTTTAGAAGATCCATTCAACCAATTGACGATAAAAAAAAGCTTGTACAGGTGAAGTTGTCATTTTATTAGAAGAAGCTCAAATGACGGTGAGTCCAATGTCATAGACTTAATGGACTGATTAGCTAAAAGTCTTAAAAAAAAAGGAAATAGGAGTTGCCATTATGTTAATTTTAGTAATTTTTAGATCACTAAACTCAGTTTGATCGAAGCTAATTTTAATATTATTTTATTCACATTATCAGCATATTAATAAAAAGCCACTTGTTTAAGTGGTCTTTTTATTCTATAAAATAACAGTTTAACCGTGAATT
>JAZKFP010000027.1:0-704 GCA_040386355.1 Pseudomonadota bacterium | reverse complement strand
AGCAACCCAATCACTCCTGAAACGATCCCGATCTTCATCAGATTTTGCATTTACCCCAACCAGAATTCCACCGTCCTGCAAACCAGTTTCATATTCCTTCAAGGTATCTTCTGGAATAGACCAGCCAACCAGAGCTCCGATCAGCCCTGCGCTTACACCGCCTGCACCTGCGCCAGCGATTCCTGCCGCAAGAGGACCTGCGATTACTAATCCTAAACCTGGCAATGCTAAAATAGTACCAGCTGCAGCAACTGCACCGGCGATAGCACCTAAGGTGGCTCCAACTGCACCCCCAATAGCGGCACCTTCAGCTGCTTTGTTGCCAACTTCAGTTTCTAGTGTAGTATTTTTACCGTAATATCTTTCACGAGTTTCTTCACTCATGATGACATCAATTTCGTTATTACTGTAACCTGAATCCAATGCAGATTTATATGCGCGTTCCGCGCTATCTTGATCGTTAAATAAACCAGTAACAATAGCCATTTGCTTCTCCATAATTATTAATTTGTCAGGTTAATCCTGACTTGGAAATGTAATTTAATTCCAAAAAAACAGAGAGTAGTAAATTTCTTATATTTATGTAAGACAAATATTTACTGAAGAAATATATAAGTTTTTAATTAAGTGAAATCCTACTTAGTTGGTAAACTATAACTTACGTTTAAAGCCAAATTAATGGCTACTTTTACAACAAATTCGGA
>JAZKFP010000026.1:0-11026 GCA_040386355.1 Pseudomonadota bacterium | reverse complement strand
GTATCGAAGACGCAAAAACTCAAATAAGGGAACTCAACATTCTTTTTCATTCAATCGATCACAATATACCCGTAGCGTATGATTTTTAGGTTAAGCGTAGCGGTAAAGCATGAAGATTTTTTTTTGATTGCACGGCGTCTTGACGCTGCGTAGCCAAAGCTTTACGCAGCGAGAACACTGTGACGTGTTCGAGCAGACAACACAGCAAGCGGAAAAAAAGCTCTTGAAGAACACCTAAAAATCATACGCTACGGGTATACCGTTTAAAAAAAAACGGTTTATTGCACATTCGATTTCAAAATATTTTCATTCGATGGATTTTTTAGGGAGCTTTAAGCATGACTATTCACCAAGAATCCCTTGTATTTGCCGCTGAGGTGAAAGAAGAGTTGGTTGAAGTAAATTGCAGCGAACAATCATTCTGTAAAGAAAAATCATTAAATCAAGCAGGTCAGGCTACCGCTGCTGAAACTTGTACATTACGTGAAGCGGTATACCAAACCATGAGTACTTATTTTCAGGATTTAGATGGCTACGAAGCCTGTGATGTGTACAATATGGTTTTGTGCGAAATTGAGCCGCCTTTACTACGTTCCGTGCTGGAATATGTACAAGGCAATCAAACCAAAGCTGCGGAAATTTTAGGATTAAATCGCGGCACTTTACGTAAAAAGTTAAAGCAATACGATTTAGCTTAAAAGCAGTTAAGTTTCAAGGCGATCTAGCCTGAGTATTTATTTTTACCTTTTTTAATTTTGTGTTTTACATGCTCAACTTTTTTGCTTTCTGCCTTTAAGGCCTTCAGGATTTTTAGTCATGACAGAAGTTGCTCCACGTTATGCTTTACTCAGCGTTTCCGAAAAAAATGGTATTGAAAATTTAGCGCAACAATTACAGCAACTAGGTTTTCGTATTATTTCAACAGGCGGCACCTACCAAAAATTAAAACAAGCTGGCGTAAATGCACTTGAAGTCAGTGAGCTCACTGAATTTCCAGAAATAATGGATGGGCGCGTTAAAACATTACAGCCAAAAATCCATGGCGGTATTTTAGGGCGAATACCGCAGGATTCTGGATTAATGCAAGAATTTAATATTCCACGCATTGACGTTGTGGTTGTGAATTTATATCCCTTCGCAGCAACCGTTGAAAGCGGTGCTGATTTTTCGGAATGCATTGAAAATATTGACATTGGTGGACCATGCATGATTCGCGCAGCGGCTAAAAACCATGCACGTGTCACCGTCGTGGTTGATCACAACGATTATTCGAAAGTTATTGATGCATTAAAAAATAATTCAAATGAAATTCCTTTAAATTTTCGGCAACAACTTGCTGCCAAAGCATTTGCGCATACTGCGAGTTACGATCATTTAATTCAAAATTATTTTCAACAACAAAATTTTTTGGTTAAAGATTCTTCGGACAAATATACTGTTGAAAATAAATCTAATGACTCTATTTCTGATGTGGAAAAACTATTTCCACAAAAATTTCAGTTGGAATTAGAGCGCATTCAAATTTTACGTTACGGAGAAAATCCTCATCAAGGCGGCGCAACTTATCGATGCGTACAAACCAATCCAAATTCAATGATGCTTGCTGAAGAAGGCGTAATTCACGGTACATTTATTCAAGGTAAAACACTTTCATACAATAATTTAGTCGACGCACAAGCCGCAGTGGATTGTTTAGAAGATTTTGAATTACCAAGCTGTGTCATTGTGAAACATGCAAATCCATGTGGCGTTGCTACAGCAGATACTTTATTAGCAGCGTACCAACGTGCGTTTGCAACTGATCCTACCTCTGCTTTTGGTGGAATTATCGGATTTAATTATGAAGTGGATGCCGATGTCGCAAATGATATTGTGCAGCGACAATTTTTAGAAGTTGTTGTTGCGCCTGCTTTTAGCGCAGAAGCCGTTAGCGTTTTTAAATCTAAACCTAATGTTCGAATCGTTGCTTATCCAAAACAACACCAAAATACTTTTGAGTTAAAAACTCTGAATGGTGGTTTTTTATTACAACAACGTGATTGTGCAAAAATTAATGATTGCACTCTACAGATTGTGACTTCGCATCAACCTTCTGAACATCTAATGCAGGATTTATTATTTGCATGGCGCGTTGCAAAACATGTGAAATCGAATGCGATTGTCTATGCTCGTGAAGGCGCAACCTTAGGAATCGGCGCAGGCCAAATGAGCCGCATTGATAGCGCTCGCATTGCCATTCAAAAAGCTGCGGAATTTAAATTACCAATCAAAAACGCTGTTATGGCATCGGACGCTTTTTTTCCGTTTCGTGACACGGTAGATTGGGCAGCAAAACAAGGTATTTCAGCAATTATTCAGCCGGGTGGCTCTATTCGAGATAACGAAGTTATTCAAGCAGCAAATGAAGCAGGAATTGCGATGGTGTTTACCGGAATTCGCCATTTCAAACATTGATATACCTGCCTCAGAATCGTTTTCCAGGTTGTTGCTTCCTCATTCGCCTGCTCACATACTTTTCAGTATGCTGCGCGGGCTTATTTCGCAAGCGCCTACTGGAAAACGATTCTAAGTTTGGTATTTTTCTACTTGAATTGAAATTTAAATTTTTTGAATTAACGAGTTGCAGATGAATGTTTTAATTTTAGGTGGCGGTGGCCGCGAACACGCGTTAGCGTGGAAAGTGGCGCAATCAAAACATGCAGAAAAAATTTATGTTGCACCGGGTAATGCGGGAACAGCGCGCGATCCACGCGTTATTAATGTTCCGATTGATTCAACCAATATCGAAAAATTATTAGCATTTGCTCGTGAAGAAGAAATCGATTTAACCATTGTTGGACCTGAAGCACCATTAGTTGCAGGCGTGGTCGATACTTTTGTTAATGCCGGATTATTATGTTTAGGACCAACACAAGCTGCTGCGCAACTTGAAGGTTCTAAAAGTTTTACCAAAAAATTTCTGCAACGTCATTCAATTCCTACCGCCGGTTACAAGCTATTTACTCAAGCACAAATTACAAACGCGCGTAAATATTTAGAACAATGCCCCTATCCGCAAGTGATCAAAGCCGATGGTTTAGCCGCTGGCAAAGGCGTCGTTATTGTTCAAAATGTTGCGGAAGGATTGGCAACGATTAATTCTATTTTATTAGAACGACGTTTTGGAAATGCAGGCGAACAAATTGTTATTGAGGAATTTTTAAAAGGCGAAGAAGCGAGTTTTATTGTCTTAGCCGATGGCGAAGATTTTGTGTGTTTTGCATCGTCACAAGATCATAAAGCATTGGGTGACGGTGATACTGGCCCTAATACCGGCGGCATGGGTGCATATTCTCCTGCCCCCGTGGTAACAGATGAACTACATAAACATATTTTAGAAACGATTATACGTCCGACATTACGCGGCTTAAAAAAAGATGGTATTCATTATCGTGGATTTTTATACGCCGGACTTATGATTGATGGCGACGATATTAAAGTTCTAGAATTTAATTGCCGTTTAGGTGATCCAGAAACACAACCTATTTTAATGCGATTGGAATCTGATTTTCTTGAAGTCTGCTGGGCTGCCGTTACAAAAGGTTTAAAAAATATTACTTTAAAATGGCATACCGAAACTGCGGTTGGAGTTGTGTTAGCAAATCGTGGCTATCCAGACGACTATCCTAAAACCGACGCTATACAGGGTTTAGAAAATTTTTCCCCACTCACAACCGATGTGCAGGTTTTTCATAGCGGAACAAAAATTGAAAACGATAAAGTGATTGCGAATGGTGGACGTGTTTTATGTGTTACCGCATTAGGTAAAACCGTCGCACTTGCTCAACAAAAAGTTTATCAAGCAATTGAGCGTATCAAATGGACCAACAAATATTGTCGTACCGATATAGGATACCGTGCAGTACAGTACGAAGAAGATGCAAAGAAAAATAACATGTAGCTTTGAGTAATTTATTTTACTTGTATTCCAGCCTGTGCGGAATTTATCTGTGACAGCAGATGATTTCGAGTAGTGTTTTTTTATCCTATATTTACAGTCTTTTAGCTCATTTTTAAATATTCAATAAGAAATAGGCAGCGTTCAACACGGGCGAAAGATGTTTCGCCCCTACACACTAACCGTTACCTGTTGAGCTATAAATTAAGTATAGATTTACATAAATTTTTTATGATGCCTAACCCAACCATAACCCCCTTCAACGAATTATGTAGGCGCGAAACATCTTTCGCCCACATGTGCTGTCCCACAAAATATCATTCATAAAACATTTCATCATGGAAAACCGATATGCGTTCGATATATACCCTTAGCGTTTGATTTTCTTTATTAAAAAAATACCTCCAGTTTCACCAGCTATTTCTTTAAAAAATTTTGTCTGTAATGTTAATCTGTTTCATTCATTTTTTTTACTGCAAAAAACTGGCTCTAGTTTTGCTTTCTAACAAAATATCTTACCTTTTTTTCAATTCACTCAGCCAACTGGGGGGCAGGAATGCAGCGAATTTCTCAACAGAAACATATCCCACACAATAATTCAAAGAAATCTGATTCAGATACGGAATGGACACCAACAGACTATTTATCTTCTTCCTCTACAGAGTCTGCTAGATCTTACAAAGGAGCGAATAATAAGATTAAAAAACTCAAACGTATTTATCCAGCAACTTCAAATGCTTTAAAACAACCTACAACAAAAAAATATGTATCAAAGACCAAAGCTTTAATAAGTACGCAAGCTTCAAAATTTAAAAATTACCATAACGATTATATTTCTATTTCGATGCGTGGCAAGGTGATCTGGCAACCAGCAGGGGATACAGCTCTAAAAAAGCTTGCTCAATCAGAAAAAATACAATATGGGGATGTTGCAAAAAAAATATCAAATTCTATTCACGAATTATATGATGTTCCAAAAGATTTTTGTGTCAGTGGTAAGCAAGTTCGAGAACGATTATTGCGTATAAACGCAGATATTAAAAAATTAACGACTGAACAAAGAAATTTGATTGTTGATCATATTAATCAAGCACAAAAAGAATCAAAGCGCTTTAATATAAGGATTTCAAATAAAATTCAAGAAAAATTTAGAAAACAATTTCAATTGACGCCTTCCTATGAACAAATAAAAAATCTTTGGCATCACGAAGCTAATAAGCTTTTACGATTTTCCAAAGGAAATATGCGTGCCTCAATTTCCACACATTCTATTGCTTTAGCTCAACCTTTTCTTGTTACTACTTTGCCTGGGAATGCACCCAGTTTTCTGCACGCCACCACACATGCACAGCCGTCTTATATTTCGAATATATTAGTAACTAAAAGAGAATTAGAACGGGAACGACAGGACTACAAAAATTCTATAAAACTATATGCACCTGATTCAAATACCGTTGAGGAAAATTTAGATCTTTTATTCGAATCATTTGAAGAGGATTTTGACATGTTAGATACGAAGGCAATTTTTATGAATGAGGATGTTAGTTCTGAATGGTTTACTCCCAACTCTGTTTTTTTAAATCTCATTCCTGCTTCAGAAATAGTAACTGTTTTTGAGAAAACTCCCAGTAATTTTTCAAAACTATAAAATTTAAATTAATTTTTTCTTATAAAATTAAAAAAGCTCTCACCAAATGTATTAAGGGTGAGAGCTTTTTTTAGTATTTTCAGCAAACTTTTAATTTATTTAAAATATTAGTCTGTCGATTAATCGTTCTGATGATATCCAGCTTCACCATGATCAATAAAATCCAAACCTTGCAATTCTTCATTATGCGTTGGACGTAGTGCACAGAAGATTTTTACAACATAAGCCAAGATTGCGGTTGCAACTACGGATAAAACGATGGTTAAAACAATTGCTTTTAACTGTTCAATCCATAATGTATTTCCAACAATCCCTCCTAAATGTTCTGAAGCTAAATTTGCATTCACATCAGCGGTTGCTAAAAATCCAGTTAACAACGCACCAATCGTACCGCCAACACCGTGAATACCAAAAGTATCTAAAGCGTCGTCGTATTTAAATTTAGCTTTAAGAACGGTACATGCAAAGAAAGGAACAATACCTGCGATTACACCAATAATAACTCCGCCGGATGCATCCACAAAACCTGCAGCTGGAGTAATTACAACAAGACCTGCAATAACACCAGAGCATGCGCCTAAAATTGTCGGTTTGCCTTTCATTACCCACTCAAGCATTGGCCAAACAAATCCAGCAATTGCTGCAGCCAAAGTTGTCGTCATAAATGCAGAAGAGGCAATTCCATCTGCAGCAACTGCAGATCCGGCGTTAAATCCATACCAACCAACCCAGAGCATTCCAGTACCTACAACAGTTAACACTAAACTGTGTGGAGCAAAATGCTTAGATCCAAAACCAGCACGCTTGCCTAAAATAATACAAAGTACTAGAGCGGACCAACCAGAAGACATATGAACTACCGTACCACCCGCAAAATCAATTGCTTTAATGGTTGCATCTTTATTCCATACTCCATTCATAAATCCGTCAGCACCCCAAACCATATGCGCTAGTGGGAAATACACGAGAAACATCCAACCGAACAAGAATAAAAGAACTGCTTTGAAGTTCATGCGTTCTGCAATGGCACCCACGATTAATGCCGGGGTAATAATTGCAAACATTAATTGAAACATTGCAAAAACATTCTCAGAAACCCAACCAGCATAAGCTGTATTAGGAGCACTGGTTACACCATTTAGAAATGCTTTGCCCAGACCGCCGAGAAAAGGTGAGCCTGGTTCAAAAACAAAGCTGTATCCGACTAACCACCATAAGATTGCAACCATACCTGCCATTGCAAAACATTGTGCGCATACAGATAAAACGTTTTTACTGCGAACAAGACCGCCGTAAAAAAGTGCTAAGCCTGGAAGCGTCATAAATAATACCAACGCTGCACAGACCATCATGAATCCGTTATGACCTGGTCCTGGAATGCCGGTTAGTTTTGTTGGCGCGACATTATTCATGTACGCTTCCAAATCCGCCACACGTTCCGCTAACGCTGCTGGATCAACAGCTTCTTGAGCAAATGCGCCTTGAATATTTAAGAAAAAGCCAAACGCAAAGATAAAAATCATGAATGCGCGTTTGGAGTTTTTAACCAGGAAAGTCATCCCGAATGCTCCTTAATAAAAATTGTAGGATAAAGAGTGCAAAGCTTTTCAGTTCAGATTTAGCAACAACGACATACTTCTTCGCTTGAATTTAAATTTCTTTAATATCGTTAATCTCAGTAAATACTGAAAAACGATTTAAATTATTAAATTGCTTTTTCACCAGTTTCGCCGGTTCGAATACGAACGGCTTGCTCAAGAGGAAGAACAAATATTTTTCCATCTCCAATTTTACCAGTGTTCGCTGCTTTACTGATGGACTCAATAATTTGATCTACTAGATCATCTGGCGCTGCAATTTCAATTTTTACTTTTGGTAAAAAATCTACGACGTATTCTGCACCACGATATAATTCCGTATGACCTTTTTGCCGACCAAATCCTTTAACTTCAGTAACGGTGATACCTTGCACACCAATATCGGACAACACTTCACGCACATCATCGAGCTTAAAAGGCTTAATTATCGCAATTACTAATTTCATTCGCTGTCTCCCTGGGATTTAAAGATCACTTCGATCTGTACTAAATTCTGCACATTATTCATTATCCTACTCAACTGATCCTCGTCTATTGCACAGCAACTTAAGGGTTAAAAGTAGAACAGAACATAAAGATTGAGTATTCAAATGCTGATTCAATAAACGCTTTTTCATTTGCAAAAAGTATTGAAGTGCAAAAGAGACGCTATTTTCTTGAGACTTCTATGCTTTAGCACATAATGTGCCGACAAAACTTGCATTGAAGTTAAATGAAAAAAATTTTGCCGTTGAAAAAAAATTCTTTGAAATCAAAAGGACAATTTAGAATTGAGCTACAAAATGGTTCATCAAGGCTGTTAAATCTACTATCTTTTTAAATTGAACTCAAAAAGATAAAAGATTTGCACCATAAAAAATCAAACAACTTACCTCTGGCACCAAAATAGAACAGCATTTTATTTTCAGCAAGGGTTTTTCAATAATCAACATTAAAAACTCGCTAATGACTGCAGTTTTTCGCGCATCAGTAAGAATTTTTAGAAAAAATCTGTGCATTAAAATAGAAAAATTTAATTCACTTAAGCATAAATTTCGGTAATCTGCTCTCCCTGAACCCTATTTACGACGCTTGTCTTCATTATTAAGGAAACGGCATGGCTCATTGCACTGATCAGATGCTTCAAAAAATTTGGCTGCAGATTACGCAAGAAGTCCGGCAGCATTGTATCGATGAGCCTATGCTTGCAAGTTTTTTACATGCGACCGTTTTAAAACATTCAAATCTCTGCGATGCATTGAGCTATGTACTTGCAAGCCTTTTAGATTGTCCCGTACTGCCCAGCATTGCGGTACGAGAAATTATTAATGAAGCTTATGTTGCAGATCACAAAATTGTCCGCTCTGCCGCTCTAGATATCGTAGCTTTTTATGAACGCGATCCGGTATGCGATCAATACTCAACACCCTTTTTATTCTTAAAAGGTTTTCATGCAATGCAAACTTATCGAGTTGCGCACTGGTTGTGGAAACAAAATCGTCGACCACTTGCGCGATTTTTACAAAGCCGTTCATCCTCGGTCTTTACGGTAGATATTCATCCAGGTGCTGTGATTGGCTCAGGCATTTTATTAGATCACGCGCATGGATTGGTTATTGGTGAAACCGCAGTGGTTGAAGATGATGTTTCAATTTTACATGGCGTGACATTAGGTGGAACTGGCAAAGAAACCGGAGATCGTCATCCTAAAATTCGGCGTGGTGTTTTATTAAGCACTGGTGCGACTGTCTTAGGTAATGTTGAAGTGGGTGAAGATGCACGTGTTGCTGCAGGAAGTGTTGTGTTAGAACCTGTACCTGCACATGTTACAGTTGCTGGAATTCCAGCCCATATTGTGAGTAGTAAACCTGTATCAAATGGTTCAACTCACGATTGTCCAGCAATGAACATGGATCAAACTTTACATCATAAAAAAACATAAATTTTATTAATGCTATTGACACATTGGTTTTTAATTTTTCATAACACGCACAGAATAATTTTCAAAAAAACTAATTAATGAGCTCATATGCCTTCTTCTTTATTAAAAAGATTTAAGCGATTCACTATCACTAATCCACAAGAAAAAATTAGTTGGCAGTCGCGAATTATTGCTTTAGGACTTGGTGGACTTTATCCCTTGGGCTTTGCGCCTTTTAACATCTGGCCGTTGACAATAGTGTCGTTGATTGGATGGTGTTTAATCATGATAGACATTCATCCACGCGCAGGCTTTCGCAAAGGATGGTGGTATGGATTCGGAGTGTTTGGAGTTGGAGTTTGTTGGGTCTTTGTCAGTATTCATAATTACGGCGGCGCATCTATTCCGCTAGCAACAACTATCACTACTATTTGTGCAGCTGGCTTGGGAATCTTTTTTGCTTTTACAGGCTACTTTTGGGCGAAGATAGCTGTGAGCTACGCTCCATTGCTTAGCGGTGCCGCATTATGGGTTTTAAGTGAATGGTGTCGAAGTTGGGCTTTTAGCGGATTTCCATGGCTGTATACCGGATACGCTTTTATCGATACACCGTTACGAGGCTTTGCTCCTTTAGGAGGAGTTTTACTTGTTAGTTTCGTCGCAATAATTACTGCTCAAGGCATAGCCTTGTGTTTGTATTTGGAAGGCCATCAAATTTTATCAAAATTAAATTGGGCACGCGTAAGGCCAACCTTTTTATTTTTAATTGGCCTCTGGGCTGGCGGTTGGGCGTTGAGCTTAGTTGAATGGACATCGATACAGAAGAATGAACCTATACGCGCGCAACTTGTGCAGGGCAATATTGAACAAAGCATGAAATGGGACGCATCAGAACGTCAAAAGATTATTGAAACCTATTTAGATTTGACGCGTAATTATTTTAATAAACCTCATACGAGCACCGCCAATGCTGAAGCTAATGGTAGAGCTTTAAATGACGCATCGATAAAAACACTGATTGTTTGGCCTGAATCTGCATTGCCTATGTATCTTGAAGACGCTGAACCAAGCTTTGTTCAAATCTTAAATTATTTAAAAGGAAAAAATGCCGATTTAATTGCAGGCCAAATGTTCAATGAAGAACTCTCCACTGCAGAATCGGACCCGAGCGTATTTAATTCTCTGCTAGCGTGGCCTGCCGACAGTGCATTTAGCGATAGGCAAGTTTATAAAAAACAACAATTGGTACCCTTTGGTGAATATATTCCTTTATCCAATTCACTCGGAACCGTATTACCTTTTTTAAAGGAATTTGCAAAATTTTCATTAAAGGAAGGCGACCGCTTTCAAAATCCTTTTGATCTTGGAACTTACTCAGTAGCGCCTTCCATTTGTTATGAAATTGCGTTTCCTGAAACAGTGCGAAAGATGAGCTTATCCGCTGAGATATTAGTGACCGTAAGTAACGATGCATGGTTTGGTAATAGTCATGGTCCTGCACAACATTTTGAGATGGTACGCATGCGTAGTTTAGAACTTGGACGCTACACCTTACGTGCAACAAATACCGGTATTACGGGAATTATTGATCCTCAAGGTTATGTAGTGAATCAATTACCAACTTTCAAAGCTGGAGTTCTTATTGAAGAAGTCTATCCGGTTGTAGGGCAAACACCGTACGGACGCTTCGGCGCCTTACCTTTATTACTGATTTGCGGCGCAATTATTTTGTTAGTTGGAATCATTCATTGGTTTGTTCATTATTTACAACGTGCCTCTACAAAAAATATGACGGCGGCGGAATTAATCAAAGCAAAACAAAAAAATCCATCCAAAAATGCGCATCGACGATAAGTGTGATCCGCAGGTAAAATAAGACGCCCCTAGTACATGCGAATCAGTTTTTACTACAGCCTCGGCGTCATTCCCGCCTTCGCGGGAAT
>JAZKFP010000025.1:0-18528 GCA_040386355.1 Pseudomonadota bacterium | reverse complement strand
GAAGAATTTTGATTTTTTTGCTCTAAGTTATTCATTCAAGCGCCGGTTCCTGCTTCTCATGGCTAGTTAGATCACATACAATGCGCGGTCTGTTGGCTGGCAAGATTGGATTGTGGTTTCAATCGGTAGTCTTGGCAAGTCAGGTTTTTTTTGAAGAGGAATTTAAGATGGTCGTTATTCGATTAACCCGCGGCGGCGCAAAGAAAAAACCTTATTACCGTGTTGTTGTGGCTGATAGCCGTCGTTCACGTGATGGTCGCTTCGTGGAAAAGTTAGGATTTTTTAATCCGGTTGCACAAGGTAAAGAAGAGCGTTTACGTCTTGATTTAGAGCGGTTAGATCAATGGGTAAGTGAAGGCGCACAAATGTCTGACCGCGTTGCTTCTTTAGTAAAGCAAGCTCGACAAGCTATTGCTGTTGTTGCAGCATAATTTTTACAATTGCCTCATCCAATGATTAAAAACAGCGGTGGAAAGAAAATTCAAAGCCTTCAAAATCATTCTGAAGGTTTGTTTCCTACTGAAAATGCTTGGGTTTGTATTGGACAAATTGGTGCGCCCCACGGTTTACGTGGGGAACTTCGGTTTCGTAGTTTTACCGAGCAAAAAGAAGATGTGTTCCAATATCAACCTTGGTATTTAGGTAAAAATTCTGATTTTCCAACACTTAAAAAATCAGTAACTGTTGAATTTCATCAAGGCCCTAAAGGCTGGCTCATCCGTATAGATGGGATGCAAACACGCACTGAGATTGAAAATTTAGCACGTCACTATGTATTTGTGCCGCAATCTCAATTACCTGTTCTTGAAGACGATGATTATTACTGGCATGAGTTGATTGGATTAAAGGTTTTTGAAATTTCTAAAATTGGTCACCCACTATTGTTGGGTGCTATCCAAGATATGCTTGAAACTGGTTCGAACGATGTAATTGTTATTCGTCCTGAAAATTCTGATACTAAAGACCTAAGTCCCGCGCATACTAACTCTACCGTTAAAAATTCAATCCTAAATAAAAATTCGGATGAGATTTTAATTCCGTATTTAATGCATGATGTCGTTCAATCGATCAACCTCAAAACCGGTGAAATGCATGTGGTATGGCCGTGGATTTACGACGCGGACGATGTTATTGAAGAACTTTCTTAATGGATCTTGGTGTTGTCACATTATTTCCTGAAATGTTCAACGCTCTAACAGAGAATGGCATTACAGGTCGAGCATTTCAAAAAAATTTAGCGCGATTGCATATTTGGAATCCTCGAGATTTTACAACGGATATCCATCGCACTGTGGATGATCGGCCTTACGGCGGCGGTCCTGGTATGGTGTTAAAACCCGAGCCAATCTCAGCAGCCCTACAAGCAGCACGTCATAAACTAGGCGCACAAACTCCAATTATATATTTAACTCCGCAAGGCAAGACCTTTAATCAAAATACGGTTAACCAGTGGTCTCAAGTTGAAAGCCTTATTTTACTATGTGGTCGATACGAAGGAATTGACGAGCGAATTATTCATTTATATGTCGATGAAGAATGGTCAATAGGTGATTACGTTATCTCCGGTGGTGAATTGGCAGCAATGGTAGTGTTCGATGCCTTAGTACGAACTCTCGATGGAGCCTGCGGTGACCCTGAATCAATAATCACCGAATCTTTTTCCAATCCAGAAGGATTAGATTGGCCGCATTTTACGCGCCCAGTAGAATTTGAAGGCCTACGTGTACCTGATGTTTTAACGAGTGGTGATCACGCGGCAATTGAACGCTGGCGTCGACAGCAAGCACGCGAAAAGACCGCATTAAAAAAACCTGAATGGGTTCCGATTTCCAAATAAATTTAGAAATTTTCTATTTTTTTATTCAATATATGGAAATTAACTTTTAAAAATCCTTTTTCATCAAAAAAATATCGATTCAGGTATAACCTTCTGTGTTCAGACTAGGATATACTCTGCGACCTTTAGAATTAATGGGCTCAGGTTGTGGTAGCGCTAGATGATTTCTAGCGGATCTCATACCAATCATTGTCCAATGTTGATCTTCAAGTGTGAGGTTTGGTATGAGTGGAAAAAATTTAATTATTGCTGCTATTGAAGAAGAGCAATTACGAAAAGATTTACCAGTATTTGCTCCGGGCGATACGGTTTTAGTACAAGTTCGAGTAGCGGAAGGAGCACGTGAGCGATTACAGGCTTTTGAAGGTGTTGTGATTGCTAAAAGTAATCGCGGTTTAAATTCTTCTTTCACCGTTCGTAAAATTTCTCACGGTGTTGGTGTTGAGCGTGTATTTCAAAGCCATTCTCCTGCGATTGGTTCAATTGAAGTTAAACGTCGCGGTGATGTGCGTCGCGCTAAATTGTATTATTTACGACAACGTTCTGGTAAATCAGCACGTATTAAAGAAAAGTTAGGTTAATCCTGTTTTAATCAAATCTCTTAAAAGCCTTATTTAAAATGATAAGGCTTTGATCTGGCTCTTTTTAATTTGTTCCTTTCTATAATCTTCGTACGACAATCTTTGAGATTTGCTTTGACTGACAAGAACTCTCTTTTATTTTTTCAAGTCTGACTAAGCTGAAACGATAGCTACATTTCTATACGACCTATTTTTAAATGGGCAATTTATCTGAAAGAGGAATTTATGAGTCTATCTCGTCGATATCTACTAAGTGCCGCTTGTCTTTTTCTAGCCACCACCACAAATATTTCAATAGCTGAGCCAGCGAATAAAGCAGATCTAGTGCAAGTAGAAAAAAATCTAAAAACCAATATTCCAGCACTAGTGGTTGATCAAATAAAGCCTGCGATTATTCCTGGTTTGATTGATATTCAAACGGATTCAGGCGAACGTGTATTAGCTGATCCTTCGGGGCGCTTTTTAATTGTTGGTGCACAGATTCTCGAAGTAAAGGGTCCGGGTCAATTAGTAAATTTGACTGAACAAGAAGATGGACAACGTCGCCAAACTGTTTTAAAAAATGTTAAAGCTTCCGAGTTGGTTCAGTACAAACCTAAAACTGTAAAAGGAAAATTGTTTGTATTTACTGATCCTGATTGTGGGTATTGTCGAAAATTTCATTCTGAAGTACCTGCGCTTGTTGCAGCCGGCGTTCAGGTAAATTATTTAGCTTGGCCCCGTAGTGGTGTTGCTTCCCCTACAGGCGAGACCATGATTAAAATTTGGTGTAGTAAAGATCCTCAAGCAATTATGGATCAAGCAAAAAGCGGTAACTCTATTTCAGTTTCAGCCGTCCCTGAAAAGAAATTAGCAGCTTGTGCGCAAACGGTTGAGAAACAAGTACGTCTTGGACAACAACTTGGTGTACGCGGAACACCTGCTATTTTTACCGAAGATGGCCGTCAAGTTGGTGGTTATCGCAGTGCAGCAGAATTAATTCAAGAGCTTAATGTAAAACCAAATCCATCATAACAATTTTCCCGCAAAATGCCGTTTGCAAAGCATTTTGTGCCTGCTCATTATTCCGCTCACCGCTTTTTATAAAAACAAAGAGTAGTATGCTGCGCAACGTTTTTTCGGTAGGTCTTTTCATCCAAAGACGTAAAGTTTCTTCATCAGAAAACTTTACCCTACGAGAAAATCAATCTGTGTTTGGTATGCCGTTATAAAATACTAATTTATTAAAGTGAGAAAAATAATTCTCAAAAAAGGTTGCAATCTCTATCAAAATCAGTAACCTAGCCAACATATTTAGTTCCCCCAAAGTGCGCCGGTTTTTCCCCCTAATATGAAACCGGCGCTTTTTTTTAGTTTTGTTTTTGTTGATTCCTCATTATAAAAATTCTAATTTTGCTCATTCGTTATCGATTAAGCATTCCTTTTTTTAATTAAGCATTTTCACAGCATAAAATTTTGCCACTTATGTTTAAAGGAGAAATCACATGACTTCACCTGACGTGAAAAGGTGTCCAAGACAATTTTGTGAACTTAACTTAGAAGATGGACACCATAATTCCATGGCACTTTTGAAGTGTGGTCATGGTTTCCATACATTTTGTTTAGAAATTTTTTTTACTTTTCAGAAGCGTATTCATCAAGATTTACACTGCCCAATGTGCTCGCATTCTGCTAATTTTGTTTTAAGTAAAATTCGGCCCCATCCAATCTTTCAAAATAATTATCTGCGTGTGAAATATAACAACGATATGACACATGATCTTGCTTCTTATAATCTTGCACCCACAAAAACAAGTTTAATAAAACAAAGAAGCTGAGCTTCGCCCACTAACTTGATATACTTCGTTTTTTCTGGCTAGCTTTAGAAAAAACGAGGGGTGCATGTGAAGGGTGTTCGAATTGGTATTGCAGGTTTAGGAACAGTAGGTACGGGTGTTTGGAATATACTGCATCGTAATACTGATTTAATTCAAGCTCGACTTGGTTTTCCAGTTGAAATCACTGCTGTGGCATTGCGCCGTCCACGACCCGATTTAGATTTAAGTAAAGTTAAAGTTCATTCAGATGTTATGCAGCTTGCGTGCGATGAAAATATCGATATTTTTGTCGAATTAATTGGCGGTTATAAAGATGCTGCCGCTGCAATTCGAGCCGCAATAGCAGCGGGTAAACATGTTGTTACTGCGAACAAAGCATTACTTGCAGAGCAAGGCGAATCACTTTTAAAAGAAGCTGATGAAAAAGGTTGTTTAATTGCATTTGAAGCTGCGGTTGCAGGCGGAATTCCTGTTATTAAAGCATTGCGAGAAGGGCTTTGCGCCAATTCTGTAAGCTCAGTTGCCGGAATTATTAATGGTACCGCCAACTATATTTTGTCAGCCATGAGCGAATCTCAACAATCTTTTGAAGTCGCATTATTGGATGCACAAAAATTGGGTTATGCAGAAGCAGATCCGACATTTGATATTCAAAGCATCGACGCTGCGCACAAAATCACTATTCTTGCTGCTTTAGCTTTTGGAATTCCATTAAATTTTAATGCCGTGAAAACCCAAGGCATAACGCATATTACTCCATTAGATTTAGTGAATGCAGAACATTTGGGATATCGTATCAAACAATTAGCATTAGCACGTCGTGATGCAAATGGTAAAGTTGACATTCGTGTTCATCCGGCAATGATTCCTAAAACTGCGATGCTTGCTTCAGTACATGGCGCAATGAATGCAGTTATGATTATCGGAGATGCGGTAGGACCAACATTATTTTACGGTGCAGGCGCTGGTTCAGAACCAACAGGTTCAGCAGTTATTGCCGATATTATGGAAATCGCTCGGCATACGCATCATGAGTCTTCAAATGCCGCTGTACATCCTTTAGCATTTTCTGTAGAACGCATTCCTGCGCAGTATTTAACTGCAGATGATCGACAGCAATCCGCGTATTTACGATTTACAGTGGCAGATTCAACAGGAGTCTTGGCTTTTATTGCACAGCAACTGAGCCAACAAGGTGTAGGTATTGAACGTTTAGTTCAAACCCCAATCGAAATGGAAGAAAATAGCAACGGTCCTCAATTTATGTCGATTGTTGTAATTACTCATCCTGCACCTGAAAAAGCATTGCATGCAGCATTAACTGCATTAGAGCTTTCCTCTGCCGTTAAAGCACCGATACAAGTGATTCCTATTGAGGCAAGAGTTTGTTGAATTTAATTTTTTCATTTTTTAATTAATTTTTTGATGTAGGTACATTCCATGACGGCGCGAGTGCGGTATACCGGTTTAATTGAAAAATATCGAGATCATCTTCCTATTCACGATGACACCCGAATTATTTCTCTTGGAGAAGGTAATACTCCATTAATTCGTTTGCATAATTTGACTGAATCTTGGATTAAAAAAGATGTCGATTTATATGTGAAATACGAAGGATTAAATCCAACGGGATCTTTTAAGGATCGTGGTATGACACTGGCTGTTACTAAAGCGGTTGAAGCCGGTAGTAAAGCAGTTATTTGCGCATCGACTGGAAACACATCTGCCGCTGCAGCTGCCTATGCAGCTCGCGCTGGGATTAGTGCTTTTGTAATTATTCCTGAAGGCAAAATTGCAATGGGAAAATTAGCACAGGCAGTAATTTATGGCGCGGTTATTTTGCAAATTCGCGGTAACTTCGATCAAGGTATGCAACTTGTAAAAGATGTAGCAGATGAGACCGGCGTCACGATTGTAAATTCAATTAACCCATTTCGTTTGCAAGGTCAAAAAACCGCAGCATTTGAAATTTTAGAAGAGCTTGGCTTTGCGCCTGATTATCATGCGTTACCAGTTGGCAATGCAGGAAATATCACAGCGCATTGGATGGGATATTCTGAATATTTTCGTGATGGTGTCGTAAATGCTCGTCCAAAAATGTTGGGTTACCAAGCTGCAAACGCGGCGCCGTTTTTAAGCGGGGCTCCAATTGCTCAACCAGATACGCTTGCTACAGCAATTCGTATTGGTAATCCGCAATCTTGGGATAAAGCCTGGGTTTGTCAAAAAGAATCAGGTGGTTGGTTTGATGCAGTGACGGATGAAGAAATTTTACAAGCGCAACAAGCTTTAGCGCGCTATGAAGGCATTTTTTGTGAGCCTGCGTCAGCAGCATCAATTGCTGGAGTTTCTCGTGATATTGCAACCGGAAAAATTCCAGCAGGTAGCCGCGTAATTTGTACATTAACCGGTCATGGTTTAAAAGATCCAGATATTGCAATTCAACAAAGTGTACTTGCCGGACATCAAGGAAAAATGGTGACAATTGAACCGGAATTAGCATCGGTACGTGAAACTATTTTACGACACTCATAATTATTTAAAAAACCACACTGAATTGAGATTGTCCTGACTAACGCTTCGTAAAGAGCACTCTGCAGAACAATATACTGGATGCAGATTAGTTTTCCTGTAGGTAAATCTTTTGATTAGAAGATTTACGGCGAATGCCCGCGCAGCATGCCGCTCTTTGTTTTTTTAAAAGGCGGTATGTGAGTAGGGGAATGCGTAATGCTGTAAATGCCGTTCGCAAGACATTTACTGCTTTACGAATCGCATTTTGCGGGAAAGCTCATGTGCATTTGGCATAATCAACGTTTGGTATTTTGCACCAAACAAGGATGTGATGGTGATGAATTCCTCCATAAACACGGCATCTAATATTCGTCCTCCAACTCGACGAGTTGAACGCCGTATTGTTCCTAAAATTAATTGTCTAATCGAGCGGCTTTTATTGGCTCGAGGCGTTAATGCTTGGTCTTTAGAAGATCGAGCACTGCCTGCATTGCTTGCTCCCAATAACATGAAAGGAATAAATCAAGCAGTTGAAATATTATCTAAGGCAATTCAAAGCAATAAATTAATTCTTATTGTTGGCGATTACGACGTCGATGGTGCAACCAGCAGTGCATTATTTATGTCGGGATTTAAAGCAATGGGCGCACAACGTGTACATTACTTTGTGCCGGATCGTTTTAAATTAGGTTATGGATTATCCGAAGCTGTAGTTAATACGATTGCTTATTTAAAGCCGGATCTTTTAATCACAGTTGATAATGGAATTTCAAGTTTTGCAGGCGTACAACGTGCGCGTGATTTAGGTATAGAAGTTATTATTACTGATCATCATTTACCTGCAGAACAATTACCAAATGCCGATGCGATTGTTAATCCAAATCAGAAAGATTGTACATTTTCAAGTAAATCACTTGCAGGTGTTGGTGTTGCATTTTATGTACTCACTGCATTACGTCGTTGTCTGCAAGCTGAGCAATGGTTCGAAAAGCAAGGATTAGAAATTCCAAATCTAGCATCCTATTTAGATTTGGTTGCGTTAGGGACAGTTGCAGATTTAGTTCCATTAGATCAAAACAATCGAATTTTGGTATATCAAGGTTTGCGTCGAATTCGTCAGCAACGCACTCGTCCTGGCATTCAAGCTTTAGCCGAAGTTGCGAAAAAATCATTAACCGATTTAACAGCTGCTGATTTAGGTTTTGGTCTTGCACCGCGATTAAATGCGGCAGGTCGTTTAGAACATATGGGTTTGGGAATTGATTGTTTATTAACAGATGATATCCAAGCCGCACGATTGATGGCACAAGAATTAAATACATTAAATTTAGAACGACGTCGTATAGAAGCAGAAATGAAAATGCAAGCAGAAGTTGCTTTAGAAAAATTGCAATTTCAGCGTGTGCCGGAAGGAATTGTTTTATTTGATCCGCGTTGGCATCAAGGAATTATTGGAATACTCGCTTCTCGTATTAAAGAAATTTGGTTGCGTCCCGTTATTGCATTTGCGGCAACTGATGACGGTAAATTAAAAGGTTCTGGTCGTAGTATTGCCGGTATTCATTTAAAAGATATTTTGCAAGAAATTGCGCAAGCAAATCCACTTTGGTTGGAAAGTTATGGCGGTCATGCGATGGCTGCTGGTTTAACGTTACATGCCTGCTATTTAGAATTATTTATTGAAGAGTTTTCCAATCGTGTTGCTCGCTTTTTACAGGTAAATAATTCAGCTGAAATAATTTTTTCCGATGGAATATTGCAGCCGTTTGAATTTTCTGTTTCAACTGCGCAAGCTGTTGAAGATGCAGGCCCTTGGGGACAAAATTGTCCAGAACCCATTTTTGATGGAAATTTCAAAGTGATTCAACGGCGTATCTTGGCAGATAAACACGTAAAATGGACGTTAAAACCAGAAGCAAGTAATTTTACAGTGGATGCGATTGCGTTTTTTGCAAATGAAGAATTATTAACAACTACTCCGCAAGCATTAAATTTAGCCTATAAACTATCGATCAATCATTACGCATGCCAGAGCAAAGTACAATTAATTGCAGAACATATTGAAATTGCAGATAGTCTAAAATAATAAAATTATTTGTCCTAAAAGTTAAAAATATAGTCTATTAAATAAAAATTCAAAATCAGAAGTTTGGAGAAAATTCCATGTTAGATGCTATGCAAATTAATGAACTACGTTATCAAACACAAGATGCAGAGCAACGTCTCGAAGTACTTCGGGGGTATCTTTGACCTTGATCGAAAATCAGAACGACTGGAAGAAATATTACGAGAATTAGAAAATCCGAATGTTTGGCAAAATCCAGAAAATGCACAGCTATTAGGAAAAGAAAAAGCCGAGCTTGAACATATTGTTGGACAATTTAAATCTTTATCAAAATCGAGTGCCGATATTCTTGAATTAATTGAATTAGCAGACGCTGAACAAGATGAATCCTTATTTGAAGATATTGAACGAGAATTACCACCATTAATGGCTGCAGTAAATCAGCTTGAATTTCATCGTATGTTTTCAGGAAAAATGGATGCTAATAATGCTTTTCTAGAAATTCAATCGGGTTCAGGTGGCACTGAAGCACAGGATTGGGCGGAAATGATTTTACGTATGTATTTACGTTGGACGGAACAGCAAGGCTTTACTACAGAAATTCTTGAAGTATCTGCAGGTGAAGTAGCAGGGATTAAAAGTGCCTCATTGCATGTGCAAGGATCTTACGCCTTTGGTTGGTTGCGTACTGAGACAGGCGTACATCGATTAGTAAGAAAATCACCTTTTGATTCGGGCAACCGTCGTCACACATCTTTTGCTTCTGTATTTGTTTCACCTGAAATTGATGACGATATCGATATTGAAATTAATCCAGCGGATTTACGAGTTGATACGTATCGCGCTAGTGGTGCTGGCGGACAGCATGTTAATAGAACCGATTCTGCAATTCGTATTACGCATATACCTAGCGGCATTGTGGTGCAATGTCAGGCCGATCGTTCGCAACATAAAAATAGATCACAAGCCGTGGCGCAATTAAAAGCAAAATTATACGAATTAGAGCAATTTAAACGCAATGAAGAGAAACAAAAACTAGAAGATTCGAAATCCGATATTGGCTGGGGTAGTCAAATTCGATCATATGTATTAGATCAAAGTCGCATTAAAGATTTACGCACCAATGTTGAAATTAGTAATACTCAGGCCGTATTAGATGGTCATCTCACTCCGTTTATTGAAGCCAGTTTAAAGGCAGGTTTGTAATGAAAGAACATTCATCCCATCAGGATGCACACGTTGATTCAGATCATTTGCATGAAGAAAATAAATTAATTACTCAGCGTCGTGCAAAATTAGATCAGTTAAAGGAGGGTGGATTTTCTTTTCCAAATGATTTTCGTCGTTCTGATTTCTGCAACGATTTACAAATGCAGTATGAAAAATCTACCAAACAAGAACTAGAACATACAGGTCGTGCAGCCGCAGTGGTAGGGCGTGTGATACGTATTAGGGGTCCATTCATTGTGATCCAAGATATGTCGGGTGATATTCAACTCTATGTTGATAAAAAATCTTTAGCAGAACCTGTATTAGAACAAATTGATTTGCTGGATATCGGCGATATTTTGGCAGCAGATGGAGTATTAAGTCGATCAAATAAAGGTGATTTATACGTTGCTATTAAAACGTGTCGAATTTTAACTAAAGCGCTTCGACCTTTACCCGATAAACACAAGGGTTTAGTTGACACTGAAGTTAAATACCGTCAACGGTATTTAGATTTAATTGCTAACGAAGAAAGTCGCCATCGTTTTGAAGTACGCAGCCGAGTGGTAGGATTTATCCGCAACTTTTTTACGCAGCGACGTTTCCTTGAAGTTGAAACACCAATGATGCAATCGATTCCTGGGGGCGCTAATGCACGCCCATTTGTGACGCATCATAACGCATTAGATATGACTTTATTTTTACGTATTGCGCCAGAGCTTTTTTTAAAACGTTTAGTCGTTGGTGGCTTTGAAAGAGTTTTTGAAATTAATCGTAATTTTCGAAATGAAGGACTATCCACGCGACACAATCCAGAATTTACGATGCTGGAATTTTATTGGGCTTACGCGGATTATCATGATCTGATGGAATTAACCGAAGTATTATTACGTGATTTAACGCAAGATGTACTTCAAGCGCAAAGTTTTATATATCAAGAAAAAGAAATTTTTGTTAATAAGCCTTTTACACGTCTCACTATGTTGGAATCTATTATCCAGTATGGAAAAAATATTTCGCGGGATGATTTAATAAACAAAGATAAATTATTAGCTATTTTTAAACGTGAATACTTTGCTATTAATGAAAATGTTTCAGTTGGTCAACTACAAACTGAATTGTTCGAACATTGGGTAGAACCTCAATTAATTCAACCCACTTTTATTACAGAGTATCCTGTCGAAGTGTCTCCGCTTGCTCGTCGTAATACTGAGAATCCGTTAGTTACTGATCGATTTGAATTTTTTATAGCGGGTCGTGAAATCGCAAATGGGTTTTCTGAATTAAATGATGCCGATGATCAACGTGAGCGTTTTCAACAGCAAGCAGATCAAAAAACAGCAGGTGATAATGAAGCTATGTTTTTTGATGAAGATTATATTACTGCTTTAGAGCAGGGTTTACCGCCTACAGCAGGTCAGGGTATTGGCATTGATCGATTAATTATGCTTCTTACAGACGCTGCATCAATTCGAGATGTAATTTTATTTCCATTACTGCGTTAATAATCAAAAACGCACTTTTCGCCTAATTAAAAAATCGGCGTTGTAATATGCCGATTTTTTTATCTTTTAAAAATTTTTTATTAATTAATTTGCCTACTATCTCTTCTTTTTACCTATTTAATTTTTCAGCCACTGGCAATTTTGTTTTAGCATGTTCTATGCTGACAAGATGATGCCGAAAAGCATAAATTCTGATTTTTTATACAACAACTATTCATTAGCTATTTCGTAAGATAAAAAATAAGGATTAAATACTGCCTGATTTAATTCAGTTCATTTTTTAAAATGAATTTGGTTTTAGATCATTTCGAAGCCAGTTGGGTAAAGGATGTATGATTTCAACTCAAGTAACAATTGATGAATGGGAAGAAAATAAAGATCCATTAACTGGTGTTTTAACTCGCAATGCGTTTGCCCTCAAATTAGAAGAGGCTGTTGGCTTATCTAATTTAGTGAAAAATGAACATGCACTTTTATATGTAGATATTGATCAGTTTAAGGTAGTAAATGAAACAAGAGGTCATTTAGTCGGTGATATGTTGCTTTGTGAAGTAGCATTAGAATTAAAAAAAATGATTCGAATTGGAGATGTTATTGCTCGTTTAAGTGGCGATGAATTTGGAATTTTATTGTGGAATTGTCGTTTAAAAGATGCTCGTATTATTGGCCAAAAAATTCTCGACGCTTTTAAGATATTTCGATTTGATCATCAAGGAACTTCTCATTCAGTTCAGGTAAGTATAGGTTTGACGCCCATTACGGAATGTACTCAATCATGGTTAAACGCTTTAAGCCTTGCTGATTCTGCATGTTTTGTGGCTAAAGAGGAAGGAAGAGCTCGTTTAGAAGTTGCTTCCATCCATGATCAAAAAACTATGGAGCGACGTGGGCAAATGGAATGGGTTGCTCGTATTGTCGATGGAGTTGAGCGAGGAAAATTTTGCCTTTATTACCAACCGATTACTTCAACCACGCCTGGTACAAATATTAATAGTAATATTCCTACACATTTTGAAATTTTAATTCGATACAAAGAAGAAAATGGTAATCATCTGTCGCCCTATCAATTTTTACCAGCTGCTGAACGTTATAATGTAATTGATTTAATTGATCGATGGGTTATTCGTTCAACATTAGAATGGTTAAAAAATCATCCTGCGTATTTAACGTCCCTTACCAACTGTTCTATTAATTTATCTTCCGCCTCATTAAATGATGAATCGATGATTGGATTTGTAGAATCCTGTTTTCGATCTTCTAAAGTTGATCCACGTAAAATTTGTTTTGAAATTACCGAAACATCAGCAATCGCTAACATGGGAAGAGCACGACAATTCATTGATGCTATTCGTGGCTTAGGTTGCCAATTTGCTTTGGATGATTTTGGTTCTGGTATTTCATCTTTTGCTATGTTGCGACAATTCCCAGTAGATATTTTAAAAATTGATGGTGGATTTGTTCGAAGAATGGGCGTTTCAGAAGAAGATTATAATTTAGTTCGAATTATGAATGAATTAGGTCATGTCCTAAATAAAAAAACAGTTGGCGAATTTTGTGAAAGCCAAGATTTATACGAAAAATTAAAAAATATTGGCGTAGATTATGTCCAAGGATATTATATTTCCCAACCTGTGATGCTAGGTGCTGCCTTATCACCTGTTCGGTGAATTTACCTTCCCCAGAATGATTTCCATGTTGTTGCCATGCTCTTCACCTGCTCACATACCGCTTTTTATTAAAAAAAAGAGCGGTATGCTACGCGGGCTTATCGCTTGGCGCGTGCAACGCCATGCACAAGACGTTGCACTAGAAAACTATTCTGAGATTGGTAAAGCTTTCCAATATTATAAAGTTTTTTTCCAGTTATTTATTAATAATTCAGCAGATTTAAAATCTATATTCCAATTTATTGGATTTCGATTTTTATTAATGAGTCGTTCACCCACACCTTGAATAAAATCACCATCTTGAATGATAAATGCTGCTGCTTTTTTTTCTAAATCAAGTGCTTGAGACAGTGAAAGACTCTGTCCTTGTTTTAATAAATATTGAGTAAGTTTTAAAGACAAAGGACTGCTTTGAAGAATATTTTCCTGTGCGGTTTTTAAGGATGGATCTGGTTTCTTAACAATCCAATTATAAAATAATTCGATGGGTTGATTATTTAATAATTTTTCACACCATTCTTGTTGTTCTACAGACAATAGATTTTCGGGCATATTTTTAGGATATGTTAAATTTTGCAGCCAAAGCCTCAAATTATTTTCAATTGAAACATCTTTATTCCAGTTTAGAGATAGCTTGTGTTCAGCTTTTTGCCAAGAAATATCACTCAAATACTGTATCCAATTAGCAGCACAAGCCTCAACAGCAGAAATATGTATTCCAGTGAATGCTAACCAAATCCCAAGATAATTATTTAATCGAGGCAAATAATAACTGCCACCTACGTCGGGGAAAAAACCAATTTTTAACTCTGGCATTGCTAATTGAGTTTTATTTTCGACAACTGACCATGGGCTTGCTTGTAATAATCCAACTCCACCACCAAGCGTTAAACCGTGTGCCCAAACAATAATAGGTTTTGGACTAATCGAAATTTCATAATCTAATTCATACTCTTCTGTAAAAAAATCCTGTGCCAATTGCCTGCCATTGGAATAATCTTCTTTAATTTTCTGCGCAATATATTTTACATCACCGCCTGCACAAAAACTGCGTTCACCCGCTCCATGAATCACTAACCAGGAAACATAAGCCAGTGCATAAAATTCATGTAGAATTGCTCTCAACGCTTTTACCATTGGAAAGTTTAAAGCATTTAATGCCTGTGGACGATTTAAGGTAATTACCCAATAGGTAGTAAGAGAATCAATTTTTTTTTCTAACAGTACTATTTCAGGAATACTATTTAGTTTGGATATAATATCTAACAAACAACTCATACTGGAATTTGCCAATCAATTGCTTGATATCCTTTTTCAATTAATATTGAATTTGCTTTAGAAAAATGTTGGCATCCTAAAAAACCACGATGTGCGGATAAAGGTGAAGGGTGAGGAGCTTGTAATAAAGTATGTTTACTTGAATCAATAATATGCGCTTTACGTTGTGCGTAGCTGCCCCATAATAGAAAAACTACATCTCGACATTCTCGGTTAATCACTTCCATTATCCGATCAGTAAATATTTCCCAACCTAGATTAGCATGCGCTGCAGCCTTGTGCGCCTCAACAGTTAGAACAGAGTTCAATAATAAAACACCTTGATTTGCCCATGAAATAAGATTTCCATGCGCACCGTTTTTCGTTTCAGCATCTTTATTAGTTTCTTGAAAAATATTTTTTAATGAAGGTGGTACTGCAATATTTTTTGGTACTGAAAAACAATAACCATGCGCTTGATTTGGACCATGATAAGGATCTTGACCTAAAATCACGACGCGTACATCAGGAAGCTTGGTAGTATTAAGTGCATTGAACCAATCTTTGCGCTTTGGATAAATAACTTTTCCTTGATCAATTTCGTTCTTTAAAAAAATCTTAAGTTTTTTCATATAATCTTGATTAAATTCATTGGATAAATGTTTTAACCAACTCACATCCAATTGAACTTTTTTTTCAGTTGTAGTTTGGGCGGAAGATTCATTCAATGTTGCAAAATCATTCATAATAATGTTCCTTAGGATAATAGTTCCAACATGTATTTTTTTTCAGGAGTGGACTCTCCTATCAACCAAGCTTGTGAAAAATCAATTTTTTTAATCATGGCTGCTATCCAGTAATTTTCTGCAATATTGAAATTAATAATGACGTTGCCTATTGTATGGTTTTTTTCAGGGTTCACTTCAGTGATTATTTTCCATCCTGATTCTTTAGAATAAATAGTTTCAGAAAAATTATATTCAGAATGGGTAATTTTAAAAAATGCTAGCTGTTGTTTAAGCTGACCGCGAAAGTGAATGCGAGCAATAATTTCCTGACCTCTATAACAGCCTTTATCAAAGTCAACGGCTCCAAACTTATCATAATGTAATTCAAGTGGAATCCATTGGTCAGTTAGTTCAGCATCAATAAGTAATAAACCGGCACTCAGATTAATATAATTCCAAATCGCTTCCGTGCTATCTAAAAGTGCTACTGAAAGTCTTTGTGCAATGGTATGAGATTGTTGATGAAAATCTTCAATATTTTTATCAATAATTAACCAATGTTGAATAATGCCAGGAAGTCGTAAAGCAAACCGTGATTCAGTATCGTTTTCCAAATAACGCATATTCCACATTTGAAAAGAATGAATATCGGTTGCAGCCATTAGATCATTTACAATCATCCCACTATTTTTGCCTGAAAATGCATATATTTTCCATAAGTTTGATACATCAGTTATCACAACATTCGCGCGTAAAACGTACATTTTTAACGTTTTAACAAATTTTTTTGCATAGTTTTTTGGAACAACTAGTAAATACTTTTTATCTTGTGGCAGGATAAAAAAACTAACTTGAGTACGACCTTGTAAATTTACGCACGCAGCTAAAGCCCCGCAATCTGCAGAAAGTTTATTAACATTAACGGTGACTTGTCCTTGTAAAAATTGTTTAGCATCGTCACCTTCAACCAGTAGCGTGCTAAATTTTAAATCTGGAATAAATAAAGTTTCGTTGAGTACAAGCTGTTCTGTATACGTGCTATTTACGGTGGAATGCATTTTAATCAACCAATTTTTAAAGATAAGAGTTAATGTAGTTAATGTATCGAAATACTAATTCTTTCCGGAGGATAACATAATAAATTTTCTAAACACCCTTGATAATCCACGTGCATAGTAAAAGAATTATTATACGAAGAAACGATCGGTACTTTTAAATTTCCCTCACCGTAAAATACCTTTACTTTGCCAAATTCAGGATCGTCCTTTATTACTGAGTTTTGTGTAAATTGTATTTGACCTAATTTTACTGAATGTTCAGGTTCGATTGTCAATTTAAATTTATTTTCATACAAATAATAACCAGGTAAAGTATTCCAATGTATTTGAACATGTGTGGAATTTTTTGTGAGAGGAGCAACATTGACTTGAAAGGCTTGTTCTGCAGAAAGAGGTTGAACACTTTTTGTTGGAAACGGAAAAGCTGCATAGGTTGAACTGCAAATCGCTGCACTTAACATTAATCCATTGCGTAAAAAATTATAATATTTCACCGCTTGGGGTGGTCGAGTCTGAACAAACACAATTACGACCTCCTTTTTTTGCTAGATAAAGTTGTTGGTCAGCGCGTTCGGTTAATTGTTCCCGAGTTTCTTTCTCACGCAATACAGCCATTCCACAACTTACTGTGACTTGGAACTCCAAACTGTTTGATAAGTGCCGAATTTGAGAAAATTGTTGACGCAGGCTTTCTAATACTCGAAATGCATCTTCCGGTGAAGTATTAGGTAAAATTACAGCAAATTCTTCACCGCCATAGCGTCCTACTTGATCACTTTTGCGCAAACGTTGTTTTAGAAATAATGCTAATTGTCGGATCACTTGATCACCAACAGGATGACCATAGGAATCATTAATTTTTTTAAAATGATCGATATCAACCATTGCGAAACAGCACGACGTATTTTGATTGCGAGATTTCTGAACTTCTCGATCTAATTCATCTAAGATGCGCGTATGATTGAGTAAACCTGTTAAAGAATCCCGTACCATCATCGAAGTTAAAGCTCGGGCACGTTCACCGCGAGAACGTACCGCGGCAATTAAATGCCGTGGCTCAATAGGTTTAGTAAGAAATTCGTCACCACCGATAACCATAGCTTCCATTTGTTTATCAGGATCCCGTTCTGAGGAAAGAAAAACAATAGGAATTTGCAAATACAAATCGTTTTGACGAATTACTTTTGCCAATTCCAAACCAGAACAATGCGGCATATACATATCCATTAAAATAATTTCTGGCGCAAACTGTTCTAGCATTTCAAGAATTTCTAAGGGATTACTCAACACCTCCGTGATCATACTAGCGTTATTTAAAATTTTCTGAGATGTCATTGATTGGGTGCGCGAATCGTCAACAATTAATACGCGGTAAGGTTCAGGCGGCATCATTTGAGTTAATTTATCGAGCTGCTCTAAAACCACTCCAATAGGCAACTTGTTGTGATGAAAATACGCAATATTAGCCCGAGATGCAGCCAATCTTGTGGACACATCTTGATTTTTTGGGGAGTAAAGAATAACCGGTGTAGGTTCTAAAAAATGTTCATCACAGGTTTTTAAAAGTTTTAGTGTTTCTTCTAATGTACTTGCCAAATAAGTTTCAATAATCGCGGCAGCTGGTTGGCGTACCTCCATTTTTTTTCTAAATTCTTCAGGGGATAATATATTTTCTACGCGATAACCAAAAAAATCCAATTGATCACGTAATTTCTCTGAAATTTGCTCATCCATTAATGCAACATAAATAGGTTTTTTAGGAGATAAAATACCAACTGGTTGTTCCGTATCGTTGCGTCGTGTTGCGGTTTGACTTAATGCATGAAATAAATCAGATAAATTTGATAAATCCGAGTTAGCAGGACCCTCGTTCATAATTGCGCAACTTTGTAATATTTGTAGAATTTTACGCGCAATTTTTAATGGTTCATGTGCTTCAAAGCGCTCAGCAAAATCTACAAGCGATGACACAGAGTGAATCAAATCTAAGGTATGCTCAGTAGACCAAGCATCTGCGGTATAGCGCCATAAATCCAATACAATCCGAATTTGATTGGTAACGCGGCGAGCAAATAATCTATTGCGTTTAGATTGGGCCGATGCGGTTAATGAAGAATCGTTTGAACTATTCAAGTAAAGATCTTCCCTGTTGAATTTTAAATATCTTGCTTGACAAAAGAGAATTAGCTTGCAGCTAGGATAGTACTTGTTTGCTTTATATACCCGCTGCGCTTGACCTAATTTTCATTCGCTACGGGTATATACCGAACGCAGATGAGATTTCCTAAAT
>JAZKFP010000024.1:0-18352 GCA_040386355.1 Pseudomonadota bacterium | reverse complement strand
TTTGCCAACTTGATTTTGCAACTGCGCTTTTACCTAAGCTATACGCTTTAGCCTATGCTAGAAGTCCTATGCTAACAATTCGGTTATTGTGCAAATTCCTACTATTATATTGCGCCGAACGAACATCACGAGGAAATTGGTATGTCGACAAAAAGTTCAAATGGTACGACCGCTCAATTGCATTTACCGGATCAATCTAGCCCGATTGAATTACCAATCTTGAAGGGTACAATGGGACCGGATGTGATGGACGTTCGCTCAATAGCGGAAAATAATTTTTTCACTTACGATCCAGGTTTCGTTTCTACTGCGGCCTGCGAATCTAAAATTACCTACATCGACGGCGATCTAGGCACGTTGTTGCATCGTGGTTATCCCATTGATCAACTCGCAGAAAAATCTGATTACTTGGAAGTTTGTTATTTGTTATTAAATGGCGAATTACCAAATGTGAATCAAAAAACAAAATTCGTTAAAACCATTAATAATCACACAATGGTTCATGAACAAATCACCAACTTCTTTAACGGCTTTCCGCGTAATGCGCATCCAATGGCAGTTATGTGTGGTGTGGTTGGAGCGTTGTCTGCTTTTTATCATGATTCACTCGATATTAAAGACGAACAACATCGACAAACTGCAGCGTTTCGTTTAATTGCAAAAATGCCGACGCTCGCTGCAATGTGCTACAAATATTCGATTGGTCAACCTTTCATGTATCCAAAAAATCATTTGGGATACGCAGAAAATTTTCTGCATTTAATGTTTGGCGTACCCACTGAAAATGTTGAAGTAAATCCGGTTCTTGCAAAAGCAATGGATCGAATCTTTATTCTGCATGCAGATCACGAACAAAACGCTTCAACCTCTACCGTACGTCTTGCTGGATCTTCCGGTGCTAATCCGTTTGCATGTATTGCAGCTGGAATTGCAGCGTTATGGGGACCTGCACACGGCGGCGCTAACGAAGCCGTATTAAATATGTTGATGCAAATGGGCAGCGTTAAAAACGTTGATCAATATATTGCTAAAGCGAAAAGCAAAGATGATTCATTCCGTTTAATGGGCTTTGGTCATCGTGTTTATAAAAACTTTGATCCACGCGCAAAAGTAATGCGTCAAACCTGTCATGAAGTATTAAAAGAATTAAATTTAAACGATCCGTTATTTGATCTGGCATTACGGTTAGAAGAAATCGCATTGTCTGATCCGTATTTTGTTGAGAAAAAACTTTATCCAAACGTTGATTTCTATTCAGGAATTATCTTACGTGCCATTGGAATTCCAGTGAGCATGTTTACTGTAATTTTTGCTTTAGCACGAACCGTTGGTTGGATTGCACATTGGCATGAAATGATCAGCGGACCTTACAAAATCGGTCGTCCACGTCAGTTATATACTGGCTCAACGCAACGTGACTATGTGTCTATCGATCGACGTTAAGACTCGATGAACATTGGTTTCATTGGTCTTGGAACTATGGGATTTCCCATCGCGAGTCATTTGGTTCGCGGTGGATATTCTGTAGGCGTTTGGAATCGCACATCTGCAAAATCAAAAATCTGGCTAGAACAACAAAAATTAAATTTTCCTGCTTCTACCTCTTGGATTGCACAATCGCCCAGTGAATTAGCACACATGTGTGAAATTATTTTTCTGTGTGTTGGCAACGACAATGATGTTTCCTTCATTACACACAAGATAGTGAATTCATTTCACTCATCAAAAATTCCCGCATTAAAAACAATTGTTGATCACAGTACAATCAGTGCAGATACAACACGATTACTTGCTGAAAAATTAGCACAACAGGCTATCGAATTTATTGATGCGCCACTTTCTGGCGGACAAATCGGTGCTGAACAAGGCGCTGTCACTGTCATGATGGGTGGAAATATATCCGCAATTAAACAGATTGAACCCATGATTAAATGCTATGCAAAAGCTTTTGAACATATGGGCGCAATTGGCTGCGGCCAATTAGCAAAAATGGTCAATCAAATTTGCGTAAGTGGTGTATTGGCTGGATTATCTGAAGGTATTTTATTTGCCCAACGTGCTGGTTTAAATGTTGAACAAGTATTTACTTTAATTCAACAAGGCGCAGCTGGTTCTTGGCAAATGCAGCATCGTGCGCATTCCATTCACAATAAAGAATTTACTTTTGGCTTTGCTATTGATTGGATGGTTAAGGATTTAACTATCTGTCAAAACATGGCAAATAATCTAGAGTTGCAATTACCAAATTTAAAATATTGTCTTGAATCCTATTTAAAATCTCAACACGCAGGCAATGGACGTTTAGATACGTCTGCATTGTATTGTCAGTTAAAACGTGAACAATCAAAGTCTCACGAACCCCTCATTTAATGTAAAACAAACGGAACGCGATCCATCATGAACTCATTTCTAAATTCTTCTGCAAAAACCACAGAATTTTGTGCGCTTGCATTAGGCAATGCTTTACTTGATCACGAATACGCTGTTGATGAAGCGCTACTACAACAGTTGGATATTGAAAAAGGTGTCATGACATTAATTGATGCTGAACGTTATCACGCATTAAATGCTCAACTTTTAAAAATGCAATTGCATTGTCGCCGCGCTTCTGGTGGATCGGCAGCAAACTCCATGATTGCGATTGCGCAATTAAATGGTAAATCAGCGTTGGCTTGTAGCGTTGCAGACGACGCGACCGGACAATTTTATTTAAAAGATTTAAGAGATTCTGGTGTTACACCACTCAGCCAACCAAAAACGCATCCGTCGCTGGTTACTGGCACCTGTTTAGTATTTATTACACCAGATGCAGAACGCACTATGCTGACCTATTTAGGTATTGCAGATCAGTGGTCGATTAACGACATTCAAAGCGAACATATTGCGAATACTCAGTGGCTCTATATTGAAGGTTATTCCGCAACTTCTGCAGCGGCACGTGCATTGGCGTTCAATAGCCGAGGAAGTGTTCAAGCACAAGGCAAACGCGTCGCCATGAGTTTTTCCGATTTAAGCATGGTGAAATATTTTCGAAACGGTTTAGAAGAAATGATTGCTAATACTCCGTTGGATTTATTATTTTGCAACCATCATGAAGCTTTTGAATGGACACAAACTTCCGATATGTCTATTTGCATGGAAAAACTAAGTTCCATTGCAAAAGAAGTTGTTATTACGCAGGGTTCGAAAGGCTGTACTGGATTTTCAGCGGAAGGATCATTTCAAGCTGCTGGATATCCGACTAAAGCAATTGATACTAATGGCGCAGGTGATTTATTTGCAGGCTGTTATTTATTTGCACGCGAACAAGGTTTCGCTGCTGTAAAAGCTGCTGATTTTGCAAATCTTGCAGCTGCTGAATTAGTAAAACATTACGGCCCACGATTACGCAAAAATCAATTACAAGATATCTGGCAAAGCTGGGTTAAATAATTAATTTTAAAAATATTTACAATTTTTTTGCTATGTAAATTGAAAAATCCAAAACATTTAGTGGGCGAATAATTATTCGCCCCTACACACATAGTCGGCTTCATACGTAATAAATGGTTTTACACGCTGATTCTAATTGTCGCGTAGCGACATATGATTCTAGGCAGGTGCGCAAGCGCCTGTACAATGCACACGAAAAAAATTAAACCGTCCTGTCAGGACGGATAAATGCACATATCAAATCATTTTAAGGAAGACATAATGCTTTGGATTAAAGCGTTTCACATCATCAGCATGGTCACTTGGTTTGCCGGACTATTTTATTTACCACGATTGTTCGTATACCACGCTATGACAAAAGACGAAGTCAGTCATGAGCGCTTCAAAGTAATGGAGAAGAAATTATTTTGGGGGATTATGACGCCTTCTTTAATTGCCACTTTTGTTTTTGGAATTTGGATGGCAGCTTCTAATTGGGATATTTACAAAACACAAGGCTGGCTACATGCAAAACTATTTTTGGTAGTTTTATTGGTTGGATATCATAAATTATGCAAATTATATATGAAACGATTTGCTGAAAATCAAAACACTAAATCACATATATTTTTTCGATGGTTTAACGAAGCCCCTGTTGTTATTTTAATTGCAATTGTTATTTTGGCTGTTGTTAAACCTTTTTAAAATTACTCTAAAATAAAAAGCTAAAGATATACCACCTTATAAAAAAGCAGAGGTTCTAATTCCTGCTTTTTCATTCAATCGCGCATAAATTATTAGAGTTAATTTATATTGTACCGAACGCAGAATGCGTTTTTCAGTAGGCGCTTGCGAAATGAGCCCGCGCAGCATATTGCAAAATATGTGAGCAGGCGAATGAGTAAGCGTGCAATGCCGTTTGCAAGACATTGCACCCTGGAAAACCATTCTGCGGAGGTATACTATTGAAATCTTGCAAGTTGCGCTACCGACTCACTCACTTGTGCCGACGATTGTTTAATCGTATTAAAAACCAATGCCGAATCATTAATTAATTTATTACCACGTTCCGCTTCCATAATTGTTTTAGACATACTACTCAGAACATTTTGCGTAAGATCGATATTGGTTTTTACCACTTCTTCGATTTCAACGGTTGAAACACCTGTACGAGATGCCAAGTTTCTAACTTCATCTGCAACAACAGCAAATCCTCTTCCATGTTCACCGGCTCTTGCAGCTTCAATTGCGGCATTTAATGCTAATAAATTTGTTTGATCTGCAATACTGCGAATAGTGCTCACAATTTCGTAAATTGATTTGGATTGGTCCGATAAATTATTTAACAATTGTGAAGCTCGGGTAATTTCATCACGAATAAGACGAGAGTTATCCACACTTTGATTAAGTAAGCCTGATCCTTCATCAAAAATCTTTTCAGTTTGTGCAGAAACTTTATGAGCAAACTCCGATGCCGCTTTAACCGCTTGTTGTTGTTTAATTAAAGCAGTTATATCACTGGCAAATTTAATAACCTTTACGACTTTCCCATCTTCATCAAAAATAGGATTATATGTTGCTTCAAGCCAAAGTGATTCACCCCGACTATTTTTACGCTCAAACTGACCAGATTTAAATTGACCAGCTTTTAAGTCATTCCAAAAAGTAGGTTGTTGACGATAAAATTCATCGTAACAAAACATTTTATGATGCTGGCCTTTTATATCGGATAATCCATAACCTACGCATTTTAAAAAATTTGCATTTGCATTGAGAATGTAGCCTTCTGGAGTGAATTCAATAATAGCTTGAGACTTTTGCAATGCATCGATAAGAGCCTCTTGGTCTCTTAATTGATATGTTTTTTGTGTTACATCGCTGGCAAATTTTACTATTTTAATAACTTGGCCATCGTGCATTACTGGAAAATAAGTAGCTTCCAACCAAATTTTAATGCCGCCTTTACCATGCCGTAAAAAAGTATGTGATTGGCTAATTCCACGAGCTAGTTGGCGCCAAAATTCAGCGTATTCAACCGTCTTTGCATAACCTGGTTCACAAAACATTCTATGATGCTGTCCTACAACTTCAGAAAGTTGGTAATGCACAACATTAAGAAATGCTTGATTTGCAGTCAAAATATAGCCATCTGGAGTAAATTCAATCACAGCTATATTTTGTTTAATCGCAGTGTGATAATCATGTAAATTAGCTAATTCTTCTTGAGTCGCACTTAATTGCGCCTTTAGCTTTTGATCGAACATAGTAACTTCCTTCACTACCTAACTATTACAAATTAGTACTATTACGTATTGACGGTAGTCAGATATTATTATTTCTGCAATTCAAATTACGCACTTTAGATTTTTTAGAAAATCTGCCATAAGTTGTTTTTCTTAATAGAATCATACTGCTTTCAATACGGCGCTAAAGAAAATCAATTTTTTTAATAAAATTTTTTCCTTACGTATCATGTGAATCTGCCTAATACTAACTCTTTATATTTTTCATAAAATTTTTCTTTCACATTAATAATTCTTACTTAATTATTTCAATTTTTATCATTCAAAAAAATAGCTCTCCCATTCTTTTTCATTCGCATGCAATAAGTTATCTGTATTCCTCATTAAACTTTGGGTATAAAAAATCAATTTTTAATTCGAAAACTCAGGCAATCATCAGCTAACCAACTAAACTCTACTTTTCAGATTGCAGCAACCGACGTAACTATCATTCCTGCATATCCGTAATTGATGTTAATACTGATCTCATGAGAAACATCATGGACTTTATCAAAAAACTTTTGGGTACAAATACTCAAAGATTTACAACTGAACTGTATTCCACTTTCCGACCTGCAGCTTTGATTTACACCACCTACCGAATTGCAATGGCAGTTTTTTTGTGGATGAGTTGGTTTTTTTTAGGAACCGAAATTACAACTGATCCTGTACGTTTAAATCTCTACATGACAGTGAGTAGCTGTTATTTACTAATTTGCATATTTTCTTTAATGCCTTTGAAAGATCGACCAAAAATGTTGTATTGGTTAACCTTTGCACATTTAACCATCGACATTTTAGCAATCAATATTTTGTCTTACGCATCTGGTGGATTAAACAGTCAAGTGAATATGCTGCAAGTGGTATCGATTGCAGCTGGTGGTATTTTATTTGCGGGACGGCTCGCAACTTTTCTTGCGGCAATGGCAACGCTTGCAATCTTCTTTCAACATCTTCTTATTACTTTGCAAACTGGAACCGGAGATTTTTTAAATCTTTCTATTGGTTTACTTGGAATGACTTTTTTTGGAACATCGTTACTTTCGCAATATGTTTCTCGATTGCAGCAAAGTAGTGAATCTCAAGCACAAAAACAAGCAGCGCAACTGCAACGTTTAGAAAGTTTAAATGAGCTTATTATTCAACGCATGCAAACGGGGATTTTACTGATTGATACGAGAGGACGAGTAATCTTAAGTAATCGATCTGCACATCAAATGCTTGGCAATCCAAATCAATTACTCATTTTACAAGCGCATGCACCACGATTGTGGCGAGCTTACCTTGAATGGAACCAAAACAATCAACATAAAAAAGTTCCTTTTCGTGAAAAAACGACTTGCCCAATTATTAATGCAAGCTTTTCTCGATTAACACCAACTGCAGAAGATTTCGTTATTATTTTTATGGATGATGAAATCAAAGTCAGACAACAAGCCGAACATTTAAAGCTTGCCTCTTTAGGACGTTTAGCAGGTAGTATTGCGCATGAAATTCGTAATCCGTTAGGGGCAATTAGTCATGCTGCGCAATTACTAGCAGAAATAGAACCGACTGTAGAGCAGCAAACATTAGTTGATATCATGTTGCGTCACAGTCATCGTGTTAATGCAATAATTGAAAATGTAATGCAGGTTTCGCGACGTGAAATTGCAAAACCCAGTTTAATTTCTTTAAGTCCTTGGCTTGAAGATTTTATTCGACAATATCGAGAACAAATTCAAATTGATTTAGACGAACATCCTTCTTATATAGAAATCGAATTAAAGATTAGCCAGCATTTTCAAATTGCATTTGATCCAAGCCATCTGCAACAAGTATTAAATAACTTGCTAGATAATGGAATTCGTTATAGTTTTTCAATCACTGGACGATATTGGAGTCAAATTACGGTAGATCAAGATTCAGATGAGCGAACATTCATTGATGTCACTGATTGTGGCCCGGGAATTAATGAAGATGTTGCGCAACATATTTTTGAACCCTTTTTTACAACTGAGAGCGCTGGTTCCGGGTTAGGACTTTATTTGTGTAGTGAAATTTGTGATTTAAACCAAGCCCAACTAATCTTTTTAAAAAATGAACATCGGCAATCACCATCACATGGAATTTTCAATACCGATATTCAGAATCAATCAATAATTTCCTCCATTAAAAAGGGAGCTGTATTCAGAATTTATTTTTCTCATCCGAAGCGCTCACTCAATCTTCCAGAACAACAGCAAGCTTCATAATTTTTCACCTATAATTCTGCGTACAAACTGATAAGGGACGGATTGGAGCTATGCCTCATGCTCTAATTGTGGATGACGAAAAGGACATTCGCGATCTACTAGCAATAACATTACGACGCATGGCTATTGATGCGGAATGCGTTTCTGACATTGCCACTGCAAAAAAAAATATCGATCGTATGCGATTTGATTTTTGTTTAACGGATATGAATTTACCGGATGGCGATGGTATTGAACTTGTTCGCTATATGTTAACAAAACGTCCTGATACACCTATTGCTGTTATCACCGCACATGGCAATATGTCGGCAGCAATCACTGCCTTAAAAGCAGGCGCATTTGATTTCATTTCAAAGCCGGTGGACTTAAATCAATTACGCGATACGATTCGTTCTGTTTTAAAACTTAAACTTTCACCACAAGAATCTCAAAATTCACTCTTGGGTGAATCTGAGATAATGCACAAACTGAAAGAACAAATTCATAAAGTTGCTCGTAGCCAAGCGCCCGTATTTATTCATGGGGAATCGGGTACTGGTAAAGAAAAAGTTGCTCAGCTCATTCATCAATTAAGTCCACGTTTTAATGGCCCTTTCGTTCCAATTAATTGCGGTGCAATTCCATTGGAATTAATGGAAAGTGAGTTTTTTGGCCATATCAAAGGAAGTTTTACAGGAGCACATCAAGATAAAAAAGGCTTATTCCAATCCGCTGAAGGTGGGACTTTATTTTTAGATGAAGTTGCAGAATTAAGTCAAAGTATTCAAGTTAAATTATTGCGCGCAATTCAAGAAAAGAAAATTCGCCCAGTGGGTAGCAATCAAGAAATTTCGATTGATTGTCGAATAATAAGTGCAACGTTAAAAAACTTAGATCAAGAAGTTGTCGAAGGAAGGTTTCGTCAAGATTTATTTTATAGAATAGATGTGATTCGGGTTGAAGTCCCACCACTGCGTGATCGTGGCAACTCGGATATTCGATTACTTTGTGATTTCTTTTTAAAACGTTTAGCTTCGCAATCAAGTGCGCCCTTGAAAACTCTTTCACCTGAAGCACTTTATATACTTTATCAATATAATTTTCGCGGCAATGTTCGAGAATTAGAAAACATTTTAGAACGCGCTTTTACCCTATGTGATTCGACCGTAATTTTACAACAACACTTGCAATTACGTGAAAATTTCATACGTGATGTGGCGATTAAAGAACAAGTTGCTTTTCAAACAATAGACTCAACAATAGCAGTTAACGGAATGCAAAGTTTTGATGAAGCATCTGATATAGCAACTCAGGACGAAGTTACTTACACATTGGCTGCATTAAATAACCAACCGTTAGAAGAATATCTTGCCAATATTGAACGTGGCGCTATTTTAAAAGCATTAGAAAAAACCCGTTGGAATCGAACTGCTGCTGCTAAAATTTTAGGAATGACATTGCGTTCATTGCGATATCGTTTACAAAAATTAGGTATCGAAGGTGGTGATGACTAGTCTTCTTCAATTTAATAATTTTCAATTTATTAAATTACTATTTTAATTAAAAAATTCACACTACCACAACGAACGATTGCTTTGTCAATTTCTTAACAGATTTAGAATGTAATTGAACTTTACGGCAATATTTTAAAAACTGCTCTGCGAATAATGGCCAGTTAAAACGTTTTGCTTCATTGCGTGCATGCTCACCCATTCTTTTTAATTCTTCAGGCTTGCACTTGATCATTTCGAGTACCATTTCAACAAATTTCTTTTCTGATTTTTTCGAAACAAGTTTGCCTGAAATATTATGTTGAATATGAATTTTTGCAGCGGCTTGATTAAAGGCAACTACAGGTGCTGCACTTGCCATTGCTTCTAAAACTACATTACCAAAGGTATCGGTTAGACTGGGGAATAAAAAAACATCTGCCATGGCATAAGTTTCTGCAACGGCTTCCCCATTTTTTTCACCCGTAAAAATAACTTCGGGATGGAGTTTTTTTAAATTTTCTAATAGTGGCCCATCTCCAACTACTAATAAACGCGTATTTTTGCGTACTGCGCGTGCTGCATAATAGGATTTAAAAACCACATCTAAATTTTTTTCCTTTGCAATTCTACCTACATAAAGTAATAGAAAATCTTCAACCGCTAATCCTAATTTTTTTCGTTTCGACAATGATCGTTTACTAGGTGTAAATAACTGAGTATCCACACCTCGCCCCCATACGCGCACTCTTTCAAATTCTTTTTTGACTAACTCTTGCTGCATTTCACGCGTCGGCGTTAAGGTTGCATTACAACTATTATGAAACCAACGTAAATAACTTAAAACGACAGGTGTAGCCCAACCCAATCCATAATCTTGTGCGTAGTTATGAAATTGCGTATGAAAACCACTTATCACTGGAATTTTTAATTTTTTTGCCGTTAGCATTGCTATTAATCCGAGCGGGCCTTGAGTAGCGATATAAACAAAATCTGGACGTTCTTGTTGCCATATTTTTTTTAATTGATTCGGCATAATTCCGCCAAGACGCACCATGGGATAACCAGGCAATGGTAATGATAATGTAGAAAAAATAGAATTATTTTCAGAAAAATTTAAAATGCGTTCATTATTTTTAGGAACAATTAATTGAATTTTCACACCTTGAATGCACAATTCTTTACTTAGTCGATCAAGAGTTCGAGCTACTCCATTTACATCTGGCAAAAAAGTTTCAGAAACTAGAGTGATGACGCTCTGATTCTTCATAATATTTCTCCAAGAGTTCTACTACTGAAAAAACATAGAAAGACTTTATGACGAATCAGAGTCAGCGGTATGACAATTTGGTAAAATTAAAACATGAGAGTTTTAGTGGGAAAGTACATGCGGGCAAATGATTATTCGCCTCTACAGTAACCGTCAGAGATTTAGGTATTTTTAAGAAAATGATGATTTTTTGTAGGGGCGAATAATCATTTGCCCGTGTTGAACGCTGCCTATTCCTAATTAACCATTAAAAAAACGATTTAGGAAATCTCATCTGTGTTCGCTATAGTCATGGAAAATTGGTTGTAATAATTTTAATTAAAATTCGACATTTAAAATGTAAATCACCACGGCAATATTTCACCATTTGAATGGAAAAATGTTCCAGTATTTTTTAAATCAAGCGCATCGATACGCGCAACGATTCTTTCCGCAGCAGTATCAGCGCTTATGTCCCCCGCATGATCCACCATATCAGTCTGTACAAAACCCGGGTGAATAGCTGCAACTGCAACTTTCTTGTCTTTCAAATCATTTGCCAACGAAACCGCTACGGCATTTAGTGCAGCCTTTGACATGCGATACCCGTAATAACTACCAGATGTATTATCTGCCATTGAACCCATTCGACTCGTGATCATAATAACTTTTGAATTTTCCGATAGTAAATGAACTAAAGCTTGAGTCACTCGTAATGGCGCTAACGCATTTACTAAAAATTGATTCGTTATATCTTCATCGTCTAGAGTAAACAATTGATCAGCACGCAATATTCCAGCGTTATTTATTAATATTTCAATCGATCGACCAGAGAGAATCTCCAAAACTAATCGAATAGAATCGGACTGAGTAACATCTATATTATCAATCACTTCAACCGGTAATTTTTTTAATTCAGCGCTGGATTGCCGACACACTGCAATTACCTTATATCCACGATCCGCAAACTGTTTTGTTAATGCCAAGCCAATCCCACGATTCGCACCCGTGATCAAAACACGAATATTAGAATTCGGCATAAATATCCTTAAATGAAATAAAATTGAATGATAAAAAAGACATTAAAAAATTAATAGAGTTCAACACACGTAAAAAAGGGCGAAAAATGTATCACCCCTACAAACAGGAATATCGACACAAAAAATTATTGTTTGTTAATTTCCAAATTCATTGTCAATCAATTGCAACGGGCGAATAATTATTTGCCCCTACGAATAAAATAAATTGATGAACATTTTGAACGAGAACCCGAAAAGATTTCATGAATATTGAAACCTGCTGCCAAACTCAAAATAGTTTTCCAGTAGGCGCTTGCGAAATGAGCCTGCGCAGCATACTCAAAAGTATGTGAGCAGGCAAATGAGCGAGCAACAACCTGGAAATTATTTTGAGGAAGGCCTGTTTACGCGCGGGAGTTGCTCCATCGGAGGGTACATGTATCATCACCCGCATACCACACGTCTCCAGACCGTGTCACACAATATTGTGGCGCAACAATCATTTCGGAAAAATGTTGGTTTTCACCAATTCTCGTGTATTCAAATAAAATACTTTTTTCAACTTTTGCGTATGGTCTTAAATGACTGCCGTGTGCAATCCATGTTGGTCCAATAATAGAACAACCTTTTTCAATTTTTACGCTTGAACCAATATAAACCGGACCTACAATTTCGACATTTTCCCAATCAATCGAAGTATTCGGGCCTACCCAAACGCCAGGACGAATTTCTTTGCCCGGCATATCGATTTGCGCAACTTCACCGCATAGAACGCGTTGCAATACAGTCCAATAATCGGATAATCGACCGATATCAATCCAATTAAAAAAACGTTTTTGGGCGTAAAATGGTAATCCTTTTTCTACGAGCAACGGAAAGAGTTGACTACCAATATCGTAATTTTTATTTTGTGGAATTAAATCAATTACCGAGGGTTCGAGAATATAAATACCGGTACTTGCTAATGTTGACTTGGCTTCTTCGGGTGAAGGTTTTTCCTGAAAAGATTTAACGCGCCCTTCTTCATCCGCTACAACTATACCGTAATTTTTAACTTGTTCGCGTGGCACATCAAGCGTAATTACGCTGGCAACAGCGCCTTTTTGTCGATGTTCATATATCGCTGATTTTAAATCTAAATCGACAATTGCATCGCCGCAAATTACTAATGTAGTTTCGTCAAAAAACCCACTGAAATCTTGTATTTTTCGTAGCCCGCCTGCGGACCCAATTGGTTTGGGAACGATGTCACCATACTCGCGTGCGCCCTCAAATGAATAACCAATCGATACACCCCAACGATGTCCGTCTCCAAAATAACTTTCAATTTTATTATGGTTGTATGCAACGTTGACCATAATTTCTTTAATATCATATCGTGCAAGATGTTCAATTAAATATTCCATCACCGGCTTACCCAAAACAGGCACCATCGGTTTAGGTAAATTTTTAGTCAGCGGCCTAACACGTGAACCTTGACCGGCTGCTAAAATCATTGCTTTGGTCACTTCAAACTCCTCTCTTCTATTAAATAAACGTTTTATTCTTTAAACATTTTTTACGCAGGTACTCGTCCATAGGTGTCTTCAAAACGAACAATATCGTCTTCACCCAAATAACTACCGGATTGAACTTCAATCATTTCTAACGGTACTTTCCCAGGATTTGCTAAACGATGGGTTTGACCAAGCGGGATATACGTTGATTCATTTTCTGCTAATAAAAAAACTTTTTCGCCGCACGTTACCTCAGCTGTACCTTTTACAACAATCCAATGTTCAGCACGATGATGATGCATTTGAAGACTTAACGTGGCTCCTGGATTTACTACGATTCGTTTTACTTGAAAACGTTCTCCACTATCAATCGAATCGTACCAACCCCAAGGTCGATACACTTTTCTATGCGCTTGCGCCAAGGTATGACCTTCTTCTTTTAAACGAGCGACTACTGCTTTAACTTCTTGCGTACGACTTTGATGAGCAACCATAACCGCATCTGAAGTTTCAACAATGATCATATTTTCGCAACCGATTGCGGCTACTAAACGATGATTTGCGTGCACTAATGTGTTGTGACTTGATTGAAACATCACTTCACCGCGAGCAACATTACCTTCTTCATTTTTTGCAGAAACAGACCATAGTGCATCCCACGCACCGACATCCGACCATCCTGCAGATAAAGGTAAGACAACAGAAGTTCCCAATTGTGGTGCATCGTGTAATTTTTCCATTACCGCGTAATCGATAGAATCGGATGGACATTCGACAAACGATTTTTTATCGATGCGAATAAAATCAGCGTCTAATTGCCGCGTTTCAAATGCTTGACGACAGGCTTGCAAAATATCAGGACGAAAATGTTCGATTGCTTTTAACCAAACACTGGCCTTCATCATAAAGATACCGCTATTCCACAAGTACTCCCCGCTTGCAACGTAATCGGCTGCAGTATCTGCATCGGGTTTTTCGACAAACAACACTAGATGACGTGCTGCCAAGCTACTTTCTATCGACGATGAGTTTGATTGATCAACTAATGCGCCTGCACGAATATATCCATAACCGGTTTCTGCACGATCTGGAATAATTCCAAAGGTTACTAGCGAACCTTGGCTTGCTTGTTTTGCACCTGCACTAATTGTTTTCTGAAAAGCTTTAACATCTTCTACTACGTGATCCGCTGGCATTGCTAAAAGAATTGAGTCATCGCCTTCCGCAATTGCAGTTAATGCTGCCAGGGTTAACGCAGGTGCTGTATTTCTGCCTACTGGTTCTAAGACAATTTGTGATTGACCTAAATGAATTTCACGCAATTGTTCGGCAATTACGAAACGATATTCTTCATTCGTCACAACTAAAGGCTGAGGATCAACATCGATTTCAGGAATACCTTGCAATCGCAACGCCGTTTGCTGCAGTAAAGAATGCTCTCCGGTCAGAGGTAATAATTGCTTTGGATAGCTTTCTCGAGAAGCTGGCCATAATCGCGTACCTGACCCACCCGATAAAATAACGCTTTTAATCATCATGTGCGGTATCTCTTTTCTGTTAAAAATATTTATTGGTGCGCATCGTACATCGATCCAACGATTACTTCTAAGAACTAATTCGCATGTGAATGAATTTGATAGAATCATTACCAATTATTTATTTCAAATCGCCTACTCATTTTTCATTTCTAGTCGAAACTTAAAACTCGACCATGACCTTGCAGTTGTTGTGGCCTTCATTCTGAATTGAAAGATCATGTCTTAAAAAACCAAGGAGAAGGTATGCCTCAATCAAATCGTCCAAGGATAGGACGTCTTTTATCCTACGTTGTAATGTCTACATTTCTGCTATCAGTTGGCTGTGGCGGAAGTGACGATAACGATGATTCCGCATCTACTGGCCTTTCTGGCGACGTAGCAACTGGAGCTCCATTGACAGATGCTCTGCTTCGCATTTTGGATGCAAGTGGAGAAGTTGTTGTAGAAAATGTCGAAGTAAATGCTGATGGTAGTTATTCAAACGTTGCACTTACCGGTGAAGGCCCTTATCGAATTGAAGTCTGTGGTTATTCTGGCCCTGAATATTTATGTCTTTACTCCGTCGCACAAGGCAACGGCATTGCAAATGTTACGCCGTTGACCAGCGCAATTGTTTTGTTGGCAACTGGTGAAGATCCAGGTTCTCTAATGAGCGGTGCAGTGGAAGGTCTTGATGAGTCTGATATAGAAGATGTTCAAACCACACTTCAAGAAACATTAGAATCTGTACTTGATAATGCCGATTTATCGGATGATTTTGACTTTATTTCTGGCTCACTCAATGCGGGCTCACGTACTGGTTATGACCGAGTTCTTGATGTTCTAGATATTACTACTGGTGTAGACGATGCAGCTTTTGTACAAATTTCGCCACGTTTGGGTGAAGGGAATTTGTATTTAGAAGCGGGTGCTGCTGCAGAAGGAGAATTAACGATCGATGACAGCGCAGCTGATCTTTCATTAACTTCTTTAGAAGTATTGTTTAACAACATGAGCGCTGCGATGGAAAGTCAAGAAGCTTGTCTGAATGAGACAACTGGTTTGGCAAGTCAAATTTCTACTAATTCACAATTTGCTGGAGAAGACGAACCTGCGTTTGGACCAACAGAAGTTGCAGCTGAATTGTGTGGCTTTTTTGAGAATGGTGAAGATGGCCAATTATGGGGATCAGAATTTTTAAGTCCAACGCTTGGTAAGTGTGATTTATCCGATGAGCCACGCTGCCGTGTAAGTTTTGTATTGCAATTACCAGATGGTGAGATCATGCCAGTTGGTTCCGGCATGGCAGTACAATTTGAAGACAACTTATGGAAATTTGCTGGAGATATTAATCCATTAGCAATGTACGCCGGTGCAACTGCACAGCGTGGTAAACGTGCTGATGATCCGACGGCAGTAATTAACTATGACCGTGCTTTGCAATTTGATATTCAAGCTTATGATGGATTGGAATGTGTCAGTGTATCGCAGCAGATTACTGGCGGCGGCGAAGAAATCATTTCTTATTACAAAAAACATAGTTCAGATGCAGAGCGTTTATCTGGTTGGCGTGTGAATGCATTTGGTACAGAAGTTAGCTTAGATCCTAATGTTGGTGAAACAAGAAGTACTGACGATACTTGGCTACATCTTCCGCAAGGTGATGAAGGTGATAATGTTATTCGAAATTTTTATCGCAACGGTCGAGAAGTTCGAATGGCTTTATATAGTGATACAACCTGCTCAACTCCATTTACGGTTGGTGGTGCAAGTACTTTTGAAATTGAAGTAGAAGGTGTTCCACCGGTTTGGGCATCTATGCCAAATTTACCTTGGCCTGAATTAACAGCGTCTGCATTATCAGAAATTGAGGCATTAACATTAACGGCTAATCAAACCGCTACATACAACGCTGCATGGACTTTTAGTGCTGGCCGTATGGGTTTTGATGGCGCTACTTTTTGCAAAGCTGGTGATTGTGCAGATGGTGGACCGAATCGAATTGGTGAAGCAGATTTTTCACGCAGCGCTTCATCCGTCGAAATTCCAATAACCAATAGCACTGATCCTGTCGCTGCTGAAGATTTTAAAATGTTGTCTCTCTATGGCAGAAATAGTGAAGGCATGGCTATGCAAAGTAATTTACAAGTTTGTACGGGTGATGCTGCTGGTCAAATGTGTCAGTAGTTTAAATTTTAATTAGAAAGATGTACAAAAAATCCCAGCTTAGGCTGGGATTTTTATTGAATCTATTAAATATCAAACCATAAGTAAAAAGATGCGTTGAAAAACAAAAAGGTCTGACATACTATTCCTACAAAATATTGCAATAGTCTCAGGATTTCTGAAAGAAATTAATTTATTTCTCAGTGAAGATAAGGATGGTCATTTACACAAAAGGTCATCCGTCATGAAAATCAGTACAGCCTTGGCTCTTAGTTTAACTATTCCTTTCACACAAAAAACTTCTCTTACTAGCGTAAAAGCTGCCGAAAGTAATTTCTTCAATTGGCAGGATTTTCGTGAGCCAGACCACCAACAAAAATTAGAAGTTTGTTTGAAAAAAATCTCTTTCACTCCTACAGAAAAATTGTTGACCCAACGCGGCAAAAGTCAAAAAAACCCAGGTTGTAAATCACAGCAATGTTTTTTAGATCTGCTGGCAGCTAACAAGGCAGTCATTTTAAAAAAGGGTGACTTTAGTGAAGGTGTAATACTAATTTTAAAACAGGCTCATCTTAATCCAGACGATCAACTAGATATTGAAAATAATGATGGAATAAATGTTAAGAAAAATTTACCTTTTCTAAAAACTATTATATTGCATCAGCAAAGTATGTATTGCTTTTTAAAAGATTTGGAAAAAGCGTTAGGTAAGCGGTTGCTTACTGTGGTACCTGAAAATTCGCCTAAACATCATCCGTTTAATATAGATGCTAGTACGAAGCAACAATTCAAGTTGGAAGGTGAAATACCAGTGTATTTTGTGCACATTTTGAATACATTTTCCGATTTTTTTGGAGATGAATCTACAAAATCTCGTGAAGAGGTAATGCTTGCGCATACTGCCGCTTTCATGTTCCTTGCAACTAGTCCACGTATACCAGTTTTAGCATCTTATGGCGAAGATTGTTTTAAAATGACAAAAGTACTAGTCAATAGTTTTCATACAGACAACCCTTTGCCTATCGATGAAAATGACTGGGAATTTGTTTCAAGAAAAATTAATCTTGAGTTTCCAGTAGAAAATCAACAACAGTTTTTTAAAAGCAACTATGAAGAAATTAAATCACGTGTAGAGAAATCTTCTTTTAATTGTAGAGATGAAGATATAATTTCTCAATTAGTTGATGCAGTTCAACAAGCTGATAAAACATGTTCCATCAACGGATCGGCAAGTCTCCAGATTCCAAAAACAGCTGTTTATACAGTTGGATTTAATCATAATATTTCTGACGTTATTGAGCTAAATGATAATATTAAGCAATTTAAAGGCGTTATTTATGAAATCCCTGTGCCGCAACAAACAAAAAGTGATTTTTCAAGTGAATTCTTCTTAAGGAAACAAAATCAATTATGAATTAAATAATATTTAATATAATTTTTTTAATTCAGATATATTTTTTTAAAGTATTTTAAAAAAAATTAAACTCGAAAAGTAAATTTTACTAAATT
>JAZKFP010000023.1:0-5781 GCA_040386355.1 Pseudomonadota bacterium | reverse complement strand
AATCTTCAGGCTTCACCACTTCGTTTTACCTAATTTTCATTCGCTACGGGTATATTCATTTAACTTTTGAATCACAGTCGACGTCGAATTGATTCACTAATATTTTCAAGACTTGCTAAATGTCCCAGATAATTAATTAATTCTTTAGGCACATTGGATTTTTCTGGATGCGCAACATTAATATTTTTTTGTTGCCATGTCGCAAAATCATTTTCTAAAGCTAATAATGTTTCTTGATAAGCGTTTTCAATTTCTGTTTTTAATAACAATAATTGCTCAGCATTTTTTGCCTCTTCTGCACTCTCACGCCATTCTAATTGCTGCTCTAATAAACTAATATCTGATACACGCAGCGTTTCTACATCAAACGTTATTCCGTATTGCTGCAATAGATGTATACCGCGCTTTAAAGGATCTTTTAATTGGGAAAATGCATCGTGCAACAATACATAACGTTGAGCTGCTAAACGTTGCTCATACACCGGTTGATGCGTGAAACGATCGGGATGTAACTCAATACGCAACCTTCGATATTTATCCTCCAACGTATTCAAATCAACATTAAATAATATTGGTAAATCAAATAACTGAAATGCATTGAAAGAAGAATTCATAGAAAACCAGCGGGATGTTATTCGAAATAATAAAGCATTAGATATATTGAAAATAGCGCTTACGAGTTAAAACAATACAACATCCTGCGTCATTCCCGCGAAGGCGGGAATCCAGTTAATGGGCTCTTATCAAGTTTATCTCACCTGGATTCCCGCCTTCGCGGGAATGACGCCATTCAATTGAATTTTTTAAGAACAATGTCAAAGTAGGCAGCTATGCATTTGGCAATTAGACTGTAAAACTCTCTCCACAGCCGCACTCACCTTTCATATTCGGATTCGTGAATCGAAAACCTTCATTCAAACCTTCACGAATAAAATCCATTTGGGTGCCATCGACATACACTAAACTTTTTGGATCAACAATAATATTCACATCATTGCTGTTAAACACTTGGTCGTCTTCTGAATAGTCATCGGCGTATTCTAAAACATACGCCAGGCCAGAGCAGCCGGTTGTTTTAACCGCTACTCGAATACCTAAACCCTGTCCACGTTCAAGCAATTGTTGTTTTACATGCTTTGCAGCTTCGGCTGATAAAGAAATTGCCACGTTTACTCCGGAATATTAAATCGCATCAACTGCATTATTTAATTTTGCATGTTTCTCTTGAAAATTACTTACTGCTGCTTTAATTGCATCTTCTGCTAATACTGAGCAGTGAATTTTCACTGGGGGCAATGCTAATTCTTGAGCGATGTGAGAATTTTTAATTGTGATTGCTTCATCTAACGATTTACCTTTTAACCATTCGGTTACTAATGAACTTGAAGCAATCGCAGATCCACAGCCGTACGTTTTAAAACGCGCGTCTTCAATAATTCCATCTTTAGATACTTTAATTTGCAATTTCATAACGTCGCCACATGCTGGCGCGCCAACCATACCGGTTCCAATTTGTTCATCATTTTGATCGAAAGATCCAACGTTTCTTGGGTTTTCGTAATGATCGATGACTTGGGTACTGTAAGCCATGACAATATTCCTTTTATTAAATGGAAATAATATTTTATTCACATACTGCGTTAAAAATGTACTCAAATGCCCATTTACTTTAAGTAAACTGCGCTTTTCCGTTCATCTTTTGCCTTGCCTTTGAACAAAAATATTTATTTCTTAAGGTGAAAATTATTAATGATTTATTTTTAAATAACTTAATTAATGCGCTGCCCATTGGACGGTCTTTAAATCAATACCGTCTTTGTACATATCCCACAGTGGCGATAATGCACGTAATTTTTCAACCGCATGTCGTACACGTTGCGCTGCAATTTCAACTTCTTCTTTTGTGGTAAAACGACCGAAAGAAAATCGAATTGAGCTATGCGCCATTTCATCGTCTAAACCTAACGCACGCAATACATACGACGGCTCAAGACTGGCGGATGTACAAGCAGAGCCAGATGAAACCGCTAAATCTTTCAGCGCCATCATAAGTGATTCACCTTCCACGTACGCAAAACTGATATTTAAAATTCCAGGTACATGATGGTCCATCGAGCCATTTAAAATAACTTTTTCCATGTCACACACTTGATCCCAAAAATATTGGCGTAATTCTGAAATGCGTTGAAATTCTGCTTTCCATTCAGTTGCAGCTAGTTCTGCTGCTTCGCCCATACCAACGATTTGATGTGTCGCTAACGTACCTGAGCGCATACCACGCTCATGTCCACCGCCATGCATTTGAGCGGATAAACGTGCACGTGGTTTACGTCGAACATATAAAGCACCTACACCTTTTGGACCGTAAAACTTATGCGCAGAAAGCGATAATAAATCAACCGGCGTAGTTTCCATATTGACTTCAATTTTGCCTACGCTTTGCGCTGCATCGACATGAAATAAAATACCGCGTTCGCGCGTAATTGCGCCGATGGCTGCGATATCAGTAATTGTTCCCAATTCATTGTTAATATGCATTAACGACACTAAAATTGTGTCTGGACGCAACGCTTCTTGTACTGCATTCGGCGTAATCAATCCTTCTGCATTGGGAGTTAAATACGTTATTTCAAAACCTTCGCGCTCTAATTGACGGCAAGTATCTAACACTGCTTTATGTTCAATCTTTGACGTAATAATGTGTTTACCTTTTTTTTGGTAGAATTCGGCAACACCTTTAATTGCTAAATTATCCGATTCAGTTGCTCCAGAAGTCCAAACGATTTCTCTTGGGTCAGCATGAATTGCTTCTGCAACTTGACGACGTGCGTGTTCAATTGCTTCTTCTGCTTTCCAACCAAAAAAATGCGAACGTGAAGCAGCGTTTCCAAAAATTCCGTCACGAGTTAAACATTGCATCATGGTTTGCGCTACTCGTTCATCAACCGGAGTAGTCGCAGCGTAATCTAAATAAATTGGACGATTCATAATTTTTTAACTTCCCGATGCTCTGAAGAATATATTTTACGAATTAATTCTTTGATCGTTTTTTCAATTGATATTTTATTCAACACATTTTGAATTTGTTTTACGCAACTTTAAATTTGTTTAACCGAAATATTTAATTTCGATATTTCGTGCAATACAACCGGTATAGAATTATTTTTAATAGTGATTTTTGCAGCGTCTTTCTGTACTAATTGACCAATTGTAATACCAGATAAAAAATACCGAACTTGATCACTTAAATCCGACCATAAATCATGCGTTAAACAAGGGCCACCATTATTGCAATTACTACTGCCATGACAGGCGGTTGCATCAACTGTTTCGTCAACCGCATCAATAATTTGAGCAATAGTAATGTTCAGCCCTTTAATGCCCAACACATATCCACCACCCGGACCTCGACTGCTTTCCACTAATTCTTGGCGACGTAATTTCGCTAAGAGTTGCTCTAAATACGACACCGAAATGTGATGACGCTGTGCAATATCTGCAATCGAAACAGGAATGTCCGATGCATTTATCGCAATATCCACCATAGCGGTGACCGCGTATCGACCTTTAGTGGTTATTTTCATAAATTAATTTGAGATTCAATTGATTAGAAATCTAATGTTTGCATATAGCTTGCTGTTTAGAAATTATACGCGATTCCTGAGTGTTTTAGTCAACTATTCTTGGTTTTATCTGGAACAGAATTGGACTCTTTAGTTTTCGTGCGTAAAGAGCCCCTATCTGGCACTGCTTCAAGCCATAATTCAAGTTCTGTCAGAATGCCGCGCATTACATTTAATTCAACTCGATCTGGACACGCGCGCTGAAAAAATCGATGTACTCGAGTCATGACTTGACGTGGATTGGCAGGGTCAACAAAACCTAAACGCGCTAAAACTCGCACAAAATGTTGATAAAAATTTTCACGTTCAACATAGGTCGATAAAGGCTCATCCCAATCTACCCAATATACTGGCATCCGTCTTAACTCTGAGGAAGTGCGCTCAAATCCGCCATCAGCCGCTAAGATTGTTTCAGCTTCTTCGAGAAAAGCACTGGTTGTTGGGCATTTACGATTCGCAGTGTGATTAATATTTTCCTTGGCTTGCAAAGAGTCTACGTTTTGATTTTCTACATTGTCAGCAGTGAGAAAGTCTGACTGATAACCAAGCCATGCCATTCGTAATTCATAAGCAACGACTTGAACCGCTGAAGCAATATTCAATACTGCGTATTCTTCATTTCCAGGAATACACAAATGCAGCTGACAAGAACGCAATTGTTCATTGGTTAAACCGCGTGCTTCCTGTCCAAACAAAACGGCAATTCTACCAGGCTCATTGCTAGATTTTTTAGAATCTGTAGGCAATTTAAGATTATTAGTTTTTGATTTAAATTCTGGAGAATTACTCATTAAACGCTGCATAACCCATTCAGCTGCGTCTCGCACTTGCAATAACGGCCAAGGTAAACGCCGCATACGCGCACTGGTTCCTACAACCCAATTGCAATCTGCAATAGCATCTTCAAAATTATCAACAATTGTAGCGTTTTCCAAAAGATCATTGGCTCCAGACGCAAGCCATGTTGCGCGAGCACTTGGAAATTCTTTAGGTCGCACCAAAACTAAATCCGTCAAACCCATGGTTTTCATGGCTCTTGCGGCAGATCCAATGTTTGCTGGATGTGTTGTTTCTACTAAGACGACTCGTATTCTGTCGAGCATTTCATTATCCTTCTGCGGGCCGTGATTCAAGACCGGCATTCCAACTCACGCGCGCCAGACAATCAAGAGGCTTTTCATGTCGCATCCGATGCTTAACATCGCCATCCGCGCTGCTCGTCACGCCGGTAAGTACATTAGTCGAGCCTTTGAAGATCTCGATCGAGTTCAAATTGAAAGCAAAGGCTTGAATGATTATGTCAGTCAAGTCGATCGCCAAGCGGAAGCTTTGGTATTAGAAGTACTAAAAGATAAATATCCAAAACATCATTATATTGCGGAAGAAAGTGGAATTTCTGGGGATGAGAACAGTGATTATCAATGGATAATTGATCCGCTTGATGGCACTACCAATTTTCTGCACGGCTTTCCACAATTTGCAATTTCGATTGCATTAAAACATAAAGGCCAATTGGACCAGGCAATTATTCTTGATCCAATTCGCAATGAAGAATTTACTGCAAGTCGGGGCCGTGGCGCTCAAATGAATGGCCGACGTTTACGAGTTAGCAAACAATATCAACTGGAAGGTTCTTTACTGGGAACTGGAATGCCATTTCGTCCAGATCAGCAAGATATGGCTGAAGCCTATTGGGCAATTTTAAAAGATCTTGCTGGTGCAAGCGCGGGTATTCGTCGTCCTGGTGCAGCGGCGCTAGATTTAGCTTATGTCGCGGCAGGTCGACTCGATGGATTTTGGGAATTTGGATTGAAATCTTGGGATATGGCGGCGGGAATTTTATTAATTCGCGAAGCAGGCGGAATGGTTGTTGATCCGTTAGGTGGTGATAACTTTTTCGAAAGCGGCAATGTGGTCTGCGGAAACAATAAAATTCTTAAACTTTTATTGCAACATATTCGTCCCAAGTTACAAGCGCAATTAGAGTAGCTACCTATACTGCTAGTCAATAATCTTATGAAACTTAGCAACAAGCAAAATTAAGGTAGAGGCGTAAAAGGGAGGCGTTATGAAAATTTTATCAGTCCGATCTTTCGCTGATTTAAAAGCAGCTTACGGTAGTACAGTTGAAAATCTAAACGTCCAATTAAAAGAGTGG
>JAZKFP010000022.1:0-3054 GCA_040386355.1 Pseudomonadota bacterium | reverse complement strand
GATTCAATAACAGCCATTGGCATAAATTCTTTATTTTCAGGTATTCCCAATTCAATAAATAATTTTTCTAATATTATTTTCATGTTTGCAGAGCGTTGAGTATCTGCCAAATCATTTAAATTTAATCGACCTTGGGCATCAATAATTTGGCCTCTAAGATTTCCTTGATCTAATGGATAAGCAACTGCTTTATTCCATCCTTCTGACAAGTGATCCATTAATATGCCTTGTTTTTTATCCTCATCCAAATCTTGCGATAATGCATAAATTGCTAATTGTTCTGCCGCTTGTAAATATGCATCAGCTTGATCGTATTCAATCATCGCTGCAGTTGCTTGACGTGCAAAATTTTGATTTTCTTGAATGGTATAAATCATGATACTGGCAGCGGCAAATATCATTAAAACAGTAATTAATACAAAACCTTGTTGCGAGGAGTATTTTTGATACGCTGTTTTTTTTAATAAAAGATAAGGTGCAAATTTAATTATCATCACACACCTATAACTGGCGCAGCTGGCGCATGCAATGCGGAATAACGCCGAATTATTTCACCCCAGTCTTTTGAAACACATGTAAATTCAATGGCGATTAATTCTGGTTGAGCCGATCCAGCAAATTGTGCGTCAGTGGGTGGCCACGCTTCACTCCAATTAGACGAAGCTTGAACAGGATTATTAGGGTCTGTCATTACGAATAAATAGCGAAACTTAATACTTTCTATATTTTCCATTAACAGTGTTGACACAGGAACTGCGTCTTGTGATCGATCTAAAGTTTGCCAGTGATCTCGCATCAATCGTTCTTGATCTAATCGATAACGTACCCGTTGTAATTCACTGCGCTGTTCATTTTCTGATAAACCGACTCGACGCCAATCGCGACGCGTCCATTCCAACACATTTTCTGTACCGATAAATCCGCTCGTTGGAATATCGCCATATTCATCACGAATTCCACGCCGTAATAAAGCGGCTTTCCAATCTTGATCAAAATAATTCATCGTATTTTGTAATTTTGATAAACGTGTTTGGTGGGCATCTAATCGATCTTGCGCACGTTGTACTTGCTCAAATACGATATAACTGCCGGATACAACCACTGACATTACAGCCATGGCAACCATTAATTCAATTAAGGTAAATCCACGCGAATATTTCATGTTGGCGTCACTTTGGGAGCCAATAAAAATTCGGTCAAGTTTGTAATCCAACTATTAGGTGGATCACTTTGCAATCGCACTTGAATTTCGATCTTCCATAAAGTTGGAACCGGTGACGTTTCAATTAATACTTCCACCCACCATTCTTGATTTGCCAAAGTTACTGTATCGGTTTGGCGGCCTAACCGAACATTTTGTAAGTCACTTTGAATTTCAACCCAACGATTTTGCGCAACCCAATGCGCCAGTGTTTTTACTTCAATGCGACTAGCGGACAACGTTGAAACCGCAATCGAACTATAAATTCCAATAGCAGCGGTCGCGAAAATTGCAAATGCAACCATAACTTCAATTAAAGTAAATCCTTTTGATTTTTTTAATAGTCTTAAACTATTCACGATTAATACTCCAACGCTTTTCTAAATCGTACATTAATACGATCTCATTTCCACTTGCGCTGACTAATGTCACTTCGAGAGCTTGCTGCATCGGTGAATTTGAAAAAATAAATTGCGGATTTACTGAGATTATATCTTTTTTCAGATCTGAAGATGTTTTACTTAATTTTGAAGTAGAAGAAATATCACGACATTCGATAGAATTATCATTATTAATAGATCGACGTAAAGCTAACATTTCACTGCGACCATTTACATCTTTTTTTGCAACGCGTAATTGCATCTGATTACCAAATTTAATCGGTATTAATCCATATTCGTTAGCTTGCTGCCAACTATTTATTTGATCTTTAGCCTGAGCATCAACTGTTAAAGAATCTAATGTGGGTGCTGGTGCTTCAATTGCCCAATAATCGATAGTATTAAAATTTTGGGTTGCAAATTGGTAACCGCTGTCGCACAACTCGATACCAATTTCCATACGCTTTGCTATGGACAATTGTTGTGCAAAATTAAGCCGAGCCAACAAACGCTCAGCTTCTTGAGTAAGGAGCTGTTGCTCTGAATTATTACGAAATACAACTGCAACCGCTCCTGCCATGACTGCAATAATCACAACCACAACGACAATTTCAATTAATGTAAATCCTTGCGAAGTTTTTACTGCACGCAAATCTGAAACTCCTTCAGGGAGAAATATACCCGTAGCGAACGCAGATGAGATTTCCTAAAATACGTTTCAAATATTCAATTTATAATAGGCAGCGCTCAATGAGGGCAAATGATTATTCGCCCCTATAAACCATCATCACTCTCCTAAAAATATCTTCATCTCTACAGCAATACCGTAGGGGCGAAAAATCTTTCGCCCGCATGTACTTTCCCACAAAACACTTTTCATAAAAAATTTCACCCGGGAAAACAAATGTGAGGAAGATCTGCTAAGCATCTGAGGAAGAAACATCCTTATCATACCCCTCGCCACCTTCATTACCGTCAGCGCCATAACTAATTAATTCGTAAGGCGCATTTGAAGCGGGACTTAAATACAAATACGGACTTCCCCATGGATCATCACGTAATATTTTGACATAACCACCTTGCGCCCAATTTTTTGCACTGGGTGGCGCTGTTACCAATGCTTTCAATCCTTCTTCGGTGGTAGGAAAACGATGATTATCTAATTTGTATAATTCCAACGCCGCTGATAATGCGCGTATATCTTGTTTTGCGCGCGTTACTTTTGCTTGATCATCACGACCCGTTACTTGTGGAATAATCATTACTGCAAGCACTGCAATAATTGCAACAACTACCATGATTTCAATCATGGTAAATCCACGTTGAGAAATTCGGCGTGGTTTAATATTTAATAACATACTTATTTCCTTTTTTATTAGGACGACTTTATTATGTAAAAACAGAGCTTTTTATAAAAAAGTAACTTCAGAACTGGCGTCATTCCCGCGCAGGCGGGAATCCAGGTGACGGGCT
>JAZKFP010000021.1:0-16729 GCA_040386355.1 Pseudomonadota bacterium | reverse complement strand
TCTGCCCAATATTACGCTCTGGCTGGCTATCGAGTGTTATTGATCGATACAGATGCTCAGGGGACCTTAAGTTTCTTTATGGGGTATCGTCCTGACATTGACACCAATTACATGAATACCATTGCCCCATTTCTGTTGTTTGATGAACAGCTGGAAGAACAAGGCCATGATCCCGATTCGCTCGCCTACGCAATTAAAAAAACGCACTGGCCAAACATTGATTTAATACCTGGCAATTTATCACTCTCGCTAATTGATACATCGTTTCCTATAGCATTAGCAGGGTTTTCTACGATTGATGAGAAACAAGAGCTTCTAGAGCGTTTGAGCGCGGGAGTATTGAGCGTAGCTAGCGATTACGATCTAGTAATTATTGACGGCACACCATCTTTGAACGTTCTAACAATAAGTACGTTAATGGCTTGTGATCATATAATTGTCCCCTGCCCTAGTCAGATGGCTGACTTTGCTTCGACCATTCAATTTTTTACGAATTTAAAAAATTCAGTTAAAACATTTGTGGCAGCTGGTATGGAAGTTAATTTTCCCGAATACCATGTCTTAATCACCAAATTTGCGAGCGCGAAATATTCTAATTGGATGTCGAGCATTATTCGAAAAACATTTGCTGATCGGACCTTGCAAAATGTTGTGAAGAAAACCGATGAGGTAGGTAAAGCCGGAACTCAAATTACAACGATTTATGAGCGTCAGCCCTCTAAAGTAAAAAATAATCGTTCGTTAAATACAGCGATGACGATGTTTAACGATGTATTTGGAGAAATTGAAAATAAGATCATCAAACCGTTTTTTGATCATGAAACCAAAATTGGTGCAACGGAAGCCATGTTACGTGAAGAAGGGGTGTTGTGATTATGTCTAAACAAAATGATTTATTAAATTTGGAAGAGTTAAATGCCGTGGTGCAAGCTAAGGATCGAACTGAAACAATCTTGCAACGTGATCGTCAAGTCTCTCCAACTTCGCAATTATTAGTGTCAGGCATTCAGGAGCATTCAACATTAGGTCGTGCTTTAAAGCGGCGCGATGCGAAAAAAGATCTAGAAGATGAATTAGAAACTCTGAAACAAGAATTAGAAACTAATGCTGAAACGTTTACGCTTGGTATGCCTAATTCTCAACAGATAATAAAATTTAAGAAAATTCTGATTGATCCTGAAATCATTGACGTCAGTCCTGAGAATCAACGTGTTCAAAGCTTATTGGATACCGCAGCGGTTTCTGACATTTTTGAAAGTATTTTGAATGAAGGGCAATCAGAGCCTGGATTCGTAAGGCCAAAAGGGAAGGGTAGATACGAGCTTGTATCTGGATCACGTCGACTTTTTTGCGTTAAACAAATCCCTGGAAGAAAGTACTTAGCGTTTACAGGGGATATTCCTGATGTCGACGTTCGTCGTCTCAGCCGTTTAGAAAATAAACAAAGCCCAATTTCAGCATATGAACGTGCATTGTCGTACAAGCAGGATATTGACGCGCACCGTTACAAAACGTGGGAAGCCTTGGGGGCAGTGGAGGGTATATCTACTCGTCAGCTTCAAAAATACAAAGCATTAGCTGAGCTGCCAGTGGAGATTGTAATGTCGTTTACCGCACCCTCCGATTTAAGCCTTGGCTTTACGGACTGGATTATTTCAAAACTTCATAAAGACAAGACAGCCAAGAAGAAACTAACTGCAATTGCCCAAAACTTGATTAGTCAAAAACAAGTCTCTGATGTGCTACCTAGTGCACAAGAAGTAGTTTCAATCTACAAAAGTGGTTTACGTATAAAAAATGAAGGCCCAACCCCAAAAAAACCAATTTTTTATGAAACACTAACTGGAGAAAAGCTGGTTAAGCATACTGTCAGTTCCAAGGGCACTCACAAACTTGAGTTTGCAAAACTACCTGAGGCGAGGATCCAAAAAGTGCTGAATTTGATTCAAAAAGAGCTTGGTTTAGAGGGCTAACCGGAATGGGGTTCCGGTTTTGGATTTTTTCGAAAATAACCTTTTAAAATCAATAGCTTATAGGAGATTTTAGGGTGGAAAAATTTTCCCTTTTAGTGTTTTTCTACCCCTAATCCTGTGATGGAATTAGATTGTTAAAAATGAGTGCTATCCATTTTGAGCCGGAAATTTAAAGGCTTAATTTTTAAAATAATTGTTCAAAAATTTAAGTTACGACATTTATGGGGAGTTAGTTCATGTGAATTCAAAATACCTTTGGAGGATAAAATCAAATTCAATAAAGAGGTGTCTGACTCATTTTCTAGCTTCTCAATAGGAATAAGATTGTTTGAAATGAGTGCGAGGGTGGTTGATATCCATTTTATGTGAGAATTATAAAGATTTTTCTATGAATCAGTTGTTTAAAAAGTTGAGTTGCGACATTTATGGGGAAGTTGTTTAAGAGTTTTCAAAACCAACTTCAACGGGGTTCAAACTAACTTTTGTTTCATAACGAACTACATTTAAATTATTAGCTGAGGTTTTTAGTGCCTACTTTAGGCGTCATTTTTAAATACAAATTAAGGTAAAATAAATGGCCCTAGTAAAATGTAAAGAATGTAGTGAAGAGGTTAGTACAAGCGCAAAAGCTTGCCCTAAGTGTGGGGCAAAAGTTCCTAAGAAAACATCATTGTTTACTTGGTTGGTTGTATTGTTGATAATTTTTATATTGTACTCGGCTAATCAAAATCGATCGTCGGACAAGTCTTTAAAAATAAATACCGGTATAGCAACTCAAAATAATGAATCTTTAGAAGTAGAAACGCCATCTCAACCGACTTGGACCACATCAATTTCCACAGATGAAATGACAGGAAAATTTTCAGCACACGCAACTTCACCTACAGCATATCCCACAAAAAAAATGTCATTTCCCTATCATAATGTTTATAGCTGGATTGGTATAGGCTGTGATAAAAATAGTCAGTGGGTATATTTTGGATTCAACAGTGCTCCAAACCTTACAAAAGATCAAACCAAAGATGGTTACAGTCTGACTAAAACTAGAATCAAGTGGAATAACAGTGTTGAAAATGTAAGCCTAACTCAAGATTGGGGGAGCAAATTTATTCATTTTGAGAATTACAGTGCGGCAATATCTAAAATAGCAGCTTCTAATACTGCTTTACTAGAACTTCAATGGCATGGTGAGCAGCCTACATTTTTCGAATTTTCCCTTAAGGGTTCTTCCAAAGCATTTGCAGAAATAAAATCAAGGTGTGCTCAAGGTAAATAATATATGTATCTTTAAGGGACATAATTCAGCAAAAAAATCTGCTAGTTAAATAAATGATTATACGAATCAAAAAGTTAAAGAAACATTATCAGCGCTTTTATATTTAGGCTGATTGTTAGCGATAACTAAGTTTGCATAATCAGTTATGTGTTGAACATGGAAGAAAAATGTTTCTTGGCCGCATTTAATTTAGCTATTGAAGTAGGGTGTATTGCTTTTTCATAGAACAGGTAAACAGTGGATGCTTATACCCAATAAGTTTAATTACCCATAAAATAGTTTATATATGTTTCTTCATTTGAAAATATCTCTTTCTTCCTGAATCTGATCATCTCAATCCTCATCCATAAAATCCTCTGAAAACGCTGCAAATTTTGACATAACCTCAGCTAACGAACGTGGAGCAGGACGAATACGAAGTTCATTTCCAATGCGTTCAATCTCGTAGTCAATGTCAAAACGAGCAAACGCTAATTCAGCAGGAATATGTACAGCTTGAGTGTTGCGAATTTTAAAAATTTTCGTTAAGAGCATGTTCAACTCATTCGGCAGATATAAAGTTTAATGCATTATTTTTTAAAATTCGTTTATTGAAATAGTCATAGACATTATCTTAAAGCTGTAAGTTGATATCATTTAGATCATGAAATGAAGAGTGTGAAAGATACTTAAAAATAAGCGAAGTTCGTTCATTTGGACAAGACTGCAATAAAATATCGAGCAAAAAATCCTTACTGTCGATTCAATTTGCAGACTGGTTTATTAGCCTATAAGCCGGTTACAATTCCGACCCTCTATTAAGACCTAACGTGTTGATATCCAATGTCAAAATACTTTGCTATTGATATTTTATATCACAATAAGTGTCATGTAAATACATCTTGATATTCAAAATATGATATATCGAATATTTAAACAATATATTATAAAATTAATTTGCACCGTATTGATGTCTAAGGTACTGTGCTTTGTGCATTCAGGAAATGTCTAATGAATGACGTGATCGATGAGCGGCAGCCGTTAAAAGAAGCCAGCTTTGGTAATACACAAGAAACGATTAGTGAAATCTTTTTAATGGAAAACCTTGCAAGCGGTGCAGTAACGAAAATGAAGCTTGTACAAGGAACCGATGATAAATTTCAAATTTACATCAATATTTCTTGGCGAAAGGGTGAATTGCTACTCGAGACTCAACGTAAAAAACCACGAACGTGGTCGAGCCTTGATCGGTTAATTCATTACATAAATGAGAAATATCAAAAATATGAATCAGTGCCTGTCATAGAGCTGTATTTAAGGAGTCATAGGAGACATGGAAAAGAATAATAAAAATGCTGGTGTTAAAAAATTAAATCGCTTCACTTCCTCTGTATGGTTAATTCTTTGTTTTTCACTTTTCCCAAATATTGTTCAAGCCGGTCCCATTGAAGATGGTGTTGATTGGGTTTTGGATTTATTAACCAATGGTATTGCACGTTCGGTTGCAATAATTGGAATTGCAATTCTTGGGTACATGGCTTTTGCGGGACGATTAACAGGTGAGTCCGCTGTTAAATTTATCTTAGGGATTGTTTTAATCTTTGGCGGAGCTGCCATTGTTGATCTTTTAATCGCTGCTGTTCAGTAAGGGAATACTCAATGACCACCGCAACAGATCCTCTGTTCGTTGGTGCAACACGTCCTTCGTTAGTATGGGGCGTGACCTACGAAGCAATCATATTTTGTATATGCGCAGTAGCCGTATTATTTATTGGTACCGGCAATCCGTTTTTAATTGTTTTTTATATTCCCCTTCATGGTGCTTGCTATTTAATTTGCTTAAAAGACCCACGGTTTTTTCGGCTCATTGGTTTGTGGATTATCACAAAGGGAAAATCTACCAGCTGGCGATATTGGGGTGCAGCAACAGCATGTCCGCAATTTAATACGCGTAATCGCAGGAGAATGCCGGAATGAAACCCACCAATCATGGAATGAGAGCGAAAGGGTGGGCTACTGAAAATCCAATGTCTGATTTTATCCCCTACAGTGTTCAGTTAGATGAAAACACTGTTAAAACCCACGGTGGTGATTATTTACAAGTTATCAAAATGGATGGGGTAGGGCATGAAAGCGCTGATCCTGAAGACGTTATTATTTGGAAAGATCAACTCAATACGTTACTCAGGAATATTGCTAATCCAAATGTTGCATTATGGGTTAATACCATTAGACGAGAAGAAAAAGCTTATCCAAACGGAATGTTTCAAGAAGGCTTTTCATTAGACTTAAACGATAAATATAAAAATCATCTTGAAAAAAATAAATTAATGATTAATGAAATTTATCTCACTATATTGTTTCGTCCTTCCCACACAAAAATAAATAATTTTTTTAAAAAAATAGAAAAGAATCCGATTTATTTAGCTCAACAGCAAAAAGATGCTTTAGAAAAAATACATGAGTTAGTTTCGCTGGTAAGTAGTAGCTTAAATCGATACGGTCCCAAAGTTCTTGGCATTTATCATCGCAAAGAAATTCCTCACTCAGAAGTATTAGAATTTTTGGCATTTTTAGTAAATGGTGAATGGCAACCCCGCGCTATTTCAAAAAACATATTGTCTGACACTCTCGCCAGTTCAAGACCATTTTTTGGTTCAGACGCTTTTGAAGTCAGGGGTGTTGTTGACCATAAAATTGGTGCGATATTAGGGATTGGAGAATATCCTGAAGGCACCGAAGCGGGTTTGTTGAACGCGTTGCTTTCAGCGCCATTTCCATTATTGCTTACCCAATCATTTAATTTTCTGAGCAAGCCTGTTGCAATAGAAATTTTGAAAAGACAGCAACGTCGAATGCGTAACGCTGGAGATCTTGCAGTCTCTCAAATTAACTCAATTGATGACGCATTAGATGATTTAGTGTCGTCTCGCATTGTATATGGAGAACATCATCTTTCATTAACGGTATATGGAAACGATGCCCGAGATTTAAAAGAAAATCTATCCGCTGCGCGCGCCGAACTTGCCGATTGCAGTATGGTTGTATCACGAGAGGATTGGGCAATAGAAGCTGCGTATTGGGCGCAATTACCAGGCAACTTTAAACACAGGCCGAGACCTGCGCCGATTTCTTCTAAAAACTTTGCGGGCTTTTCTTCATTTCATAATTATCCAATTGGACGACGAATAGGAAATCAGTGGGGACCCGCCGTATCAATTTTTAAAACAACTTCGGGAAGTCCTTATTATTTTAATTTTCATGAACCGTTGGATAATGCAAAAGCTAAACAAAAAATTGAATTAGAAAATAGTCATCAAGCTCAACCCGTAATTGAATTGAAAGAAGAACAAAAGGCGTTAGGTAATACCACCATTATTGGCCCTTCAAGTTCTGGTAAAACCGTAGTTCAAGGTTTTTTAATGGCACAAAGCAGGAAATTTAACGCCACTCAAATTATTTTTGATAAAGATCGCGGATTAGAAATTTTCGTTCGAGCCATGAATGGTATTTATTTGCCGTTAAAAAACGCAAAGCCAACTGGCTTTAATCCTTTTCAATTAGAGCCCACTGAAGAAAATACATTTTTCCTGGAACAACTCCTTAAAAAAACTATTGGTGGACAATTCAATAGTAAAGAAGAGCTTGAAATTCATAATGCCGTAGTTGGAGTTATGGCTTTACCTAAGACAATGCGACGTTTCCGTAGCTGTTTGGATTTTTTAGATCCTGTGCAATCGGAAGGCCCTTATTCGCGCTTACAAAAATGGTGTGATAACGGCTCTTTGTCCTGGGTATTTGATAATCCGATCGATGAACTTAATTTTAATAATGCATCTATGTTTGGTTTTGATGTAACAGAGTTCCTTGATAACGCTGAAGTTAGAACACCGATTGTTATGTATTTATTTCATCGAATTGAACAGCTCATGGATGGGCGTCGAATCATGATTTTCATGGATGAATTTTGGAAATTATTATTAGACAGTCATTTTGAAGATCTATCACAAAATAAATTAAAGGTGATTCGAAAACAAAACGGAATTATGGTTTTTGGGACCCAGTCGCCTAAAGATGTTTTGAAATCACCCATTGCGCACAGCATCATTGAACAATGTGCAACTATGATATTTATGCCGAACCCCAAAGGTTCGCATGCAGATTATGTGGATGGATTTAAATTAACGGAACGTGAATTCTTTTTAGTGAAAGAAGAAATGCAACCAGGCTCGCGCCGATTTTTAATTAAACAAGGTCATAACAGCGTGGTAGCAGAATTAAATTTAAAAGGATTTGAAGATGAATTAGCCGTAATTTCTGGTACTACAGAAAATGTTCAAATCGTCACTAATTTATTAAATACCCATGGACATGATTCCAATAAATGGTTGCCAGAATTTCATAAACAGCGGAGGTTATCAGTGACATGAAAAAAATCTATTTGGCATTATGTTTTTCAATAGCTTTGAGTGCGCAGAATATTGCTTATAGTTTGCCGGTAACGGTAGTGGGTGATCCTCAAGCCGCAATACAACACGGTATTGAGCTTGCGGAAATGATTAAACAGTTAGAACAACAAATTACTTTATATAAATCGTTACATGGTTCTAGAGGTTTGGCAAACGTTATACATTCAGTGTATGACGCATCAGTGCAAGTAGATCCGCAACAAACCTTGCAAGCGCAAGGATTACACAATGCAGAACATCACAAATTAAACAACGAAGTCGCAAATCTCTACGATCAAGGCAATGAAAATGCTGCGGTGTGGTCTGGGCAATCTGAAAAATCTTTACAACAAACATTAGCTCGCTTCCAAGAACTTTCAAAATTAGTTGAAAAAGTAAATGAATCGGATGATCCAAAAGACGTTTTAGATTTACAAGCAAGAATTTCTGCTGAACAAGTGTTTATGCAAAATGAAATCGCAAAACTGCAATTATTAGAATCACAATCCAAAGCTAATCAAGCAATTCATGATCAAAAAATAAAACAAATGGCTATAGAATCCGCAGGTGAATTACGAGAGGTCAGTTGGTAATTGTTATGAAAAATAAACATAAAGTAATAGTTGGAACATTAGTTAGCTGTAGTACCTTACTATTTGGTTGTTTTGAAAAAGAACCTAAAGAAGAAGTAAAAACAGTTGAATGGTATTTAAAAAATACAAAGCAGCAAGAAGAAATGGTTGCGCGTTGTGCAAATAATCCAGGAGAGCTTTCTGAAACCCCCAATTGCATAAATGCAAATGCGGCAATGTTAAAAGCATCTTCAGGTACACCAAGAGAAATAAAATGGAATTAAAGGGAAAAATTGGTGCCTTCTAAAATTTTTCAACAAATATTTACAACTGTTGATATTGCTCTTGATACCTATATAGTTACGACAGTATCTCAGATAATTAATTTTTTAATCCCCATTTTTTCAAGCATGATGATTATTTGGATAGCAATCTGGGGCTATTTGATGATTTTGGGTAGGGTAAGTGAGCCTTTACAAGAGGGTATTTTTCGGATTTTCAAAGTTGGCGGAATTATTGCTCTTGGATTAAGCATTAGTTTATATACAGACGTAGTTGTGAATTTTCTTGGTAAAGGGCCTGAACAATTATCTGCTGTAATTTCTAATAATGCTGCTAGTTCATCAGCAAATAGCTTAGATAATTTATACAATAAGATTTTTGAAGTTAGTAACTCTGCTTGGGAAAAGGGTGGAGTGATGAATGGTAATATTGGAATGTATTTAATAGCAATTTTCGTAATACTGATTGGGGGAATGCTTGCACTGTTTGTTGCTTTTCTCTTGCTGCTCAGCAAAATAATGTTAACCATTCTTTTAGGAATTGGCCCATTATTTATTATCATGCTGCTATTTAAAACTACACAAAGATTTTTTGAATCATGGCTGAGTTTGATAGCAAATTATGGAATATTAATAATACTCGCTACCGCTGTTGGCACTTTAATGGTGACGTTAGCAGATAATTTCATTACTGTTATGTATAGAAATTCTGACTCTTTGACAAATCTTTTTGATGCATCGTTATTATGTCTTGTTTTTGGATTATGCATTCTAGTAGTTCGACAAATTCCTTCTGTAGCATCTGCCTTAGGTGGGGGAGTGGCCTTAGCAACACAAGGTGCTTTTGGAGCTGCATTTAATGCAATGCGTCCAACAAGTATTCGATACGCTAAACAAACTCTGCAGCGTGAATATAATGTTTCTAAAAATGCTTTAGCAACTCCGCATCGATTAGCACAAACAGGTTACGCTGCGTATCAAAAACGATTTAGCAAAAAATCATAAATATTTTTTTTAAGAGCATGAAGTTTAGATATTACTTGTACACAATGTTTTTTTGCGTAAAACGAATTTTATTTTCGCACAATAAATAAAAAATTAGTAATTTATTTAGAATTTTTACGATTTTTCGTTGCCCATTAAAAATTAGAATGGTATTCTTTAAAAATCAAAATATATAATATTAATGTTTATTCATAAGGATGTTATGAAGTATTTACAGGGATTTAGTCTTATCATTTGCCTTGTCTTCCTTCAAGCCTGCTCTATTTATCCTGCTAAACCCCATTCTTGTAAAGACGATGGACGTGGACTGTATCCTATTAATACAGGAAACTTATCTCCAAAAAATTCTATTGAATCTAATGAGAAGTGTTAAATCATTTTGAAATGCTATTCGTTAATAGGCCATCTAAATGATGTTTAATAGAAAAAATCAAAAACAAACGATAGAAAAACAATATTTTGAAGAAGCTCAAAGTTGGGATAGTAATACAACGCTGCAATTAAAAAAGTCAGAATCACGTGCTTGGAAAATTGCTGGTGCAGCTGTCGTTGTTGCTGTACTACAAAGTGTAGGCATAGCAAGTTTATTTCCGCTGAAATCGATTGAACCATTCGTAATACGGGTTGATAACAACACCGGAATTGTAGATACCGTTTCATTATTAAAAGAACATAATGAAGCAGCCAATGAAGCCGTCAATAAATATTTTTTAAGTGAATATATTCGCCATCGAGAGGGATATCTTTGGGAAACCCGTGAATCTGACAGAGATGTTGTCGGTCTCATGTCAGATCATATAATTCAACAAGAATATGCCAATTTAACGAATCCAAATAAAAATCCCTCAGCACCAGTTGTTGCATATGGTCAAAATACTAAAGTTAATATCAACATAAAATCCATCAGTATTTTAAATGCTGGTGAAGCTATTGATAGTGAAAATCATGTAACGGCTTTGGTTCGCTATACGAAAAATATTAACCAAACCGGGGATAGTATTAGAACCACACACTGGTCCGCGACCGTTACTTTTACCTATAGAAATACGCCAATGCGCGTAGATGATCGATTATTGAACCCATTGGGATTTCAAGTATTAGGTTATAGAAATGATCCGGAAAGCGGTGGAGAAGTTTAAAATGAATCATTTTAGAAAAATAATTTCTCTCGCTGTTGGATATATATTATTAAATACCCACGTTTATGCTTTAGAAGTTCCAGCAGCAGGTAAATACGACGAACGAGTAAAATTCGTTAATTATAATGCTGCTCAAGTTGTACAAATTGTTGGTCATTACGGATATTCAACCCATATTCAATTTAATGATGCTGAGTCCGTAAAAAATATTGCCATGGGTGATAGCGAAGCATGGGACGTCGCCCCAATGAAAAATCATATATTCATTAAACCCAAAGGTGATGAAGCGAATACCAACATGACTGTGATTACCGATCAACGCGTTTATAATTTTGAATTAAATGCTCATTGGTCCGGTAATGGTGCTCATCCTTCTCCCAATGACATGGTATTTCAAATCAATTTTAAGTATCCAGAAATCGAGCAAGCTCTTGCCGAATCTTCCAAAGTTGAAGGTCATTTAAATAGTGATAACAAATCAACTAACTTTAACTATTGGGGAAAAGGTGCTGAAGAAGTGTCTCCTAGTGCTGCATACGACGATGGACGATTTACTTATCTGACATTTTCTAATAATAAAGAGATGCCAGCAATTTATATCAAAGATTCCGACGGTACGGAAAGTCTAGTCAATACGAATATTGATCCTAAAAATCCAGACACTATTGTAATTCATAAAATAGCACGTCAATTTATTCTAAGAAAAGGCAGGGATGTAACGTGTGTTTTTAATCAATCTTTTGATTTAAATGGAATAACAAATACTACAGGTACAGTAAATTCAGAAGTGCAGCGTGTCATCAAGGATAATAAAAAATGACAGATGCCTCCAAGATGTCTTTGGGCCAAGAGGCTAGTGATGACACTAGTTTCGATCGAGGAATGCCATCTGTTTCACATAAAGGAAATAGTGCCCTTTTCCAAAACTTCGCATTAGGTGGAATTATTATTTTGACCGTTTTTGCTTTAGTAGGCGTGAATGGCGGCTTTTCAAGTGAAAAAGAAAATACAACAATTGTTAAAGAATCTACCAATCAAATACTAAATCGGTTAGGTCCCGCGCCCAATCCTCCTGAACCTGCACCCGTTATTAAAAAAATTGAACCGATTGAACCTGAAATTATTAATACTGGATTTTTAACACCTCCACCACCTTCATTAAATTATAACGCAGACGAAACAAGTCCTTATATTCGTAAGCGTGAATCTAATTTGCTCGCTTTTGGTGAAGTCTCTAAAGCAAGTGTCTCTGAAGTAAATAATTTAGATAGCTCAAATGCACTTGTTCCGGTAAATAAGGCGGATGGATTAGCAGCCAAACTTGAAAATACTGCACTTTCAGGTGCTCGTGCTGGATTAATGACAGATCGTAATTTTTTTATTACCCAAGGTACTTTTTTAGATTGTGCATTAGAAACTGCATTAAGTAGTGATGTACCAGGTATGACTTCGTGTCGTATGACTCGTGATGTTTACAGTACTAATGGAAAAGTGTTATTGCTTGAAAGAGGTTCAAAGATTACTGGCGAATATCAAAGCGGCGTCAAGCGCGGGCAAGCTCGCATATTTGTTTTATGGAATCGTGTTGAAACACCTAATGGCGTTATTATTAATCTAAATTCTCCTGGAACCGATTCACTCGGTCGCTCAGGATTTAATGGGCTCATTGACACGCATTTCGCTGAACGATTTGGTGGCGCGATTTTATTAAGTATGATTGATTATTTAGGTTCATATGCGGCTAATAAAGCAAGTTCAGGCAATGGTGACACGATTGCATTGGGTGGTGCTGCGCAGGCTGCTCAAGACGCCGCAAGTATTGCCTTACAAAATTCGATTGATATTCCTCCCACACTCATAAAACACCAAGGCGACAGTATTAGTATTTTTGTAGCACGCGATCTGGATTTTAGAGGAGTATATGACCTCAAATTCAGAGAATAGGGGAGGCACATTATTAGAATATTTACGGATACTCACTCCATTTTTGGAAGACAATCAAAACACAGAAATCATTATCAATCAGCCTGGTGAAGTTATTACGGAAAATCGCCACGGCTGGTCTTTTTTTAAAGTGCCAGAATTAACCTATCAACATTTAACAATGATGGCTAAGCTCGTTGCCACGTATTCTGGACAATCGCTTGATTCGCAAAATCCAATTTTATCCGCGACCTTACCTCATGGCGAGCGTATTCAAATTGTCATTCCTCCTATTACATTGGATGGAAAAATTAGTTTCACAATTCGCAAGCCAATGATGCAATCTATTACTTTGAAAAATTACGAAGAGCAGGGAGCTTTTTTAGATTGTTTTGAAAATTCTGAAGAATTGTTAGAAGAAGAAATAAAATTACTGGAATTTAAAAAACAAAAACACTATCTCGAATTTTTAAAGCTTGCCGTACTATCTAGAAAAAATATTATTATTTCAGGTTCTACCGGATCTGGTAAAACCACATTAATGCGCTCTTTAATGCAAGAAGTACCTTCTGAAGAACGTCTTATCAGTATTGAGAATGTTGACGAATTGGGTTTATACAATACGCATCAAAATTCAGTCAGTCTGTTTTATAGTGCAGGTGGCCAAGGCATTTCTTCAGTGAATCAGCAACAGCTTTTAGAAAGTAGTTTGCGAATGAAACCAGATCGAATTTTTGTGGCTGAATTAATTCGGGGCGATGAAGCGTTTTATTATTTGCGCAATGTGAACAGTGGTCATCCTGGATCTATAGCCTCACTTCATGCAAATAGCGCAAAGCTTGCCATTGAGCAATTAGTGTTACTTCTAAAGGAAAGTTCAAGCGGTAGTACGCTAAGCCGCCAAGATATCAAGCAATTATTATTTATGTGTGTGGATATTATTATCCAGGTTAAAAATATTAAAGGTCGTTATGCGATAACGGAAATGTATTATGACCCTGAACATAAAAGACAACTTATGATTTAGATTAAGTGTACTGAAACAGGATTTTATTATTTGCCAATAATAAACACACTGGTAATCGAAAATGAATGAACTTAAAATACACCAAGATTTTAACGATATTATACAACTCATAGAAACGATCCGCCAAAAATCCTATCAAGCGGTTAATACTTTATTGATAGTTCTTTATTGGCAAGTCGGAGCGCATATCAGCCGAAAATTAACCTCGGCAGAATGGGGCGATGGAATAGTTTCACAATTGGCTGACCATATCTCGCATGTACAGCCCAATTTAAAAGGTTTTACCCGCCGCAATTTGTTCCGTATGCGTCAGTTTTACGAAACCTATTCAAAAGATTCAATTGTGTCACCACTGGTGACACAATTACCTTGGACCCATAATCTCATCATTCTAAGCCAAAGCAAGCGCTTAGAAGAACGAGAATTTTATTTGAAAATGGCTATAAAAGAGCGTTGGAGCAAGCGCGAATTAGAGCGATAAATAGGCAGCGGATTGTTCGAGAGAGCTGTATTGAATCCGCCTCAAGCGTCAGCAGGGTTAACCCCAACTCACCCAGAAGCACTTAATGTATTCAAAGATGCTTATGTAGTCGAGTTTTTAAGTTTACCGGTAGAACATAGTGAAGCCGATTTACACAAAGGGCTATTAAAAGAACTTAAAAGATTTTTATTAGAATTAGGTAGCGAGTTTTGTTTTGTAGGATCAGAGTTTCCTTTGCAAGTTGGCGACCAAGATTTTGCTTTGGATTTACTCTTTTATCATCGCGGCCTTAATTGTTTAGTCGCTATTGAATTAAAAGCTACACGTTTTCAACCAGAGTACTTGGGTAAATTAAGTTTTTATTTGGAAGCATTGGATCGTATTCATCGAAAGCCCCATGAAAACCCAGCTATTGGTGTATTACTGTGTGCAAGCAAAAATGAAGAAGTAGTTGAGTTTGCATTAAGTCGTTCGCTGTCACCTGCACTCATTGCGCAATATCAAACGCAATTACCAGACAAAAAATTACTGCAAGCTAAGTTGCATGAGTTTTATACCTTAAATTTTAATGATATTGAAAAAGATATCGAGTAATTATCGAGTATTGATCAAGACACACTAAAGATTATTAATGAATTCTTTATCGCTAAGCGTTGTAAATCAGGTCAATAATGGTAAAGGACGCTATGCGATAATGGAAATATATTATGGCGATGAATATAAAAGATAACGTATGGATTAAATTCATAGGGTCTCTATTTGCGTTATTTATTTTTATTACCACCTGGATGTGGTTAGGAGGAATTTTATTTCTTTTAAGCATGAAATTAAATATTGAAGATGCCTCTTTCCTAACTCTTTATCAATATTGGTATTACTACGCCAATGATCCACATATTCGTTCCTGGTTATTTCTTGCTTCAATAGGTTCTCTCACACTTGTCGTGGCATTACCTGTCGCTATCCTTTGGCCAAAACGACGTGCTTTGTTTGGCACAGCGAAATGGGCAAAATTTTCCGATATGAAAAAAGCTGGATTATTTTCAAATGATGGAATCATTGTTGGAAAGCTTAACGGATTTTTAGGGATCTTTCCTGGAAGATATTTAATTTTTGGAGGAACAGAGCATGTACTTATGTCTGCACCTACGCGAAGCGGAAAGGGTGTCAGTGTTGTAATACCAAATTTACTAAGCTGGAAAGACAGTCTAGTAACACTCGATATAAAACAAGAAAATTGGAATATTACTTCGGGGTTTCGTTCAAAACATGGGCAAGCTTGTTATTTATTAAATCTGGCACCACGCGATTCAAAATCACATCGTTGGAATCCACTGTTTTATATTTCGGATGATCCACATTTTCGCATAAATGATATTCAAAAAATTGGCAATATGTTATTTCCAAAAATGGAGCAAGAACCGCCAATTTGGCAGTCTTCTGCACGTTCATTATGGCTAGGATTAATCTTGTATTTGTTTGAGACAAAAGATCTGCCAGTAACTATGGGCGAAGCATTACGTCAAATTACGATGGGTGATCAACGTCTTATTAAAATAGTAGAAGAACGACAACAATCTTCTTTGCCGTTATCCAATGAATGCTATTTAGCTTTGAAAGATTATTTAGACACGCCTGACAAAACACGCGGCTCTGTACGAAAAGGTTTTGCCTCTGCATTAGAATTATTTTACAACCCGATGATTGATGTGGTTACGGCTGATAATGATTTCGATCTTCGAGAGCTTCGTAAAAAGCGCATGTCTATTTACGTCAGCATTACTCCCGATGATCTGGAACGTTTGGCGCCATTGATCAATTTATTTTTTCAACAAGTCATCGATTTAAATACACGTGAATTACCGGATCCCAATGCAGCGTTAAAATATCAGTGCTTACTACTCATGGATGAATTTGCTTCTATCGGGAAGGTGAGTATTTTATCAAAAAGCATTAGTTATATTGCAGGCTACGGATTGCGTATGTTGCCAATCATTCAATCACCAGCACAACTCCGCGAAATTTATGGCCACGATACTGCTGAAAACTTTATTGAAAACCATGCATTGCAAATAGTCTTTGCACCAAAAAGTATTAAAGTTGCCCGTGAACTATCTGACACTCTTGGCAATAACACGATTAAAAATAAATCTCGTACTCGTCAACTCATTGGAAAAGCTAGCCGCTCCGAAAGTGCGAGTGATCATGGAAGGGCGCTACTGTTGCCACAAGAAGTAAAACAAATTGGCAAACAATCGGAAATTGTTCTATTAGAAGATTGCCCACCTATACTCTGTAAAAAAATTACCTGGTGGAAAGATCCAGTTTTTAAAAGCAGAGGTAATCAGCGCAAAAAAATTATTTTGCCATCACCTGTAGTGCCAATATTAGATCCAAACAAAATAAAGAAAGGTGCAGTAGAGTTTATCCAGAAAGAAACAAAGAAAGATAGCAAAGAAACAGATCAAACCAATTTAAATAATAACAAAAGTATAGAAAAATTTAATATTGAAAATTACAGCTGTGATTTTCAAGAAGTTGAGATTCCCAAAGGAAACTTGAATAAAGATTTAAAAAAAATCTTGATAGATAAAATATTTCATATTGGTAATTATTGACAGGTAA
>JAZKFP010000020.1:0-1728 GCA_040386355.1 Pseudomonadota bacterium | reverse complement strand
TATATATCCCAACAAAACCTAGATTACCCAGACACAAATATCATTACTGTGTTTTACTAATTTTCAGTGAAAACCTCAAATATTGTTGAAACTTTTCTCTTTATTAAAAAATAGTTTTAACACTGTAAAATTTAATACCGCTTTAGCAATTAAGGAAAAAATGAAAAATATCTTTAACTATCCTTAGCGACTCAGTCCAAGGCTTATTCTAGAAGAATTATTCAAAATTTTTTTTTGCCCTTCTACAAATCAAAAGCAACAATCTCTTCATATAACAGATGAAAATTTAATTAGACATAGTATAGTAGCAAGAGATTTTCAAGAAAAAGCTCTAGGTCAAGAATCTGAAATTCCAAAAATTTTTCCTCAAAAGGGGTTTTTATGGTCAATCGAAAGATTGATTCGTTGAATAATGATGTATCGTCTTTCAATTGAAAGCTTCCACCAACGCTATGCAAATCATATAATTTACTGACTGCAAAAATATCTTAATCTAAATTCTTGAGAACCATTTTAACTTTATAATTAAAAAAGTGTATTAAATAAAAAACCCGCAGAAGCGGGCTTTATTTTTTGTCAAAAGGATTATTAATTTGGCGGTGAGAGAGGGATTCGAACCCTCGATACGGGGGTACCGTATACATGCTTTCCAGGCATGCTCCTTCAGCCGCTCGGACACCTCACCGCAGGACGCACACACTAACCGAATTTAAATTACGGCACAACCGAAAATTGCGCTTTTGATAATATTTCAGTTCCGGAAGTATCTAGATCATTAATCACTAACTCGACACGCCAATTGCCTGTCATTTTTTGAGTGATAAATTTACTAGAGTAACCGGACCATGATTCGCGACTATTAGGCATTTTCACTTCAGCAATGAGTTGGTCGTTGCGATACCACAGATGACGTGGCGAATGCCCTTCTAATCCATTCATTTGGGTGAAAAAGAATATGCGTGTTATGTCCGCACCATTTAAAGAAGTAGTTTCTTTTAAAGGCGAGCCAGGCGTTCGATCATTGACTGTATCAACTAAGGCTGCAGTCGGCACCAAATCCGGTCTGCTAACGTTTACTGAAACAAGTGCACCTGATTGAATAGGCTGCGGTAGTATTTCATCTGCTAAAACAGTTTGACCAGTGATAACATTTGAAGAATTTACAACATCTTTCTGAGAATTATTTGTATTCGAAGAATTTGTAAATAATGCATTTTTGGGGACGATTTTATTACGTTCCGATTCTTCTGTATTAGAAATTTCTGAAGCTGAACTTTCAGAATTTATCGAATTAACTGAAGCTGCGTCTTGAATGGAGTCAATATTTTGCCCAATGATATTTTCAACAACAGGTGTTTGTGGTGGTTGTGCAACAATATTTGGTACCGAAATATCATTTGAAGGTGTAAGGTTTTCAGATTCGTTATTTTCAACCGTATTAGAACTCATCATAGTGACAGGTTTTAATAAAGATTCTTTATTGTTCCACACCCACGCTATAATAGATCCAACAACAATAAGCCCAATTACAGATGCAATAGCAATCGCCGCAATAATTCTATTTTTATGATAATGGTATTCTGGAGTTGCTAAATCAGGTTCATTTAATTTATCACTATTTAAATAACGTGTTGCTAACTCCTCAACTTTTAACCGATCGTTTAAAGTATTCTGCCCCGATTCAAATTGATCGATAGCCTCTCGTTCCTTAAGAGCAATACGCACTTT
>JAZKFP010000019.1:0-2715 GCA_040386355.1 Pseudomonadota bacterium | reverse complement strand
TAGGCAAACATCATTTATCAGTACAAACAGGTGAAATTATGCCTGGAAATTACGCATGTATCTCTGTTAGTGATACAGGGGAAGGCATTCCCCCCCACGTTCTGGAGCATGTCTTTGAGCCTTTTTTTACAACAAAACCTCGTGGCAAAGGAACTGGCATGGGACTGGCCATGGTATATGGATTTGTTCAGCAATCGGGTGGATTAATTAAGATTTACAGTGAAGTTGGACACGGAACAACAGTATCACTTTACTTGCCATTTGCCTCAGATGTTCATATACCAGAAAAAAATACGCCCTTAATAAACTCAAGGTTATCAAAAGGTAAAGTCCTTATTGTTGAGTAACCGTCCGGCCATCTACATCGAAGCTTAATCCATGACTATTTTTTGAGGAAGTAATTTTTCAAAATCAAAGCCTGTTTCACAGAAGTGAATTTGATGTAGCATCTTGCAAAGATATTGATACGGCTCAACGTTATTTAATTGACACGTTGCTATCAATGAATAAAAAACAGCAGCCGCTTTGGCGCCCGATGGCGATCCGGCAAATAGCCAATTTTTTCTACCTAAAGCCAAGGGGCGAATAAGATTTTCAACAAAATTGTTATCTATTTCAAGACGGCCATCTTTTAAATAAGCGGTTAATTCATTCCAATGTTTTAAGACATATTGAATACCTTGTCCCAGTCTATGTTGTTTTGGAACTTTAGTAAGATGTGTTTCCAACCATTTTTTAAATGTATCTAATATAGGTGGTGCTTTTAGCTTTCGAAGTTCATAGCGTTCATCATGAGATAATTTATTTTCACGTGCATATTTTTCTATTGCATATAAACGTTGAAAATAGTGAATACCCTCCGTCGCAAGCCCTGTTTTTTTCGATATTTTTACAAGATCAGAAAAAGGCCTTCGCGCATGCGCCATGCATCCTAATGCAATAATCTCATCATACTGATCAGTAAAATTATAACCAGAGTAGGCGTCAGTTTGTAAGTAACCTTTAAATCCTTTTAAAAAAGCTTGCGCATGATAACCTCCGCGTGTCTCTTGGTAATCAAACACAACAGCAGGATGTTTTATATCCCCGCCTTGATATATCCACATATAAGATTTAGCCGTATTAGCACGTCCCGCTTCATTTAAAACTTGTAACGTTGTTTCATCTGCTTGAATGTAATCATGCGTGATAATTTCTTTTTGCAATAATTGAATGAGTGGATCACACAATTCAGCGACTTTTAATATCCAACCACATAAACTGCTGCGCGGCATGTCGATACCAATGCGTTGCCATATTGCTTCCTGGCGATACAAAGGTAAATGATCCATGTATTTGGAAATAATGATATGAGCAACTAATTCAGGCGTTGCTATGCTTTTTGGCAATAACAAAGTAGGCATCTTGGCTATTTTTACGTGTTCCTGGCAAGGTTTACATGCATACTTAGGCCGCACATGTTGAATCACGGATAACTGTGCTGGAATATATTTGATTTGCTCGCTAATTTGTTCGCCTATTTTGACTAATGCACTACCGCAGTCACAGATTTTTTCTGATTCAGAAACATCATGAATAATAACTTCGCGAGGCAAATCAGCAGGAATTGGCTTTCGAACAGGATGTTTTTTACGAGCATGGGTTTTGACTTCAAATTCTTCTGTTGCTTCCTCGGGTAATTCAATGCCAGCTTCATCAAATAAATCGCCTTGTAAAATATTTTTTTCTGATGATTTACCAAAACGATGTTGTTTCGCAAGCCGAAGTTGTTCAATCAAATAATCATATTTAGCTTGTGTAGAATCAAGTTCTATTTTTGTAGAATCAAGCGTAATTCGAAGATGGCGTATAATTTGATGTGCTTCTTCAAGCGTTTTGGGTGAGTCATTTATTGTTGTTGTATGCATGCGGGAATCATATCAAATTCCCGCAAAATATTCGATTATCTTTAATAATAATTTTCATAAGAAGCGGTTGAAATTCTATCAGGAGCCGCATATTTATCGCTCGCTAGCAACCATTTAAAATGTTCGTGGCTAATTTCGATATGGCCAACTTGATTTTTAGGAAAAATAAATTTCCCTTGTTCTAGTCGTTTGTAAATAAGAGTAAAACAATTAAGTTCGTAGTAAAGTGCTTTCAGCTTATTTCCGGATCGGTTGCGAAATAAGAATAAATGACCCTCCGCTGGATTCATTGTTAAATGTTCTGATATAACCATGCATAACGTATCAATAGATTTACGCATATCTGTGGGTGGTTGGTGCAAATAGATTCTAACTGTCTCGGGTATCAGCATTTTTGCAATACCTCGATCAAGTCTTTAATGGGACGCACATTGAATTCTTCCGATAAAATACACTCAATACCATTTCTAAGAATGATTCGAATATAAGCTGGCTTGGCTACAGTATTCACCCTGGCTGATGGTTTAATTTCAATAGGAACAAACACCGGCTCTTTATTTAAATTTTGTTTCTTTGGCTTTGTTAGCGTATCTGCATAATAATAAAATTTTTCTACCGCCAATCCTTTTTCTTTGCAAAAAGCAGCTTTGTTTAAACCACTTTCTTTTTGCTCCTCGATTAATTTCCGCCATTCAACATGACGATGTGTATTAGATTGCATGGGTATCTCCTTGTCAATAAATTGAATAAAGAGATATTGTGGTGGGCTTTATTTTTTAATGTAAGATGTATTTGGTCGGACGTTTAC
>JAZKFP010000018.1:14151-42886 GCA_040386355.1 Pseudomonadota bacterium | reverse complement strand
GTAACGCATCTAAATGATTTTTTACAGCCACTGATAATAAATCAGCCGCATGAAAGTGAATGTTGTTTATTTGATTGAATTGCGCATTTTTATAGCCACGATCCACCATAGCATCGCTGGCTTCGATGCCTACCGCTTCTCGAGCGTATTGAGCAAGTGGTAAGGTAAAATTTCCAAGTCCACAAAATAAATCTAAAACGCGATCAGAGGATTTTATATTCAACCATTCCAATGCTTGACGCACCATTTGACGATTAACGTCCGCGTTGACTTGCACAAAATCAAACAACTCAAATTGCATCGTTAATGTATTTGACGATACAGAATTGTTTGATAGCGGTAACGACAGTTGATAGTGAAGCAACTCAGTTCCTTCAAGCGGCCATATTCGATGCGCAGATTCAGTATTTCCAGGCTGCATGTACAAATCAATTAAATGCTGTTGAGCAAATTCAATTAATAAAACTTTATCCGCATCGCTATAAGGCTGTAGATGACGAAATCCCAATGCAACTCGATCATCACCAGCAGCAACTTCAATTTGTGGAATTTCGCTTTTAACACTGAGCTGCTCAATTAATATTTGCAGTGGTTCGATTAAATTCGCTACGCGCTCATCCAATACTTTGCAGCTCGACATGTTGGTTAAAAAATGTGTCGATTTTTCGCGAAATCCCACTAAAACTTTATTTTTCTTTGTAACAAATTTTACACCAAGCCGCGCTTTACGACGGTAATGCACATTGGGTCCACTCAAAGTAGGAGCCCAATCAAGATCGTCAATTTTAATTTTTGCAAAATGCTGCAGTTGTTCTTGCACGGTCTGACGTTTGTAGCGCTGCTGCGCTTCCACGGAAATATGCTGCAAACTGCAGCCACCGCAGGTTAATGCAAATTCACAAGGCGGAATAACTCGATCTGGATTTGGGTTTGCCAAAATTTCTTGCGCTATACCCATTCGCATTTTGCGTTTTTTCTGAGTGAGCTGAGCACGTACATGTTCGCCCGGTAAAGCATTTTCTAAAAAAACAACTTGGCCATTTAAACGACCAATACCGCGCCCTTCGTGGCTTCGTCCCACGACTTCAATTTCCACTTGATCCATCGAATACCTACCGAAATTAAAATTCTTACATTTATTGGCTTATGTCGTTTTGCGGTTGCTGCCAATGATCGAGAAACGTCTGCCAATGCTCAGCGTCTGTTGTTAATCCTTGTAGGGTTGTACGTAATCGTTGTTCTGTTGCTTGCAATTCCGCGTGTGAAATACGGCCTCTAAAATGTTCAAAGCGTAAGTACACTAAAAATGTATTCACCACGTCGGTTTCACAATACGCCCGAATTTCAGCAATCTTACCGTCGTGATACGCCTTTGATACCTGTCCGCCCGACATGCCGAGCTTGCCGGGAAATCCAAGCAATTGCGCAAATTGATCTAAAGGTACATACGCTCGCGCCTGATAGGATGCCAATAAATCCATTAAATCCAGATGACGAAAATGATACCGATTTAAGTAATTATTCCATTTACTAGACGCTAAATTCTCACCCATATCCCAATACGCAGGTGCTGCAATCGCATGGCGCATGGCGCGGTAGTGCAACACTGGCAAATCGAAACCAGATCCATTCCAGGATACAAGCGTTGGAGAAAAACGTTCAATGCCTTTAAAGAAACGCTGAATGATATCGGATTCTGCGCTGTTGGTCTCGCCTAATGACCAAACACGGATCTCGTCTGGCGTGCATAACAACACTGAAATCGCGACAATTTGATGCAAATGATGCTGCAAAAAAGTCGTGCCTGAGGTTTGAAGGCGTTGAACTTCTAATGCACTGATGACATCTTTGTCTGCCATTTCTTGAGGCCAGGCTTGAATAATCCGGCCAGCTACGACATCAGGAATAGTCTCAATATCGAAAACTAAAATTGGATCCTTTAGAAATGTCATATTTTTCAGTTAAGCTCCATCATATTTTTTATGAATTGACTTTCGGTTCTTCAACTCTGCTCGTGTTTGGCGTACTCTTGCCACAGTTATTGAATTGAAATAAAAGATGACCCTTATTTGAAATGAATATTTGCTTTTCAATCAGTAATTGTGGCGTTTAGAAAAGCGCGATTGTGACACGGAATAAACAGCTTGCCGATTTAAAACATTAAATTTGTAATATCAACTAAAAATACTGTTCCAGTACAATGTCTTATTAACGACATTGCACACTGTCAACATGGATCTTACCAACACGCTGTTTTTTGTTTTTACAAGAGATCAAAAGCAGGTGATACGTGAAGACACAACATGTTTGAGACAAACATTTTGCAGGATAAGCATTTTTCGATGGATATAATCAAGTGCGCGATTTGATTTGGAGTTAAGACTATGCAGGACATTGAATATCCTTATAACGCTTTTGTTGCGGATGTGTTTGAAGCGGATGAGTTTGCTCAAGCCCTTTTGGATCACTTACGTAATCATCCTGAAGAAAGTAAGAAAGCGCCTGCTATTTTAGATCAATTGCATACGAACTTCGGACTCGATGAAAATACTTATCTGCGTTTGAAGATGGAAGTTGAAAGCATTCGAACGGCTTACCTTGCATTAAATCGATTGCAAGATGCGGCGCGTACTGCAGAAAGTGACAATGGTTTTGTCATCACGGCTTTCGGTCCGCAAGCAAAATCTTCTACGGAAAAAAAATCAACGCGTACAAAGGCAGCAACTTCAAGTAAAGCAAAGCCAACGAGTACTCGGTCTCCACAACCTATTACTGCGCATTCATCATCTACTCCTAAAACAACAACTAAACGAACTCGTTCGGCTTCAACTACTACTAAGGTAGTTTCTCAAACTGCTGCACCAGTCATTAAAGATCACCACACTAAAACTTTAAAAAATTCGTCAATCGAAAGTAGCATAAGTCAGGAAAGTATTATGGCTGTAGAAGTTGAAAATGAAGTCCCTGCACCGGCTGAGCAAGCGCGCCAGCGACTTAGTGCCATGGCACAACGTGGAGAATTTAATTCTTCATCGGGTCAATCACCTAGAATTGCTCCGCCACGCATTTCTGCACGACGCGAAGAAATTGATTTGCTGCCAAAAAACTCTTCAATTCCAAGAAAAATGATTTGGGCCGTTGTAGGTTTAGTTCCAGTCGCTGGTTTAGTGTGGCTTATGATGAGCTATACCAAAATCAATCCAGATTTAGTAATGCCAAGCGAAATAAATACTAATGAAAATAGTACCAATGAAAATGTTGCTAATATTTCCCCTGCTTTAACAAAGCCTGCTACAAATACAGATGAAAAAACAGCAGCACAAAATACTACAGCAATTAACAATAATACTTTAAGTGACACCTCTACATCCAAGATAGTTACTGCAGATTCAAGAGAAGAGAATGCATCCGAAGATCCATTATTAACTCCTGTACAGCCCAGCGCTGCTGAAGCAAATGCTTCTAGTTCTGCATCTGTAGCTAATAAAGAGTTAACTTCTAATACAACTGATGCAAATAATACAGGTGTTAATAACCCAGATGTTAATAAAAATGCTCCTGTAGAAAATACGGTTTCCAATAATATTCCTACGCGGTTGCAAACAAACAATGAACAAATGATCACTCCTGTATCGGAACGTTCGACCGTTCAAGATGCTGTTCCAACAAGTTCTGCAGCAGCAAGTTCTACTGAAACCACAAATTCTGCTGGTGTAAATTCAACTGCAAATACTGCACAAAATTCCGGCGCACTCGTTTCAAATACGCAACGCACTACCCCACAACAAACACCTTCAGAATCAACTTCTACATCGCAACCGGTTGAACCAACCTGGTCAAACCCAGCAGTAGTCGGAGAAAATACCCAAACACAAAATGCAGATGTTATTTTTAAAGATCTATCGCAGCAGGCGCAGGATTTATATCTTGAAGAGGCAGAAGGTCAGGGTCAAACTGCATTAAGTTTATTAGCTCAACTCGAACAAGCAAATGCTACGCCAGACCAGTTACGTGATGGTTATACGTTAGTTGCGCGTGGGTATGAGGCGTTAAGCAAAATATATCATGCACAAGGCGATAGAGTTTTATCTAATCGATATGACCAACAAGCCGTATTGCATTGGCGTAAAATTCAGTCGATACCAGCAACCGTTCCAGGAGCAATCACTTCACCATCAGATGCTTCACCAGCGAACACTTCTCAAGTTCCAAGCGCCCCTAAAAAACCTGTCGTTGAAGATTATTCTCTATAAATTATTATTAAAAATATGGGTATGAAAGGTAGGCGTGACGCCTACCTTTCTTGATTTTAAAAGTACTCTCAAAAAACTCTTTATTATTCCGCTAAATTTTATAATCCTGCTGCATTAACTCAATAATGGTTTATTTGAGAGTAAAACTCCATTGTTATCCGCATAAATAAAATGGCCTGGCTTTATCACAACGCCTGCGAAATGCACCGCAATATTTAAATCGCCACGACCTTGCTTTTTACTTTTTGCAGGATGTGAAGCTAGTGCTTGCACGCCAATTTGCATTCGAGAAATATCATCCACATCTCTAATACAACCAAACACAATAATTCCCGCCCACCCATTATCCACTGCCGCTTGTGCTAAATTATCGCCGAGTAATGCACAACGTTTCGAACCACCACCATCGACAACTAGCACATGTCCTTTACCAGGAATACCAACTTGCTCTTTTACTAACGAATTATCTTCATGACATTTCACGGTTACTACTGGTCCGCCAAATGCGCTAACTCCTCCGTAGTTTTTAAATAAAGGTTCTAATACTTCAACCTGATCTTCAAATGAATCAAATAAATCGGGTGTAATAAAATTATTTGACATACAGACGCTCCTTTTTAATTAAAAAAACTTTAACGGATCACTTATAGGGATTGAAGAAGCTATACTAGTGACTTTTAAATTTTTGATCATTATACCTGTAGCGTATAAAAATTAAGTGTTCGGCCTGATCTTTTTAATCGTCCATTGTGATGTCTGCTTGAACGTGTCACAGCGTTCTTACTGCGTAAAGCTTTATTACGCAGCGCAGGCGCCTTTTGGTCAATTAAAATCGGGCTTTACCTCTTCGTTTTGTCCGGCCGCTGCCTTCAGTAGCGGCGGGCGAAGCACCTTAATTTTCATTTGCTAAGGGTTTAGATCATTTTAAAGTTGTGGAGCAAATCTAGATGTTGTATCAATTCTTTTTAATTGTAATGGTTGTTGGAATTGGATTTCTTCAAGGCTGCCAATCAACCCTTCAAAACAATTCTTTAAGGCAAAGTTTAAGCGGTGTTTTACCAAGCACTGAAGCAAAACGCAAACAAACCATTTTATTTAAAGATTTATCTGAAACCGAAATTTCTGAGCATTATTGGATTTATCGACCACGAAACAGTTTATTAATACAAAATGATTTGAATCCACCAGAAATTTTTTTAGGAAGTCAAAGCGGTGGTGAATTACAAGCGGGTTATATCGTTGGATTTTCAAAAAAAATATTTGCGCGTGATTTAAAAATTGCGTGGAAAGACCGAGATGAAACGATTCAATTCACCAGCTTAATCATTCCGACATCTAATTCTGGAATATTTAAAATATCAGGTGATACAACATTTGGTTTTATCTTAAAACCTGAAGCCAACCCTTCATACCGCGTTTTAAATACTTTGATATTACTTCCTAATGAACTAAATAATGCATGGCAGAATACTCCTGACAACAATAGTATGATTGAGAATTTGCCCAATCAAGGAATACCACAGCAATCTACTCCACTTCAAATCGGTCCAAGCATTTACGTTCCAGGATTACCAACAAAGCCATTATCTGGCCAAACATTACCTAGCCATGTGTCACCTAGTGAAACGAAGCCAGCTAATGAATTACCAAAAGCATCCACTATTCCACATAACCAAACCGAAAATGAATTAAATTCATCGAGACGTTTGCCAATTTTTGATGATAGCGATAGTACTATGCCGCAAGCACTTCCCGAGTGAATTAATCATTTGCCACAAGAAGAATCGTCTATTCTTTATATAAATCCAATTTATCCATAACGATTCTACGTGAGCAGTAATCATGGACAGCTTTTCTTTTATTATTCGCTTTTTAAAAGATGGTGGCTTTTTTATGTACCCCATCGCATTAACATTGTTTTTTGGGATTGCTATCGCTATTGAACGCTTTGTATTTCTCAGTCGAATGCACGCTAACAATCATCGTTCATTAAAAATAATTTTGCCGTTATTAATGACCAAAGACTATCAAAAACTTTTCGACGCAACTAAAAAAATTAAATCACCAAGCGCATCATTAACTGCTGCGGCATTAAAACGTTTACAACACAGCTCTGATTACCAAGGATTGGAATCCGTGATTGAAGAACAAATTATGGAAGCAACACCATTATTAGAAAAAAGAACACCGTACCTTGCAACTTTAGCTAATATTGCAACATTAACTGGATTATTGGGTACAGTAATCGGTCTTATTGCAGCGTTTAATGCAGTTGCTCTAGCGAGCAGCAGTGAAAAAGCCAGTTTATTATCAGAAAGTATTTCAATCGCCATGAACACTACTGCATTTGGTTTAATTGTCGCAATTCCATTGTTATTAATTCACTCTATTATTCAAAGCAAAAGTTCAAGCATTCTAGATAGCTTAGATATTTTGGGTTTAAAGATTTTAAATTTACTCACAGAAACTAAAAATTAATTTTGCAATGAAGTAGTTTTTTATGTCTATTCGCAGAAAGAATCGTCAAAGAAATCATGAAGAAGCTGATATTAATATTACGCCTTTCATGAATTTAATGATCGCTCTAGTGCCGATTCTTTTATTAAACATGACATTTGTGCACCTTAAAGGCATTGAATTAACCATACCAGAATTAAATCAAGTAATTTCAACAAGTCGAGAAGAAATTAAAAAAGAGCCATTATCAATTATTGTGAGAGATACAACAGTTGAAATTCGGTTACCACAGGATAAATTACTTACCACAATCAACAGTAGTGAAAATGATTTCACGCAAGAATTAACTGACTATTTATTAAAAGTTAAACATACCTTAACGAATGAAAATATTATTGTTGAATCAAGTCAAGTCTTAATTGAACCAAATGTGACCCATCAAAAAATTATTTATGTGGTGGATGCGATTAAAAATCCAAAATTAATTGATTCAAATCAAAATATTTTTTTTAATAATCTTATCTTCGGTGATGCTCCTATCTTATCTAAGGTAGGATTATGAAAACCAGCCGCAGCACTCGTAAAAGAACTCAAGCAACCCTTAACTTAGTAGCATTGATGGATATTTTTACTATCTTAGTTTTTTTCTTGATGGTAAATAGCGGAGAGATGCAATTAAAGCTTGATATTGAACAAGTTAATTTAGCAAAATCTGAAACAGAAACAAAGTTAGAAGAAAATTTATCGATAACGTTAACTACAGATGATGTGTACATTGCCGATAAAAAAATCATGTCAATTCAACAGTTGAAAAATGATTCCAATTATACCATTCAACCGATTATCAATCATTTAAAGTCTTTAAAACCAACAGTTTTTACCTCTACTGATCAAGCCCCTTTACCAATAATTATTTACAGTGATACTTCGATTCATTACTCCTTATTGAAAAAAATATTTCAAACCTGCGCTGCAACACCATATCGAAAAATCATGTTGGGTGTCCAGGATAAATCAGTTTAAAAGGTATATACCCGTAACCAATAACCTTTTATTTTAAAAAAGAGTAGGTGTGCATCATGATCTTTTTTTAACTCGATTTCTTGCCTGCTCGAACGCGTCACAGCGTTCTCGCTGCGTAAAGCTTTGGCTACGAGCGTCAAGGCGTCTTGCGATTGAAAAAAATCTAATGCTTCACCATTTCATTTTACCTAATTCTCATTCGTTACAGGTATAACATGGAAGCAGTTTTTAAAAATAACTACTGGCTCACTCTCACCGCAGAGCAAGAAAAAAAATTTATTAAGGGTATTCGAAATGCTTTGATACTTTATGGAATATTTTTTTTAAGCGTTACATTTTTTCCGAATCAAGAAATACCGAAAGCCTCACCCCTTAGTCCTACTGCAGTTCAAGTCAAATTTATTTTACCGCCTGCTTCGCCTAAAGTCATTCCTACCCCCCAACCTACTTTTCCACCTAATATTCAGCCAAATATTGAAAAGGTTTTTGAAAAAAAACTAGAAACTATTGAATCTGTTCCTACTCAGGTAACTTCTAGAAAAATAACAAAAACCACCTCTGAAAAAATTCAAACTGTAGAAAAAAAGTCGCAGTCTGCACAAGCAGCAACTCTTGGCTTACAAAATATTAAAAATCAATTGAATGCATTAAAATCAAGACCAATAAACTCACAACCAACGCAAACAATTGCTGCAATAACAAATAATCTTCAACAAGCAAATAATAATTTAATTCCACAAACCCTTACTCACAACTCAAGTGCAATAGTTAATGCTAATTACAGCTCTGAAGTCGTTAATGATACCATTGGGCATGAAGGCAAAGAGATTGCGCTATCCAAACCAATACAAAACATAGCGACAAATCAGACAAAGAGAAGCTCAGCATTAAAAAAAACGGTTAGTAATCGTTCTGAAGAATCGGTTCGAATAAATTTTGAAAAGAGTAAAACAGCTTTTTTTACCATGTATAATCGCGCTTTACGTCAAGATGCAAGTTTACAGGGAAAAGTAGTATTTAAAGTAACGATAGAGTCTTCTGGCCAGGTCTCTAAATGTATTATTAGTTCGAGCGATTTACCCGATAAAGATCTACAAAATAAATTGATTGCAAAAATTAAGGGAATGAACTTTGGAGTCATGTCAGGAGATGCGGTAACGATTAGTTATTCAATTGATTTCTTTCCTGGATGAATTGCATTGAAATCCTCAATATCCAGAATGCGTAAGTACTCATTTTCAATTTCTTTCAATAATGAAGCGTCGTATGCTTGAGGAGTAAAAGACTCAATATTTTTCCAAGGTGTAATAAATAACACACTGGGTTGTTCAGCTTGACCTGAAACTTTGGTTTCAATATTAATTTCTTTAGATGGCTCTATTTCTGCATAGGACCAAGATAAAGATGTGGCTGATAAAACAAATCCAATTAAAATACGCATAGTTAATCTCACTATTTTTAGCAGTCTTATTATAATTCATTCTCTAATCGCTTAACCCAGCCATTTACTTTTGGATCAGGCTTTGACAAAAAACTTTGATATTTATTATAAGATTCTAATGCCTTTAAATTATTACCAAGATAGAGCTCGTATAAAATACCAAGGTTAAACCAGTAATCTGCGTTAGATGCATCCTGTTGAATCGCTTGAAGATAAAAATCTTCTGATTTTTGGTGGTGCTTCAAGTGTCGATTCACTATACCAAGGTTATTTAAAACCACTGCCGAGTTAGGTTTAATTTTATACGCTTGGGTAAAATAATTCTCAGCAGATATAAAGTTTTTTTGTTGTGTTGCAATAATTCCTAAATTCATTAAAGCAGCAAACTTGGTTGATTTTTTATTTGCCAGATCTTCAAAAATTACTTGAGATTCTTCAAGTTTGCCCTGATCCAATAATTCAATCGCTTGTTCCATCAAAGTTAATTTAGCAGTTGCATTACCCTTTAACGAGATACCCTTAGGCGCATAAGCGCAAGAACTCATCACAATGCAAAAACAAGTTACAAGGGTTAATCTACAATTAATCATCTCAATCTCAATCTACGTATTTAGGCAGTATTTTTTCAGATTTCAAAAATAATGCTGGTAACAACGTTTCCAAACGTTGACGATTTAAAATAATCCATTTATCTTCATCTCTATTTTTTAATTGAGAAAAATTAAGTTTAAATAGTTCAATTGCTTTTTCTTCAAATGGATAAGCTTGTTCTTCAAGTAATGCTTGATACTCTAACGCTTCATCTTCAGTAAGATTAGGCGGAACTTCAGAATGCAAAAGATCTTGTGCAAAACGATAAAATAAATCGCCTAATAAAAATTCTGATTCGTATTGATATCGGGAAACATTAAGAGCCTTGACATGATCCAACAGATCTATCGTGTTTGTAATTATTAAATACTTTGCGTTAAAGCTTTGTTCAATAGGTGCAGTAATTTTCAATGCATTAAATTTTTCAAAATTATTTTTAGCTTTTTTTAATACATATTTAGCACGAATCGTATTTATTTCGATTGTAGTGGGCTGCTGTAAACTTAGAGATAAATCGACAATGAATTTACTATGAAAATTAATTTTATTAATTTGCTTCTGCTTGATATAAAAATTGATAAGCTCATTGTGTAAAGTAATGGATTCTTGCATATCAGACTTTTTAAGCACTAATAATTCTTCTAAAACACCAATCGTTTCTTGCTGGTTGTTAGACGACTTATAAAGCTCAGCAGATTTTTGTAATGCTGCGATTTTGTTTTCTTGTGAATCAACTTGTGTACTGTATTGCTTATATAAGTTTGCAGAAGCATCATTATCACCTACCTTCACTGCGTTGTCGGCTAGCAATAAATACAGATCCGCTTTGCTTACCCCAGGAACAGATTGATCTTTTATTTTATGTAAATAATGATTGGATTGAGCGTACATTAGCGTCTCACGATAAATCAGTGCTGTTTGGTATAATACGGTTGAAGAGAGTATAAAAGATGGATATTTTTGAGAAATAATAGTAAGATGTTTCAGTGAATTATCCCATTGTTTATTATTTTTTAACTCCATAGCCAATTCAAAATGTGCATTAGCAGCTTGAGAGATCCAACGATTCACACCCTTAAATGAACTATACCGTTCAATTAGATTTTCATAGAGCTCAATTGATCTACTCCAAATACTTTGTTTGTAGAAATAATCTGCTGCTTGCTCATGAATAGCGATTTTTGATTCAGAGCTTAATTTTAAAGTATCTATTTTTTGAATAAGATTTAAAAGATAGTCTTGTTCGTGATGATTAATAGCAAGCATTGTGGCAGCGTTAATCACTTCTTGAATATTATTACCTGTAGCAAAGTGGTAGATATAAAAACTATAATCATTCAATAATTTATTTCTGAAATTAACAAGAATGGTTTCAGAATCATTACTAGCATTTTTCATAGCCTCATATTTTGATCGACGCGCTTGAATGCTAAGAATGGCGCAATCCTCTTGCTTAATAAAGTTCTTTTTTTCTCTCAAAAATTCAAACCCAGACAATGCATCATCAAATTTATTTAATTTAAAATATAATAATGAAAGATTGTATAAAGCTGAATGATAATGCTGATGTTTAGGATAATCATTTACAAATATTTTATAGTAATAGATTGAATCAGAAAAATTATTAACTTCCTTGCTAATAATAGTTTCATTGAAGCCTGCTAAATCTAAAAGATACTGACTTCTTATAATTTCAATTAAACTTTTATTAACTTGTGGAGCTTGACTTATGTTAGAAAACACATCAATAAAATCTTTCTTTTCTTTATTTGCAACTTGTATTTGTCCATTTTTTTCGAAAAGATCGATGACCTCTCTGCGTGCTAATATTGCATTTTTTTCCTCTGGGAACGCTATAAAATAACTTCGAAGAACTGTTATACCTTCATACCAACGGTCTACAGATTCTAAATAATCAGAAATACTAGCAAAAACATGGTATGCATGCTTAGAAGAATTAGATTGGTAATAGTTTATTAATATGTCTGAGCGTGAAGAATTAGCAATTTGTAAAGCTAACGCTCTAATTACATCATTTACCGTTTCTTGATCGGATTTAGAAAGCTCATGCACCGTCTGATCTTGTAATTGTAATTCAACATATTTTGCAAATGCGGTAATCGATTGATCAATTAAACCACGCTTATATTCAGTCCAACCCAACATGTAGAAAGACCAGCGCGTTATGGCACTACTATTATCAAGTTTAATTGCCTTTTGATAATAAAAAGCTGCTTGATCATATTCTCTACGGATATAAGCAGATTCTGCTAAGCGAAAATGACTTTCACCCACCATAGGAGCATTAGGATAATTATTAATTAATCTTCTTAAAACAACTTCAGATTTTTCAATCTCACCATCTAAAGAATAATTTTTTGCCAAAAGATAGGTGACAGCTGCGGCATCGTTATGCATTGCATTAGAGGCTAACCATGATTCAAACATTTTAATTGACTTTGTATTAACAGTATTATATTCAGAATTCAATAAAGCTTCTTCATAATCCACTAACGCCAATTGAGCCGCACGTTTTAACGATTCTTCGTAATATAAAATATCTAAACTTTTAGAATGAGTTGCTAAAATTTTTTCGTATTCAACTTGAGTGTTATCATTCTTAGAAATGGAAGAATCAAAGTTTTCTTTAGGGTTATTTTTCAAATCTGATAATTTTCTAGAAGAATCTGAAGCAGGCAGCACATTACAACCCGTGTTTAAAATACAGGCAATTAAAGTAAGATTAAAACAAATTTTAATATATAACCGTAGCGAATTGAAATTAGGTAAAGCATAGCGCTGAAGCATGAATATTTTTTTTCGATTACACGGCGCTTTGACACGGCGTAGCCAAAGCTTTACGCAGCAAAAACGCTGTGACGCGTTCGAGCAAGCAACACAGCAAGTGGAAAAAAAGATCATGATGAACACCTAATTTTCATTCGCTATGGGCATATATATTCATTTGTATTTATCATTATTTATTGAGACTCTAAATCAATAATTCTTGTCATTTCATAGTCAGCTAAAGCTTGAATTTTTTTCAACGTTAAAATTTCATTTTGAATTATTCGCTGTAATTCATGCTTCAAATAATTATTAATTTTTAATGTTTGATTGCCTATATCATTAAAATGTGCAATCTGACTATTAATTCCCATCAATGAATTTGCCTGCAATAGTTGATTTGCATCTAGAGAAAATATTTTGATCTGTTTCATTAACTGATTAGTTTTCTTTAAATCAATTTGCATCTGGTTTATATTTTTTCGAAATAACCATTTTTTGGAAGGATAATTTTGATATGCGTTCCAGAGAATATTTCCAGATGCTAATTCTAATTTTTCGTAATTCATTGTAGATTTTTCAAGAGTAAGTTTTTTATTTTGAGTTAAATGCTTCAGTACATTTTTATTACGATTGATTTTTTCTAAATTTTTAAGATCACTACCTGATAAAACATCAACTATGTCAAAGTCCTTACCATTTAAAATTAAAAATCTTGCATTATTGTCAATATTTTTAAACTTTGCATTGTACGAATCTAACGAAAAATCACTTAGAAATCGATCTTTCATAACTTTTCTTTCAATTGCTGCAACTTCTATCAACTCAAATCTATTTCTAACATTCTGATCAAACAAAACCATTCTTGAAAGTTCACAATTAATTTTTATTATATTTTCAATTTTATCTTGTTGATAACCTGTCATTTTAGAAGTTATCTGTTTAATATTTGATTCAATTTCACATGGATTTTTTATTTCTGATATTAGTTTTTGACCGTCAAAAGATGCTAAATTTTTTATATCTAGACTTAGTTTTTTCTTTAAATGATCTAATATAATCACGGCATGAGGGTTAAAAATTAATTTTTCATTAACCTGAGCCAACAACAGTTGGGATTGATAGTAGATTAAAATATTATTAGGTTTTTGTGATATTGCCTTTAGAAGGCTTTGAGCATTTGCATAATCTTTATCTTTAATCAATATTCGAGCGAGTTGAAGTTTACCAATTTCAGAAACTTGACTCTCTTGACGGATATTCCACATTTTTTCTTTTGCAAAAGGTATAGCTTTATCTAAGTAAAGAATTGATTGTGCAATTAATAACCGTTCTTGCAAATAGCCTACTCTCAAATCTTTTGTATCATTGATTGAAAATAATTTCTCAGCATAGTGATTTGAAAAATTTTCAGATGAATCTTGAAAATTTTTTAGTGAAAGATTAAACAGAGAAAGTGCATAGTAATTACTTTTATCATTTGTCTTATCAAAAGTCTCAGAAGCATCAGCAATTTCGTTCAAGCTAAGATTGGTTTGAATTAATAAATAATATCCAAAATTTTGATCATTCTGTGCAAGTTTTTTAAAATCGATAGCTGTAAGAAAAGATTTAGCACGCTTAAAATCATTTTGAAAATATGCATACTTTGCGAAAAAAAGTCGTAATTCTTCAGTAATTAAACTTTGTTTCTCTTTGTGCAGCTTTTCAAAATAATAATATGCAGTATTATACATTTTCATTTTTAATAACTGGTCAATAACAACCATTAATGAGCGTTGATAGTATATTTTTGGCATACGATTTAAAGTTGAAAGTGACAATGACACTGCATGCAATGGCACTTCATTATCGGCATAATAGATAGCATTTTTTACTATAAGATCTGCATACAGAGGTGAATAGATAAATTCATCTTTATTAGTTAATTGTTTTTGAAGCGCGTAAATATTGGAAGTTGAAAAACAACATATAAAAGATATAAAAAATTTTAATAAACCCATTTTAGATTTCTGTATTTTTTTAAATTTATAAAAAAATTTCATAATAATGGATCTATTTTTTCAAGTAAAAAATCAGTATTTTTTGATTGTTGGTTATCTTTGATATTAAGATTTATTATGATCGGCTTAGATTCTTTAGTAAAATCAATTGCCACTGCTCTTTTTACATTTCTTTTATTTTCATCCAAACCAATGATCGTAGCTATCACACGATGGTTACCTGACTTTACATTTCCAATAAATATGTCATGAGCCGCACCTTCTATTAATGCATTTCGCTCACGAACAGTATAAAGGTGTGATGAAACAAGTTTTTTGTCTAATTCAATTTCAACGCTATCTAAAGTAAAAAATTCTCCTGTATTGAGGGAAACAAAAACCTTTATTTGTGTGCTTGCAGGAAATAACAATTCTTGTTCAATATTAAGTAATTGCCGGTTTAAATCGATTAATGATTTTTTGTTATCTTCTAATTGATTCCATACATTTTCTGAGGCAGGTTTTGATGAAACTGAATTTGGTTCGGATGCTTGTATAGAAAATGAAAACAATCCAAAACATAGCATTAGATAAATATTAAAAGTACTTACAAGTTGTTTTTTAGTAATAGTCATAGTTATTCCCTTATCACTAACATCATTCTGGAGAAATTAATCCAGTGCTGTAGTGAATCTTCCCGTTATCATCAATAAAAATTGCGTCATAATTTGGTAGGGTTTTAATCAGATTTAGACCTTCTTTTACTCCAAGTACAAAAAGCGTAGTGGACAAAGCATCTGCATCAATGGAAGATGGACCTAATACAGTGACGCTCACGACTCCTGACGTACTGGGCTTTCCTGTTTTTGGCTGAATAATATGGTGATATCTTTTACCGTCTTTTACAAAGTATCGTTCATAATCCCCTGAGGTTGAAACTGCAATATCTTCAACTGGTATTTTTAACGCTATTTTATATGCATCTCGTGGATGTTTAATTCCTACTATCCAAGGTCTATCAATATGAGATCCTAAATAATAACTATCACCACCTGCCATGACATGTGCAATCTTAATATTTTGTTTTTTTAATAATTTAATTCCTTGATCAACTGCATAGCCTTTGGCAATTCCGCCTAAGTCAATTTTGGTATTTTTATTTTCAAAATAAATAGTATTATTTTTCAATTGAATATTTTGAAAATTGATGCCTGACAAATGTGAATCTATTTGATTTTGGGATGGATGAACTTTTTCTCGATAATGATACAAATAACCAACGCTGGCATAGGTTATATCAAAAGCACCTTGAGATATTTCCGAATAATTAAGTGATTTTTCAATAATAAATTTTATTTCATTATTGATTTTAATAGGGCTTTGAGTGGCAAACTCATTGATTTTTGTCAGATCGCTACTTTTTATATATGGGCTTAAAGACTCATTGAGTCGATTTATTTCTTCAAATACTATATTTGCAGCTTTCTTTAATTTTTTTTCAATCTGATTTTGGTTTACAGAAGTGCTTTCTTTAAATATCGAGACCGATATTTCTGTTCCCATAATAGGTCTTGTTTCAGAATACCATTGTGCGTGAACGCTTCCTATGAAGAAAAAATTTAATACAAATAGGAACAGAACAAGATGCTGTTTTATTTTTAATCTTAATGGTAAACATCTAATAGTTAGTACCATAAGCTAATAAAAAATCGAGCAACGTTTGCAGAAAATTGATAGTAGGGTTGGTCTTCAGCATCAATGCGTGAGCCATCTTCGGTTACGGTAGCATCACGAAAATCATCATAATCAAATTGTAAATGGTCAATAAAAAAGTTAATGGACATATGATCACTTCCACGTGGTTTAAAGTCTTTAAATCGATAACTTACACCTACTCCAACAACCTGACTTTGAAAAGTACTTAATTCTTTATCACGAGCTAAATAATCACTAAAATCTTCATAAGGAAATAAATCGCTAAAAAAATTAGCATTATTTTGTTGATAAAACCGTAATTTACCACTGTATGTCCACCAACCTACTCTTTGTTGATATTGCATTTCATAGGTATGTGCTTTAATACCCCATGTATCGTTAAAAAGTCGATACGAACCTTGCAGAGAAGCTCCATAATTTAAATAGTGTATTACGCCCAACCGATACGCTTGACTAGTTCGCGTTTCTGGATAAATTTCAGGTTGGTATTCATAAAAATTAGTATTGGAAAAATATCGAACTTGCCGATAAGGATTATTTAAAAATCCTTCATCATTCACATTTTCAAAACCTAAATTTAAAATAGTTTTTGGTGTAAGTATTTGGCTAAAACCAATTCGATAATTTCTTCGCCCTACTTCTTTAGAAAAATTTTCATCTGAAGAATTTCCAACTTCATCCCACCCTCTGGAAAAACCTAAACTGATTGTACTTAAATCACCAAAAAAATCTTGGCTCACATCAAAAAAAACTGAATTAGCATCGTAATCAGATTCGGCGCTCGTTAAATAACCTACAGAAAATAAAGATTTATCTTTTAGAAAACCCAGATTCACACTGCTTTCTTGACGCTCTTCAACGTAGGGACTGGCATACGACATTACATCAACCGATGCACCGTTCACTTTATCGATATAATGATGTCCAGAAATCGTATATTTTTCTTTAAGATTTTTACGAACTAAAACGGCAGGCCCATTAATCTCCATCCCGCCGCCGTCATAACTGTGATACAACACATCCATTCGTTGCTCAGGCAAAACCGCTGCATGCAATAATCCACTTAAAAGCCACCCCACCAAAAAAATAAATTTTTTATTTTTTAATGTTAAATTAACAGGCTTTATATGCCGAATATAAAATACTTTTCTCGTAGGCGCTTGCGTAAGAAGCCCGCGCCTACTTAAAAGTATGTGAGCAGGCGAATAAGCAAGCAACACCCTGGAAAACCATTTTACGGAAGGCCCCCTAGTTGCAGCCACATCCTCCTCCTGATGTCCCTTCCGCCCCTCTCGACGCTTCCCGCGACTGATACACATGACTCAAATAACCGCTATCAATTGGATTAGGAGCTGTAGACATTAATGGGTCTGCTAATTTGTCTCGCTCGTAAGGCTTAACCCATGGCTGAGCATTGCAACCAATTTGAAAAATTGTTATAAAAATCAATAAAAATAAACGCATAAACAATAATACTCTTGATTAACAGCACTTATTTAATTAAATTATCTTTGCAGCAGTTGTTTTATTTGCTCTTCGTAAGTCGCTTCCCAACCTGGCTTATATCCATGATGCACAAAACGAATTATTCCGTCTTGATCAATAATGTAGGTCGTTGGCATGGCCAAAATATTATAGTCTTCACTCACTTTTTTATTCGCGTCTAACAAAATAGGAAAACTTACCGGTTGCTTTTTCAAAAAACCGGCGGCATCTGCCGTTTTTTCATCAATATTTATACCTATCACACTAAATCCAAGATCTTTATATTTAGTATGAATTTTTTCTAAAAAAGGCATTTCTTGTCGACATGGCCCACACCAAGAAGCCCAGAAATTTAATAACACCACTTGACCTTTAAATTCTTCCAATCGAAGGTTTTCTCCGGTAATGGATTTTAAATAAAAATCTTTTGCTGGAATTTCAGTGGATGCAGCTTGAACGCTACAAGCAGCTAATAATAACATTCCACTAACTAAGATTTTTTTTACTCGATGCATACTGTTTACTCCTAAATAAACCAATTTAATCCAAAATCAAATTGAAAGTTGTGGGTTGTTTTATCAACCCCTAATAAATCTGTAGAAAAAATATGATCTTGAGTTTCAAATCGTAAACCAATATGGTCACTTAGAAAAATTTGATACCCCGCGGCAAAGTTTAATGTAAAGTTAGAATCGCCTGCAAACTTGGTATTTCCTACACTAATTTTTGTGTGTAAAGCCGACGGTATTGATTTTCGCTTTTGCCAAAAGGCTTCACCAATCAAGATATTCCATCCTAATCCAATTCCATAGGCTTGATAGATTCGATCTTCGTCTGCAATTAAGTTTGTATTGGTTAAACTTTCAAAACTGGTTTGATTAAATTTTGAATCTAAAACATCGGCTTCGATAAATAAATTTTCATTGATTAAATATCCTGCGCGTGCACCTAATACTGATTGCACGCCAAAGTCTTCAATACTTAACATTCCAAAATACGCACCAACCATAACATTTGAACTCGGAATATCTATTACTTCTAAGGGTGCCGATTTATTACGTGCTTCATCGGTAATATCGATATCTGTATTCTCAGCATCATCTGCAAAAATTTGTATGGAATAAAACAAGCAGCTTAAAATAAAAAAATTAGGTATTAAAATAATTTTTTTTAAATTTTTAGAGATCATTTTATTTTCTCTTAAACTTATTTTGTCATTAGCCATTCTTTAAAATATTCTTTAAAAAAAGACACTTAACCCTAATTTCCATTCTTCAATGGTTTCATTACTTTCTCGACTCGTCATCACATCAAAAAAATTATATTCTGCTCGAATGTAAAATCTTTTATCCAATGGAATTCGAATACCAAAACCCACTTTCGCAAATTCATCTGAACGATCTTCTTCTGCAATTAATGTCACTTTAGGTGAAACCTTTAATATTCCAGTACCTATTAAAAAATAGCTTTGTGCGCTAAATATGTCGATGCTTTGATGTAATATTTCAACACCTAATAATTGTGCTTCAGAAAATTTTCCTAAAGTTTGAGAAGCAAATCCTTCAATGGATAATTGATCTGTGAAAAAATAATTTGCATATATTCCTAAAGAGCCAGCGCCTTCAAAATCACCATTTGAAATGCCCGCTTCCCGAATACCTTTCTCTGCTATTTTGTCAATTTTTTTTATCTCTAGACGTTTTTCATTTTCATTAGCTAAACGCATTAAATCTTCAACGAATATCCATCCTTCAATGGATCGTTGTTGAATTTTAACTTTTACCCATTCAGTACGTTTAAATAGCAGTTCTAAATTTTCTCCTTCACGTGCTACATAAAAAATGGGAAATTCTTTACCTGGACCGGTACGCATTTCAATGAAATCATCTACCACTAAAGGCGTATCTGATTTTTCATTTGCATAAATTTTTTTATTTTCAACAAGTCCTAAAAAAAACAGGCTTGAAATTAAAAAAATAAATAGTCCTTTATAAAATATCATCATGCACATTAATCCGAAGGAGCAGCAAACGGATCATTATAATATTGCGCTCCAATATCATTCCATTCGGTAATCAAGCGAAGTTCTGCGTCTGACAAAAAGCCACGATGATCAACCGTACCACCGCCCATTCTCACTGTAGTAAAGAATCGACTAAGTCGCGCAGCTCCCGTAGAGATTGGTGGCTCTATTGCAACAACTTGAGTTAATGGAATTGGGTTTCCAAAAGCATCTAAAATTAATTCATTCAAATTATTGGTTTGAAAAACAGGATTGCCATCGTCGTCTAACACTGGCACCAGACGATCAATTAAAATGGTACCATTTAATTCTTGTTCATTATCTGGGAAAGCTAATTCACGATATGAAATTAAATGATCTGCTTGATCAGAAGATGGCGAATTAGTTAAATCTAATTGTCCTGCAGGAACTTGGTTATTATCCATTGCATCTTTTGTGGAATGACAGCTGGTACAAGTGTTATCCGCTAGTACGGTTATTCCATCTTGATCAAGCTCTGTTCGATCTACATTCCATAACGGCGCTATATGGGTAGGATAATGAATTCGAATACGACAAGTAGTTGTCCATTCGTCGATACACTCATCTGATGTTGGTGCAGCTGTTGTTAAATCAGAATACGCATATTCAAAGGCTGCATCGACTGCTCGTAAATTTGGATCTGTCCACTCATCTTCAAATTGAACATTCACATTCGGTGTGCGCGTAGTATTAATTCGCGCATAGACTTCTGCCATTGTCTCGCCAATATTGGCAAACAATTCAGAACGCGTATTAGGAAATGCTAAACCTGTTGTACTTGCACCTGGATTTGCAGAAACAGGTTCAGCATCGGGTCGACCATGAGGATTTTCATCTGCTGAACTGACATGACAGCCTTTGCATTCTAATGTTTCGCCAGGACGCACACTAATCCAATTTTGATGACGTGCTCCAACACGTTGCGTGTTTACATCCACTACACTAAATGCCAGTGGAACATTAGCTGGTGCTAAAAATTGCACCGATCCGTCAGGCTCTATCGGAACGTATCCAATTATTTCTCGCATTAATTGTTGTTGGCTACGGCCATACGCAGTATTACGAAAATCATAAATATCATCATCAGGTAACGGCACGCCTTTTACGATTCGAATAAAACGTGCTTCACGTTGAGAAGCGGTTCGTTGAGCTGGATCAGAAACTACAGAAATACTTGGGTTTGCAGTGTCTTCTCCTGCAAAGTCATAGACGCTGCGAATATTTATTTTTGCTAAACCAAGTTCTGCTAAATCCTCATTCAAGTCTGAATTATCTACTAATTCCGTAATGTTATTTCTTGCTTTAATTGCTACTACTTCCGTCATTATTTCACTGGAGTTTGGAAGCACGATAGGTAATAACGTGTCATTACTTGGATCAAAAATCCAAACGCCAAATGCAGGCGCTACTTCGACTGCATTTTGATTTGCAAGATTTTCTTCGCTACATGGTAAAGTAGGTCCAGAATCAATTTGTAATAAACACGGGCCCCAATTAACTAATAATCTTTGTGTTCCGTCATACAAAGGATTTACTGACAATATTCTGCCACGGCTCGCAATTTCATTTATTAATTCAGAAGATCGTAATACGGTTTGAGCAGGTCCTGTTAATCCATTTAAAGATGCAAGCGGTTGTGTATTATCAATATATTCTTCACTATTTATTTTAGTAAATAACCAATTTCCTATAGTCGAATTAAATGGTCGCCATGCTGCAAGTATTTCAGTAGATTCTAATTCAAGCGGTTTAGTTAATTGCAATGCATCGGTAAAATCAGTTGACTCATGGCTATGACGACCATAATAAATGTGTGTACTTGTGCCATCTGGTCGCATGCGATACAAACTCACTTCATCAGTTGCACCCATGCGATTCCAACGACTAAACACAATCCAGCCATCTGACATTAATGTTGGATTTAAGTCATGACTTAGATTAAACGTTAATTGTTCAATATCTGTTCCAGAGGCAGACATGCGATGCAAAACACTTGCTGGTTCATTTCTATTTTCATCGAGAGCAGAATATTGCGGCTTTCCTTCATCTAATAAAATGGCGCCAGCACCAACTTGACGGGTTGACGAAAAAATAATTTCACCATTCGGTAAATACATAGGATTAATATCATGGCCTAATTCGGCAATGCTATTGGATTGAATTATTCGACGTAATAACTTAGTAGAAATACTGTATTCCCAAATATTCCACGTAGTATTTTCATCATCCGAGGCACGCATGGAAAAAATTAAATTTTCACCATCGGGTGAAACACTCAAATCTTTTACATCGTAAGAAGGAACGCTTCCATCTTCTGCCCGAAAAGCAGCATCTGTAATATTGCGGCTAGTGGCTGTAGGTGATGCACGATCACGTAGGTAAACTCCAGCACCACCCTGAAATTCAAAAGGTTCTCGCCAATCATAATTTCTATTCTCTTCATCAGTGGGGTCTAATGTTCTTCTTATATAAGCAATCGGATAATCGACAATTACGGCATCGGTAGTTTGACTTTGACTTCCAACTTCTGCTCCACAGCCTACTAAGCCAGCATCCGCTAAAATTAATCCAATAAAATACAGCAATTTCTGTATTAAATTTTTTTTTAAATAACGGAATTTCACAGACGCAGCCTTAAAAAATGATCGTTATTTAAGATAAGACGAAGACTTAAAATATTGATATTCCATTCTGCCTAAATGTAACAAAAAAAATTTAGCTTCAAACTAATTTAACTAAAAAGTACAAATTAAATATAAAAAAATAATTCATTCACTGTTCAGAATCAAACTAGCAAAGAAAAACTTCTTTTATTGTGAGCAGAATCACAGCCATCAGCCATCATTTGATAAAGTTTGACTTACACTAATTTGATATCTCTTTTTTAATCAATATAAATTAAGGTTGTTGATCGTATGATTCAACACAGAATTCTTTTATTTATAGCCATTTTAACTTGGGCTTCCAGTAGTTGGTCTAATGAAGCCGATCAAGCTAAAAGAATTCATGACCGTATTGCAGGTGTTCCTCCTATCTCTACAACATTAAATGAAATGGTCAATAAAATTAATCAAGGCGATGAACTTGATGCAGCATTTATAGCTATTGAAAATTCAAATTTTTACAATGTAACTTTAAAAAATTTTGTTACACCTTGGACTAACAAAGATCAAAGTATTTTCATACCGCTTAATGATTACAGCGCTACCGTAATTGGTCTTATTCGAGATGATGCAGATTTTCGACAAGTCTTATCAGCTGATATTATTTATGTTGGAAATAATGCATTAGGCTTACCAGCTTATTCGAATTCAAATAATAATCATTATCTTGCTTTAGTCGATCAAGGAATTGATTTAAAAACAGGTTTACAGGCAACGACTCAATCATCCGTCACTGGATTAAATAGTGCTGCGATTGCAGGAATATTAACAACACGCGCAGCTTCACAAGCGTTTTTTTATGCAGGTACGAATCGCGCCATGTTGCGATTTACTTTGATGAATTATCTTTGCAAAGATTTAGAGCAATTAGCGGATACAACTCGGCCTCCAGATCGAATTCGACAAGATGTATCACGATCACCGGGTGGAGACAGCAGATTATTTTTGAATAATTGCATCGGTTGTCACAGTGGCATGGATCCTCTTGCGCAAGCCTTTGCTTATTATGAATGGGAATACAATTCTGATATTGATCCAACTGGAATAAATGGACAATTAATCTACAACAACACTAATTCAGTTAATCCGATTACAGGCACACGTGTTCAATCAAAATATCATATTAATTCAACGACATTTCCTTACGGTTATGTGACGCCTAATGATCAATGGGATAATTATTGGCGTAAGGGACAAAATCAAAATTTAGGCTGGAGTAGTAGTCTTACAGGCACTGGTAATGGTGCAAAAAGTTTAGGTCAAGAATTAGCGGCAAGTGAACAATTTGCAAGTTGCCAAGTTGAAAAAGTATTTACATCGGTTTGCTTAAGAAAACCTCTTTCCGATGACGATAAAGATCAAATTTCTGCAATGACTCAATCGTTTAAAACCTCAGGCTATAAGCTGAAACAGGTATTTGCTGAATCTGCTGTTTATTGCATGGGGGATTAGGTACCCATAATGTATAAGTTTAAGATGTTCACCATGATCTTTTTTTCCATTCGCTGTGTTGCCTTTCCTTACGTAAGCTTTGGCTACGCAGCGTCAAGGCGTCTTGCGATTGAAAAAAAATTTTCATGTTTCACCATTATATTTAATCTGAAACTCATTCATTATGGGTACGTATGAATCTTATAAAATCTCTTTTTGTATTTATAATATTTTTTTTAACAGCTTGCGGTGGTTCAGAAGTTGACGTAAAAGTTTCACCTAATTCTTCTAATCCAGTATCTACCGGTAATTATTCTGGTCCCGCGCCCGGTACTGCAGACGTACAAAAATTTCGAGTTAATTTTTGGAATAATGTTGTAGCAGATAATCGTTGCGGTCAATGCCATAATGAAAATGGACAGGCTCCTACTTTTGCTCGATTTGATAACGTTAACGAAGCTTATTCTGCAATTCAGAATTATATTAATCGAAATATACCTGCAAATTCTGCAATTGTTGAAAAAGTTGCGGGTGGGCATAATTGCTGGTTAAGCAATGATTCTGCTTGTGGCGATATTATGACAACTTGGATCACAGGATGGATTAGTGATTCAACCTCTGTTACAGGAAATTCAATCACATTAACTGCGCCTATTATTCGTGAACCTGGCACTAGTAAAAATTTTCCAGCTAATTCCAATAGTTTTTCTACAACCGTTTATCCAGTATTACGAGAATATTGTGCAGGTTGTCATGCAGAAGGGGTAACCACGCCACAATCACCTTATTTTGCAAGTGCCAATATTGATACAGCTTACCAAGCGATACAAAGTAAAATTGATTTAACTACCCCAGAAAATTCTCGTATCGTTGTTCGTTTATCTCAAGAATTTCATAATTGTTGGAGTAATTGCACAGCAAATGCACAAGAAATGTTAGATGCCGTTAATGATTTTGTTGATCCCATTCCAACCAATCAAATCGATGCAGATTTAATTGCAAGTAAAGCATTAACATTGCGCGAAGGAATTGTTGCAAGCCAAGGCGGACGTCATGAAACTGATTTAATTGCAAAATATGAATTTAAAACAGGGTCAGGACAAACTGCTTTTGATACTAGCGGGGTTGAACCAGCATTACATTTATCGTTAAGTGGAGATGTTACTTGGGTTGGCGGTTGGGGAATTCAAATAAATAATGGGCGCGCTCAAGGTTCTACAACTGCCAGTAAAAAATTGCATGATTTAATTACTTCAACCGGGGAATATTCTATTGAAGCATGGGTTGCTCCCGGAAATGTCTCGCAAGAAGGGCCAGCTCGAATAATCAGCTATTCTGGAAGCACAACATTAAGAAATTTTGCTTTAGGTCAAACCCAATACAATTATGATTTTTTACAACGTACGTCAACCAGTAATGCGAATGGTGAACCTGGATTATCGACTGAAGATGCGGATGAAATTTTACAAGCTACTTTGCAACATGTTGTTACTACTTTCTCTCCAGAAAACGGCCAACGTATTTATGTTAATGGTGAACTTGTTGCAGAAAATACAGCAGCAATTGGCGCAGGTATTGGAGATTGGTCTGATCAATACGCATTAGTTTTAGGTAATGAAGTTTCAGGTAATCGATTGTGGAAAGGCGTAATTCGTATGCTTGCGATTCATAATCGCGCGCTAACTACTGAGCAAATTCAGCAAAATTATCAAGTTGGTGTAGGTGAAAAATTTTATTTATTATTTAGTATTTCTGCTTTAACCGATTTACCAGAAAGTTTTTTAGTATTTGAAGTCAGTCAGTTTGATTCCTACAGTTATTTATTTAATGCTCCTTTTATTGTGTCATTGGATGATGACGCAACAGCTGAAAGCATTAATATCCGTGGTATTCGTATTGGAATAAACGGCCAAGAAGCGGACATTGGTCAAGCCTACTCCAATATTAATTTTAATCTAAATACAAATGATGCTATTCAAGAAGGCGTTCCGGTTTCAACTTTAGGGACAATAATTGGCTTACAACTTGGGCCTGATCTTGATGATTTCTTTATTACCTTTGATCGGATTGGTGATTTCGATTACGCGCGTGTTGACTCTGGATTAATTCCTGAATCAGAAATTGTAGAAGTATTAACTGAACAGTCTGACATTGGATTGCGTCAATTTTCTGAAATCAATGCGTCAATGTCAGTTCTAACTGGCGTCAATTCAAATACGCCTGCCATTAAAGAGTTATATCAAACTATTGAACAGCAATTACCAACGGTTGAAAGTATTGATTCATTTTTATCTTCTCACCAAATGGCTGTTACTCAATTAGCGATTAAATATTGTGATTCTCTTATAGAGGACTCTTTATTGCGTTCCACAATCTTCCCAACTGTAAATTTTAACGTCGGCCCAAATTCAGCATACGATGCAATGGGTCAATCTAATTTGATTAATCATTTATACGATCAATTTATTGGCGATAACCAAATACAGCAGCCAACCAATGTAGAAATTGAAGAAGAATTAAATGATTTAATTACCACACTAAAAAATTGTACAAATTGCAATACCACTGATCGTACAAAAACAATTGCAAAAGCAAGTTGTGCTGCTGTTTTAAGCAGTGCAACCATGATTTTACAATAAAACAGGATGTGAATTATGATTCGTCGTCATATTGATAAAATTACGAAAAATAAACCCTTTTCAATTGATGCGCCATTAATTCATTCTTTTCATAAAAAGCCTGTGACTCGAAGAGATTTTTTAGCACAAGGATTTATGTTCGGTGCCGCAACCGTTACGACAGGTAGTATATTCAGTTTATTTGCCAATCCAAGATCCGCTTATGCTGCATTATCTTCTGATTTAGAAAATTTAAAAGCCAGCTGTGGAATTAGTTCATTAGGTGCTGGAAAAATTCCCTTTATTTGTTTTGATTTAGCAGGTGGTGCAAATATCGCAGGTTCAAATGTTCTAGTAGGTGGTGCTGGCGGTCAATTCGATTTTTTATCAACCGCTGGATACAGCAAATTAGGTTTGCCTGGAGACATGATTCCTGCAATTGCAAATACTACCTTAGGAACTTCGGAATTTATTAATACCGATTTAGGTTTAGCATTTCACAGTGACAGCGCTTTTTTACGTGGAATTTTAGAAAAAGTTTCAACAAATACTGCATCTGGAATTAATGGAGCTGTCATTGCTGCGCGTTCAGAAAATGACACAGGAAATAATCCACATAATCCGATGTATGGAATTTATAAAGCTGGTGCAGACGGTTCAATTGTTACTTTAATTGGCTCACGAAGTAATGATTCTGGTGGTAATAGTATGGCGCCAATGAGTATGATGGATGCACAAGTGCGTCCAACTAAAGTTGATCAAGCTTCAGATGTTACGGGATTAGTGGACGTCGGCGATTTAGTCGGTTTACTTGATCAATCGGACGCAGTTGCAGTTATGGAAGCGGTGTATCGTATTTCCGATAAAAAAATAAATAAAGTAAATACCAAAGTTTCTCGAGATGCAGTAATTAAAGAATTAGTGCGCTGTGGATATTTGCAAGCTGCAGATGTCGCAGATCGATTTGGTAATCCTTCATCGTTAAATCCCGAATTAGACACAGATCTTGTTGGAGCTGCTGGAGTTTTTTCTACCACCGAATATCAAAACGATAATGAATTTCAAAAAACCGCAGCTGTTATGAAAATGGTAATTAATGGATACGCAGGTGCCGGCACTATAACCATGGGTGGATACGATTATCATACGGGTGATCGTGCAACCGGAGAATTGCGTGATTTACGGGCCGGTCGTTGTATTGGAGCGTGTTTAGAATACGCAGCAAAAGTTGGGTCGCCGTTAATGGTGTATGTATTTAGCGATGGTTCGGTTGCAAGCAATGGACGAATTGATGATTCAGTAGATGGTCGTGGTAAAGGCGAATGGACGGGCGATAATTCTTCTACTGCTGCTTCATTTTTTTTAGTTTTTAATCCAAACGGTCGCGCCGTATTATTGGGGGGTACACCTACTCAACAAGCACAACATCAACAAATAGGATATATGCGTGCTGACGCATCCGTTGAAACGGGAAGCTCACCCGCTGCAAATAACGTCAATTTATTAGTTGAAACGGTGGTTTTAAACTATATGGCTTTGCATGGCGAACAAGCCAATTTTCCAGCATTATTTCCAAATCAAGGATTAGGAAATTCAACAATCATCGATCGTCTAACTGCATTTCAATCGATTATTTAAAAAATAACTTTTAAATTTGTACATTAAAGCATCAGTTAATTAAATCTTTGCAACATTTGTCACGCCTTCAAACATTTAGGATTGATTTTCGGTACCTAATAGCTTTTATTCACCGAAATTAATTTTTATAAATTTTGAGTGGCGATTTAATGAACAGTTATTTTCTACTATTTGGATCAATTTCACTATTAACTTTGATACTTAGTGGATGTATCGGTGATTCAACTCAAACTGCTAATGAACAATTAGCTAACAATCCAAATATTATTAATACTCCACCATTAGTAACTTCTTCCCCCTCACTTCCAACGCCAAAACCAAGCACCAATCCAGTTCGTACACCTATTGCAACACTTATCCCAGCACCAATACACACTCCATTACCTACATCCATTCCGGCTGCATCAGCAAAACCAATTATTACTCCATTACCTACAAATAATCCTGTTCCTACGGTCAGGCCAATTAGCACTCCATTACCTACAAATAATCCTGCTCCAACAACAAGACCAACAAACACTCCGTTACCTACAAATAATCCTATTCCAACACCTACTCCTACTCCTACTCCTACTCCTACTCCTACTCCTACTCCTACTCCTACTC
>JAZKFP010000018.1:0-14051 GCA_040386355.1 Pseudomonadota bacterium | reverse complement strand
CTACTCCTACTCCTACTCCTACTCCTACTCCTACTCCTACTCCTACTCCTACTCCTACTCCAACAGCAACGACACCAAGCGCAACTCCTTCAACTGTTGCGCAAAAAATCAGTCAAGGAAGAACATCTTACAATGCCCAATGCATGGTTTGTCACGGTGCAAATGCGGTTACTTTAAATACTGCATTTAAATTATTTGTAAAATATAAAACGTTACCGGAAATGACAAAATTTATTAACGACAATATGCCTTTAGGTAATGCAAAAGCTTGTATTAATGAATGTGCAGAAAATACCGCTTATTATATTTTAAGCGTTTACAATTCAGGGGCTATTATTAATCCACCTACAATTCCTACGGTAACTCCTAACCCAATCGTTACTCCTACACCAATAATTACGCCTCGCCCTAGCAGCGCACCTGTTGCCTCACCGACTGCTACTCCTAATATTATCCCAACACCCATGCCAACAATTTTGCCTCAACCAATTAGCACACCTATTTCTTCAGTAACTCCTAAACCTAGCATTACTCCCTTACCTTCTATAACTCCATCTCCAACTCTCACACCCGCACCAACACCGCCAAATACAATTCCATATTCGTATTCTCCTTTACGACGGCTAACGCATGATGAGTATGCCAATACAATAAAATCATTATTAGGAATATCTGTAGATTTAAATTCATTTCCCACTGAAAGAATTACTAACGGCTATGTTCAATCGAGTGAACAAGTTACTGATACACCTTATTTAGAAGCTTTTTTAAACACTGCCAATACTATTACCACTCAATTGGATTTAAAGGTAGAAACTTTTACAGGATGCACTTCAACGTCAATTAATTTCAAAACTTGTTTGAATACATTTTTTAAAAATTTTGGGCTAAAAGTATATCGAAGACCTTTAAGTACGACTGAAATAACTGAACTACAAAGTCTTTATGATCTGATTGCATCAAGATCTAGAGGTGATACAGCGATTAAATATACTATTATGACAATGTTGACCTCTTCTAATTTTATTTATATTGTTGAAGATGGTACATACTTTCTAAATTCCACAATAAAACCAATAAATTCATTAAATATTGGCCAGCCTTCAAATATTAAAATTATCAAACTCGATTCTTATGAAGTTGCTACACGACTTTCTTATTTAATACTGGATAATACACCAGACACTGCTTTATTAAGCGCTGCTGCAAAAGATGAATTGTTAAACCCAGAAAATGTTTTGCAACACTTTGATCGATTAATGCAATTAAATTCTACCAATCAAACGAGAAGTGGTATTTTAAAACAACTTGAAAATTGGATGGGCGTCGAATCGGTAGAAATTATTGCAAAAAATATAAGTGTATCTATAAATGAGGCAAAGATTGCGCGTGATCAAACTTCGACTTTCCTTAAAGATTGGTTTTTTCAAAATAAAGAATTATCTAGTTTATTTAACGGCAGTGTTAATGTAAGTTTAAGCCAGGATTCTACCGGGGTAGATCCATCACAAAACGTAGGAATTTTAGGCCTTCAAGGATTTTTAGCTTCTCATACACATGCTAATGTTCCCGCTCCAATTACGCGCGGCGTTTTTACAATTGAAAATTTGCTTTGCCAAAATTTACCCTCGCCACCTGCAAATATTGGTGAGCCGCCCGCAAGACCTATTAATGGAACCACTCGAGATTGGCTTGCATTGCATCGCAGTGATCCCTCTTGTGCGGGTTGTCATAATCTAATAGATCCTTATGGAATTGTGTACGAGGAATTTGACGACAAAGGACAAATGCGCAAGTTTGATAATGGTAATGCGGTAGATGCTTCAATAGAACTGCCCTCTATAGGTGATATCTATGGAGCTGTTCAAGGAATCAATAATTTTGCAAATTTATTTGCTTCCAGCAACGTTGCTCAAGAATGCGCTGCGGAATTTTGGTATCAAAATACTTTAGGTAGAGAAAAAAATAGTAAAGATGAGGATTATTTAAATTTTATAAATCAACAGTGGAAAAAATCCGGCGGTAGTGCAAAAAATCTATTAAGAGAAATAGTTAAATCACCAATGTTTTACGTACGAATTATTGATTAAATGTACATATGATTGCTAGAGAAAAAGAATTTATCTAAATAGGACATTATATGATTTTCGATCAAAAAAATAATCGCCGGCTTTTTTTGAAAGGTGCAGGAGCGTCTTTAGCACTACCTTTTCTGGCATCCGCTTCAAACAAAGTCAAAGCTGCAACGAAAGCTCCTGTTCGATTTGTCACTATTATTTCTTTACATGGTTTACCTTATTCTGTTCGTAGTCAATATTTTGTTGATAAAAATAAACCAGGAAAATTAGGTACTTTATTGCCAATATTGGCGCCGTTTGAAAATTACAGAGATAATTTAATTGTATTATCGGGAGTAGATGATAAAATTGGCGGGGGTGGTGGACATCAGTATGCTTGTTGCCGTGTCTTGACTGGACGCAATAATGTTGCAGAAACAACTATCGGTAACGGTCCATCATTAGATTATTATTTGAGTCAAAAAATTGGTGTTGATACAGCTTACCCGTTATTAAATTTACATGTTCAAAGCGGATGGCAACCTGGTGGATATACTTGGACCGAAAATAATATTGCACCAAGTGCACTTTCACAGCCACAAAATATTTTTAATCATTTATTCTCGAATTTTAATCCAACAACTGCCGCCCAATCTCCCGATATATTAAATCGGCGTAGCGTAATTGATTTCGTTAAAAATGATCTTGCTAAAATAACAAATAACATAAGCAGTAGTGACAAAGCACGACTTGATCAACATATCACTTCAATTCGCGAATTAGAAAATAGAATTGCCTTAACAAATTCGTGTACAAAACCTACAGGACAATGGACCAATAATACTAATCAAGATCGGTTACCACAAACTCTTGCCCTGGCAGCCTACGCTCTAGCTTGTGATTTAAGTCGTATTGTTACTATTAATATTAATGGTGTTCAAACGGATGAAGTGTATTCCTGGGTTAATGACCCTATAGCATCTACAATAGGTCACCACAGCATTTCTCATGAAGATGTATCTATTGAATTGAAAAATTCCTACAGAATTGCAATGGCTAAAATTCGAACATGGCATAGCGAAAAAATTAAAATTTTTTTAGATCAACTTGCAAATTCTATAGACGTTGATGGAAGTCGAGTATTAGATAACACCGTTGTATTGTGGACAACTGAAGTTTCACAAGGCTATAACCATAGTGCGCAAGACTTTCCATTTGTTTTAATTGCAGGGAAAAATACTGGGTTAATTCAAGGTGGGCATCATTTTAATTTTCAAGGACGGGCTCATAATGATGTGCTTACAACTATTTTAAAAACCACCGGCCAATCTGACGTTACTTTTGGACAAACTGATTTAAATCAGGGACCATTGACACAGCTTTTTGTTTAGTGTGTATGTTTAATTCTCATTTTTTTAAATTTTAGTATTTTATTTTCTAGATGTGAATATAAAATTAAGCAATCCAAACATGGCAGCCTACTTCTATTTTGTTAAATAATTCAGCAATATCTTGTACACGCATTCGTATACAACCATGCGATTTAGGAATACTCATGGGTTCTTGATCTGGAGTACCATGAATATAAATATAACGTTGCATAGTATCAACTTCTCCCAAACGATTTACTCCTTTTTCTAATCCAGACAACCATAATATTCGCCCTAATATCCAATCACGATCTGGATTAGATATATACATTTCTTGCGTTAGAATTTCACCTGTAAAACGACGTCCTTTGAAAACGGCATAGGGATCCAGTCTCGCGCCAATTTTTGCTCGAATATAATGCATACCGCGAGGAGTTTGAAAACTATTTTTCATTTCACCTGCACCTTTAAATGCAGTAGAAATAGCATAAGTTTTTACAATTTTATTATTTTTAATTAATATAAGTTCTTGGGCAGGGATAGAAATATTAATAGTATCTAAATTCATACAGTTTTTTAAATTACCTTACTAAAATATTATTTAGAAAATAACAAACAACTATTAGATTAAAATATATCAAACAAAAGATAGTTTTTTTGAACATGTTATTTGATGTTCAATAAGAAGTTGATATATAAATTCAAGACGGGTAAAAGATTTTTCGCCCCTACAAAATTATCACATTACTAAAAATTGGTGTAGGGGCGAAAAATCTTTCGCCCACTTATACTTTTAAACAAAGCATAATTAATAAAATATTACACCCTGATAAATCACTCTACGGCATTTGTATACTAGTTCTTTTGATATTGCTCAATCCAAAAACTAGTCGACGGATCTAATGCAGATGTAGGTTTTTTCGATAACGCATCCGCAATAGGTCCACATAGATTTTTACCGAGTTCTACACCCCATTGGTCAAACGGATTTATTTGCCAAGCACAGCTTTGAATAAAAACTTTATATTCATACAGCGCAATCAAAGTTCCCATAACCTTGGGGCAAAGTCGATCAAAGCCAATAATAGTACTTGGTTTACCACCCGCAATAATTCTTGGATTAATAACAGATTCATCAGAATTTTTAATTTCATTTTCAATTTCGTTAAATTGTTTGCCTTGCATTAATGCTTGAGCCTGTGCCAGCATATTTGCAATGAGCAAACGATGATGTTCGGGATAATGGTGTGATGGATTTAATGCAATTAAAAAATCCACTGGGCTAAAAATTTTTCCTTGGTGCAGGAGTTGATGAAACGAGTGTTGCGTATTCGAACCAATACCTCCCCAAATAATTGGAGCGGTTTGATAATCAATATTTTCGCCTTTTCGATTTACACTTTTACCATTACTTTCCATTTCTAATTGCTGTAAATAATCTGGAAAAGAACGCAGACGATGATCGTAGGGAATAATAGCCTGGGATTGCCAACTATAACCGTTGATATATAACGTACTCAATAACGCCATAATAAAAGCACTGTTTTCTTCTAACGGTACTTCTTGCATATGCGCATCAACAATTGCTCCACCTGATAAAAATGCGTCAAATTGATCAATGCCAAGACGTAACATAATCGACAAGCCTACAGCAGACCATACTGAATAACGTCCACCGACCCAATCCCACATGGGAAAAATATTTTTTTCGCTTAAACCAAATGCGACAGCGCGTTCTACTTGACTGGTAACCCCTATCCAATGCGCGTCACTTTCAATACCAACAGACTTTAACCAATCACGTGCAGTTGTTGCATTTTGCAGTGTTTCAAGCGTTGAAAATGATTTAGAAGTAACAATAAATAAAGTGTTGTGTGGTGATAATCCTTGCAGTGCTTGATGAATATCAGAACCGTCAATATTGGCAACAAAATGAACTTTGCATTCTGGTAAAGCAAATTCATCCAATGCCTGACACACCAGACGCGGCCCTAAATCCGAACCTCCTACACCTAAATTGACGATATCAGTGAAAGGCTGCCCTGTTGCACCAAGCCATTCTCCCTTGTGGATGGCGCGACAGGCTTGACGCATACGTTCGAATGTTGTTTTTACTTCATTAAATTCAGGAAGATTGGATTGTGTTGCACGCAATAACCAATGCATTACAGGCCGATTTTCTGTTGAGTTAATAGGGGCGCCAGAAAATAAATCTTTGGAATATTTATTCCAACCCTGTTTTTCCAGATAATTTTTAAACCATTGAATTAATTCTTGATCAATGTAATTTTTACTAAAATCAATTGTTAGTGGCCCTAATTTACGAATTTGACGTTTTACATGCTCTTTATTAGCACAACGTTGACGAAGCGAAACCTCGGACAAGCGACAGGCATGCTTTTGAATTTCTGAACTCCACTCCGAGGTATCAACTGTCATACAAACGTATCTCCATTCATTTAAACAAACGCACATGAGCTTTCCAGGGTGTTGCTTGCTCATTCGTCTGCTCACCTACCTTTAAGTGGGCAGTGGGCTTATTTCGCAAGCGCCTACTGGAAAACTAATCTGCATTCGGTATAGTACTTCTGCTTCAATCGATAAATGACCAGCATCATAAAAAATTTGGCATTAAAACAATTAGTGCAATTAATTTAAAAAATTATTCTAGATCAGAGAGCGTTGGGTATAATTCGTTCCACCATGTCTCTAACTTTTTTGAGAAATCATTCTCGCTACCGTCATTATATATATAATAATCAGATTTATCTTTGAAAACTGTGCGCGATGTTTGAATATCAAGCATAGCTAATGCAGATTTTTCATTTACTAAATCTCGTAGCATTACTCTTTCAACTTGTACTTTTGGATCTGCATCGATCCACAAAATATGATCAGCAATATGCTCGAAGCCAAAATCACTATCTAATATTGGCACTTCTATAATGATGGGTTTTTCACAAGGGTTTTGTTTAATAACTTCGACTAATCGATAAAAAATCAACGGATGCAATAAAGCTTCAAGTTGTTTTTTATGTTTAGGATCAGAGCTAATTTTATGACGCAGTGCAGCTGGTTTTATTTGAAGGGTTTCAATATCAACGCACTCATCGCCAAATAAATTATAAATAGACCGAATGACTTCAGAAGAATTTAAAATTACCTGACGACTTACATCATCCGCACTGATAACTGGAAATCCTTTGTTAGCAAACCATTTTAAAACAGAAGATTTACCAACACCAATTCCGCCAGTGATAAAAATAATTTTATAGTGGCTTAATTCCTGCTTTTTGTAAGTCAAACTGTTTTGAGAAACATCCACTGTTCAGTGTCCTATTTATTTTAAATATAATTATTAAATATACTTTATATCAGCAACGGCTTGGATTTTTACAATTTGATCTGAAGTCACTTTACATTGCAGTTGATCTTTTAATTGCGTCTTTTGAGATTCATCTTTTGTGAGTAGGTATACTAAATCGTATTGAGATTCGAGTGCTTTTACTTTCTTAAGATCTTCACCATTAAATGAATCGTCACATTCATAAATCGCAATACAAGGTCGTATATTTTTAAAATCTTCAATAAAATTTTTAAAATTCTGCAAATGCTGCAAAGAATGAAAAAGCCCTTGATTTTTAGGATGATCTTTATCTACGCATGACTCTAAGAATACTAATCTTCCTGCTTTATAAGCATCATACGAATGAATTTGATATTCTTTACGAATTTCTTTTTCCCACTGATGAAAGCCTTTTACATCATTCTTATACACGACCGCATTATCAAACTGCCAAAATGTACGTGCTAGAGAATCATGAGGTGGGTTGCGATGCTTAGTTGATTCAATTGAATTTTCCACCCATACATCATGATGTTTTGGATCAATATTATCTCTGTAAAATAAAATCGAATCGTCTTCATTCTTTCCAGCGGGTGCTAATGTTTCATAAATCACATCATGAAAAAAAGCAGTTGTTAACAAAAATTTTATGTCTGTATGATCCTTAGAAAGATTATTATCTACTCTGTATTGCTCAATATTTTCTAATAATTTTTCTAAATGATTTAATCCGTGGTAAAAACGATGCGGAGCAGACCAGTGAGATAATATTTTTTCCAAACACTGATTTGAAACACCTGATTTTTCTAATACCGATCTGTACTGAGTATGCAAAGACGTGACTTTATTTTTAACAGGATCAAGTTTTAATTCACATACTTGAACAGGCTCAATATCTGACAAAGCTGTACCTAAAGTTGGTAATTTTAATTGCCGTGAAATATTTAATTTATTATTTGAATGAATAATATTCACATTTTCATAATTTTTTAATGCATTTGACGATGGAACAAACGCTTTACAATTTACTAAAAGAGCTGCAATAAAAGTATTTTTTGGAACAAACATCATGAACTCCTACATATATGCTCACGATAAATTTGTCATCCCTGAAAAAAATCCATTAATAATATTTATTTTTTGCCTTATATTTATTTAACTTTGTAATAATCTTTATACCAATCGACAAACTTTTGAATACCTTCTTCAATCGGAGTACTAGGTCGATAATCAACGCTTTTAATAAGTGCATCGATATCCGCATAGGTTTCAGGAACATCACCAGGTTGTAACGGTAGGAAATTCTTTTTCGCTTCACGGCCTAAACATTTTTCTAAAATAGAAATAAATGTCATTAACTCAACCGGTTGATTATTTCCGATATTGTATAAACGATACGGTGCTTTACTAGTTGCAGAATCTGGAGTGTCACCCGACCATAATTCATTCGGTGCAGCCACTTGATCACAGGTTCGAATTACACCTTCAACAATATCGTCAATAAACGTAAAATCGCGACGATGTTTTCCAAAATTAAATACGTCGATTGGTTCGCCTGCCAATATTTTTTGCGTAAATAAAAATAAAGACATATCTGGTCGGCCCCACGGACCATAGACCGTAAAAAATCTCAATCCAGTGGTTGGAATTTCAAATAAATGTGAGTAGGTATGCGCCATTAATTCATTGGCTTTTTTGGTTGCAGCGTACAAGCTTACCGGATGATCGACGTTATTATGTACTGAGAACGGCATGTTGGTATTTGCGCCGTACACGGAGCTGGATGAGGCATAGACTAAATGATCGACTTTAATGCGACGACAGGCTTCTAAAATATTTAAAAAACCAACAATATTCGCATCAATATAGGCATGTGGATGCGTCAAGGAATATCGAACCCCAGCTTGTGCAGCTAAATGAATAACTCGGTCGGGTTTAAATGTATTAAATGCTTCATCGAGTTTTGTGCGATCTTCTAAATCACACCGCCAATCGGTAAATCCTTTTCTATTCGTTAATGTCGCAAGACGCGCTTTTTTTAAATTAACGTCGTAATAATCATTTAAATTATCAATACCAAATACTTCGTCCCCACGATTTAATAAATACCGAGCGACCGACGAACCTATAAAACCGGCAGTTCCTGTAACCAAAACTTTCATAAAATTTTACCTGAGTATTAAAGACGACCATCGACCTCGGTACGAGGAAGCACGGATTTTATATCGTATAGAACATTTTTCGTAGCTCCCAACGCACGAATTTTGTTAACGCCCGCTTTTACAAAAACGTCGTGAGCCACTGCAAGAATGATTGCGGCGTATTTTTTGGTAGGCCATTCGGTTTGAATTTCTAGATCGTATTCGATTTTTGCTTCTTCAGGATCGATCCAAGGATCAAAAATATCGACCTGAGCATGGTACTGATTTAACTGACTCACTAAATCAATTACCCGCGTATTGCGTAAATCAGGGCAATTTTCTTTAAAAGTCAGACCCATAATTAAAATCGGAGCATTAACGCAGCTAATTCCATTGCGCGACATCAGCTTAATGACTTCGTCAGCAACGTACGCTCCCATTCCATCATTAATGCGTCGTCCCGCCAAAATCACTTCTGGATGATAACCGACCTCTTGCGCTTTGTGAGTCAAATAATACGGATCTACGCCGATACAATGGCCTCCAACCAAACCTGGACGGAATGGTAGAAAATTCCACTTAGTACCAGCAGCTTCTAAAACATCTAGCGTATCGATATTTAATTTTTTGAAAATAAGAGCTAGTTCATTAATTAATGCAATATTTAAATCACGTTGTGTATTTTCAATAACTTTGGCAGCTTCAGCAACTTTAATAGATTTAGCTCGATACGTTCCCGCAGGAATAATCGCTTTATACATGCTATCGATCCACACCGAAGATTCTTCCGTGGAACCAGAGGTAACTTTTAAAATATTAGGTAAGCGATGAACCTTATCACCTGGATTAATTCGTTCCGGACTATAACCTACACAAAAATCTTGATTTAATTTTAAGCCTGATTGTTTTTCTAAAATGGGAACACATACTTCCTCAGTAGCACCTGGATATACCGTTGATTCAAAAACAACTACTGCACCTTTTTTCATCACCGAGCCAACAGTTTTACTTGCAGACATTAATGGAGTTAAATCAGGACGCTTGCATTCATCAATAGGAGTAGGAACAGTCACTACCCACATATCCACAGATTTTAATAATGCCGTGTCGTAGGTAACTTCCAAATGTTTTGCAGCTGCAAATTCTTCTTTTGATATTTCTTGCGTATGGTCGTATCCAGTTTTTAACTCTTCAATTCGTTTTTTGGAAATATCAAAACCAAAGGTTTTAAATTTTTCTCCAAAGGCTACAGCAAGTGGTAAACCAACATACCCTAAACCCACTACTGCAACGTGCACATTTTTAAAATCTGGAAATTGCGTAATAACATTTGAAACATTTTTGGTTTGTGTCACAAGGATATTCCTTTATGTATAAAACAAAATATTAAGCTAAACCTGCATAATCCACTTCTATACCAGGTAATTTTTCTGCAAGCATCGCTGCCGTATTATATACAAACTCTAACGCTGCAATTTTCTCTTGGGATTCAGGCAAATCTTTAACTGCAGAATGTAATACTTGTAGATAGGTCATTTGTTCAAATTCACGTTGACTCCAAATGGCAGTAACTTCTTCTATTAATTTAGAAGATTGATCAGTACTCTCTACACTAGCGTGTGGAGCAGAAGCATCACTATTTGATTCAAAAAACTCCGCATATCGACGCTCAAATGTTTGCCATCTTAGCGGAACATCTTCAGCGTACATCCAGCCAGCCGATTCTGCGTTTAAACAAAATAATCGAAGAAATAATGCTTTACCTGCTAAATCTTGTAAGGAGCTTGGGTTTTTTGGATCACCGTCCAAACCGCGAATTTTTCCTTCCGTATTTTTTTTCTCAATGGCACAAAATTCTAATACTGCAGAAATATGGTCTTCTGATAAATTACCATTAACCGTTAGCCATGGATTTTCAACAGAGTTTTTTTCAAATTTCACGGGCAGATCAAGTTCAATTGAATCAACGTTTGAATTTATAGGCGTTGCTATTGGAATATTTAATTCAATTCTTTTTTGCTCTAGAATTAATTCTTCCTTCAATGTCAAAGCTAGTTTTTTTAATTGATCATAGCGATGCTTGATATTGCGCAATTTAAACCAAAACCAAACCAGTCCACAGATGCAGGCAACAATGACCTGGCCCAATATCAAAACCAGTAACGGCATAGACATACGAACAAATTCCATTTTGTTTCAAAAAATTTTCTCGCACTGACTTTTTAACTTTTATGCTTAGACGAGGTTAGCTGCTTGCAGTCGTTTGTCCAAAAATGAAATTCTTTGATCTTGACTTTCTTTTCGTACTGCCATTCGTACTGCTTTTTCACTCGACAAAAGAATAACCAAACGACGTCCACGTGTCATAGCGGTATATAGCAAATTTCTTTGCAAAAGCATGTAGTGTTGCATCATTAACGGAATCACAACAATTGGATATTCGGATCCTTGGCTTTTATGAATTGTAATTGCGTAAGCAAGTTGAATATCATCTAATTCATTAAAGCTGTATTTAACATCACGGCCATCAAAACGTACGTGTAATTCTTCCGACGAAGCATTAATAGATTCAATAAACCCAATATCACCGTTAAAAATTTCTTTGTCGTAATTATTAACCATTTGTATGATTTTATCGCCAACGCCGTAGGTGATTCCCATGCGTTGAATACTCCCTACTGGCGTAGGATTCAAAACACTTTGCATCAATCCATTTAATTGACGCGCGCCTAATGAACCGCGCTGCATAGGTGTGAGAATTTGAATATCGCGTTTAGGGTCACAAGGAAAACGGGCAGGGATTCGATCTTTAATTAGTCGTTGAATTTTTTCAGTTACTTCTTCATCGGTATTCGCTTGAATCCAATAAAAATCTTCTAGTTCTGACATACGCTCATTCAATATCGGGCTTTCACCTTGGCGAACGCGATGCGCTTGTTGAACAATATGTGAAGATGCTGCTTGACGAAAAATTTCAGTAAGTCGTGCAACAGCAACGATCTCTGAACGAATAATATCGCGTAATACATTACCTGGGCTTATTGAAGGTAATTGATCGATGTCACCGACCAAAATAACTGCCATTGAATCCGGTACTGCTTCGAGCAAATGATTTGCCATTACAATATCAATCATCGAGGCTTCATCAACAATTAATACATCACCCGTAAATTGAGTTTGGCTATCAAACGCAAAACGTTTTACACCGGGTTGATACTCCAACAATCGATGTAGTGTTTTTGCTTCTCGTTGCGTTGACTCTGATAATCGTTTAGCGGCTCTACCCGTTGGCGCGGCTAGCAACACGCGTAAATTTTTTTGTTCAAACCAACGCAGTAAAGTTTGAATAACAGTAGTTTTTCCAACACCAGGTCCGCCTGTCATTACACTAAATTTGGCATGTAATACAGTTTCGATGGCAGCAGATTGAGAAGCAGAGAGTTTGATTTTTACTTCTTCAACCAATGTTTCACTGATAGAAGCGAGATGCTTCTGCCAAGGAATTTTTGCAGACATTAATCGAGTAATCGAACGTGCTACACCTTGTTCTGCATGAAACAAAACAGGAATCGCAATCATAATTTGATCGTGAGTCCAATCACGCGGAATTTCTAATAGCGATTTATTTTTAAGTTCACTTTGTAATACTTTTTCAACCACCGATTGATCAACCTGTAGTAATTCAGTTGCGCGTTGAATTAATAGTTCATAGCCAACTGCACAATGTCCCTCTTCTGTAGAAGATTGCAAAACAAATAAAATACCAGTTGCGATACGGTGTTGATCTGTTAATGGTAAGCCTAAAGATTGCGCTAATCGATCTGCAGTTTGAAAACCTATACCCTCCACGTCACGCGCTAATCGATACGGATTGGTTTTTAAAACTTCGAGAGCTTTTGAACCCAATGTTTTAATAATTCGTTGGGCGCGTCCAAGACCAACATCATGACTTTGCAACAGCAACATGACTTCTCGCAGAGAACGCTGTTTTTCCCATGAATTAGCAATTGTTTGTAGACGCTTTTTTCCAATACCTTCAAGCTCTAATAGTTTTTTAGGATTGTCATCCAGTGTTTTGAGAATGTTTTCGCCAAAATGATTGACTAATTGTTTAGCGGTTTGTGGACCAATACCGTGAATTACTCCGGAACCAAGATATTTAATCAGGCCATCGCGCGAGGAAGGTTGTAATGTTTGAAGAGTGACCCAAGAAAATTGAGCACCATGTTGCGCGTGAGTTTGCCAACGACCTTCTGCAGTTACTGGCGCACCGATATAGAGTTCTGCAGCTTGACCAACCCAGGTAACAGGATCACGCTGACCTTTCATGCGGACACGAAGAACAGCAAATCCATTATCAGGATTATGGAAGGTAATTCTTTCAATAGTACCTTCCACTCTATCTTTTTCAATTTCCATGACATCTAGGATTTGAGTCATATATACCCATAACGAATGAGTTTTAGGTGTTCAGACCCTAAACATCAAATTATACCTTTCACAAAATGATTTTTATAAGTGTTGTACCGCAAAAACCATTTTACACTCGGTATAGAGTATTTGTTTAATAATTATCAGGTGAATCATCTGCTAGGAAAAACCACGTTTCCATCACAGAATCAGGATTTAACGATACGCTATCGATACCTTGTTGCATTAACCACTTGGCGAGATCTGGATGATCAGAAGGACCTTGTCCACAGATACCAATATATTTACCTGCTTTGCGACATGCATCAATTGCCATTTTTAACAAGGCACGAACCGCCGGATCACGCTCATCAAACAAATGCGCAATAATTCCAGAGTCTCGATCTAATCCCAGAGTCAATTGGGTTAAATCATTTGAGCCGATTGAAAACCCGTCAAAATGCTGTAGGAAATCATCGGCCAATAAAGCGTTGGTCGGAAGCTCACACATCATAATTACGCGTAACTCGTCTAGCCCGCGTTTCAAACCATTCTCACCAAGCAGCTTAATTACTTGTTCTGCTTCACCCGTAGTACGGACGAACGGAACCATAATTTCAACATTTTTGAAATTCATTTCATTGCGAACAATTTTCAACGCACGGCATTCAAGTTCAAAACAATCTCGGAAGGTTTCAGAGATATAACGAGAAGCTCCACGGAAACC
>JAZKFP010000017.1:0-4241 GCA_040386355.1 Pseudomonadota bacterium | reverse complement strand
CGATTGTTTTTAGAGAATTATCGAAAAGAGCAAGATGGTCATTCAGTGCAACCCTCGTAATTCTTTGAAAAGAATTAAAGAAATTACCGGATAATAACTTTATGTAATAAAATTAGGACGAAAATTTTTTCGTCACTATAGGAATTACTAACGAATTTGAATGTGAAACTTGAAGAAAGAGTTGCTGTGACGAATGAAATGCCCTAGTTTCTAATTTTTAAAGAATTTGATGGGGTTAAAACATTTTTTACTTGATGTTAGATAATTTAAATTTATTTGATCGCACAAATTTAATTAGTTAAACAAACATTGCGATAATTGCTAATAATCCTGCGCAAGCGCTAGCACTCAATGCATATTTTAAATATTTTTTGTGTTCCGCAAGACTAGTTTCACTTAATGCAGTGACTTGTGACATACGTAAATCAAGCTTAGGTAGATACCGGTCTCGAATTAATGCCCGGGTATATTCTTCCGCTGTTTCACGTGCAATACGCTGGGCAGCTTCGGCAGCTTGGTGGGTAACGGTAAATTGTGCTGTATGTTTAGCTTGAGTAATTAAACTTTGGTGCAGTTCATTCATATCTGGCACACGCTGCATCCAAGAAGATGATAATTCTTCAAAACGTGCCATTAAATTTTTACTTATATCAGCTTCTACGCTTTGCATTTCTCGCGTCACCATTGAACTAATTTCACCACGAATTTTTTCAATTGATGAACTGAATACAGATTGAATTAAGCTTTCTTCTAAGCGAAGTTGCAGATTTTGCCCAGATTCTTCCACTAATTTTTGCGCCAGTTGACGCGCATTTGCTTCAATCGAGGGACGTAAATTACGCCATCGTTCATCTGCTACGCGCTCAGCAATTTCTCGAGCTGTACCACGACTCCATTCCTTGACTCTAATTTCTAATTCATCGCGCGTGATATCAAAATTAGAAGAGGAAAATAGGGAAGTTGAAGTAGGAGGCTCCATGAAGTCATTTGGCACGGTAGAATCTTCTCTGCTGGCAAAAGATGAATTGTCTGATTTCTCAAACATGTTTTTTAATTTTTCTTCAGTAATTGGCTTATCCAGCACTTTCCATGCCCCAAATAAAGTTGCTTCCTCACTATAAGAGGATTCTTTGGTTGTGCAAATAATAATACGTATATTTTTATAGTTAGATCTTTGGCGAATTTTTTTTAGCGTACTTAAACTATTTTCTTCCGGAAGCTTTTGATCAATAAAAATAAAATCTGGCAATTCAATTGCAGTTGATAGCCAATTTAATGCATGAAGTCCACTGTCGGCAATCGCAACACGACATCCTTGCTGTTCTAATAAAAGTTTTAGAGAAAGGCGAGAGGGTCTAGAACTATCCACAACCAAACAATAATAACTAGCCATTAGAAAAAAATCTCCAATGGCTGAATAAATTTAGTGATGCCAATTCATCGAAATAAAAAGGATGACTGAAGGAAGGCATTTGCCAAAAAATATTACTCATCGTCATCAAAGATGGCTTCAATATCGATTTCATCAGGTGGTGGCATGTCATTCATGGATTTAGACGAGCTACTTTCTTTTATACTGCTGTCTTTAGACGGAGCGTGAAAAGGTTTAGCGACACTTTGCACAAATTCAGGCTTTTTAGGTTCATCGATTTTCTTCGGAATATCTAAAGCTGGGGCGCTTACAACTTTAGTTTCTGATTTTGCAGCAGAACTCGACAATACCTCAGTAGAACTATTCACAGATTTATTTAATTGTGGCGGTAGTGGTACATTCTGACTTGAAGCAGAAACAGCTGGAGCAAATGAATGTGCTGTAGGTTGTTCAAGCACCGTTTTCATTTCTACAACATCTGATTTTTTAGGGTCAATTTTTGCAGAAGGTATAACTGGAGCAGGTTGCTTCACCGTAGCAACAGTTGGAGCGTGCTGCACATGTTGAGTTGAAACTGAGTTCTTATCGCTTTGATCTATATATGAACTCAAGCTTGGATCATTCGTAATAAGGCTGCGTTTAGTATCTTTAATCGAAGCAAGCTCATGCTGAAGATGCTGAATTTGTTTTCGTAAATGATCAATACGCGCCATATAATCGCCGATTTCAGCGTCCAAACGATGAACAGTAGAAGTGGCTAGCTCTTCTTTTTCAATGGCATCTTCCAAAATATCGCGAACCGATATTCCCATGGAGCCTAATGTTTTTTTGATCATGTCGGCAGCGAAGAATACGTCTTGACTTTTAGGAACCGCTGCCAATAAATCAATTACTTGCTGAATGCCATAATCTCGACTATTTTTGGCAAATACCGAAACCTGTTGAATGGTTTGGGAATCTTCGTTATTCATCATTTCAACTCCTTGCAACAACTGCAGTACTAAAGACAGTACCCATACCGGGAAACTTCGTTAAATATATCCTGTGTTTTGAGGTTACTACCTAAAAGCTCAGTGTTTTTAAAGCATAATTTATAAAACGATAGTGCGTAAAACATAATGCTTAAAATAAGACCCAAGACAAAAAACAGATTATATCAATTTTGGGTACAGATTATTTATTTTCTCATCATGAGGGAGATTGCCTAAGAATCGGATTATCATCTCCATCCTGTTTTTTCTAAAAAAACTCATGTGCATTCGCTACGGTTATATATCCAACACAGATAAGATTTCCTAAAACACGTTTCAACTTTTTTAATCAGTAACAGGTCAATCAGTACTAGGCAGCGTTCAACACAAGCGAATGATTATTCGCCCCTACACATAATGATCACTTTCCTAAAAAAACCTCAATCTCTAACGGATACCGTAGGGGCGAATAATCATTCGCTCGCATGTACTTTCCCACAAAGCACTTTTCATAAAACATTTCATCATGAAAAACTCATATGCGTTTGGAATTGAGTGAACCACTTTCTTTGGAAAAATTTACCCATGAGAAACGGTATCGCCTGACTTCGATCTACCCGCTGAAAAATTATTTTGAGTTGGGTAAATACCATTCATTAAAAGCGTTTCTTCTGCCCATCGCGCAACACGAAATGCATCAATCAACGATGCAATACCCACAATTGCAAAAATTCCACAAAAAACTAAAGCCGGTGCGTATCCTGCTTCAATGACATAAATAGCAGAAAGAGCAGACCCAAATACTAAAATTCCACCCGCTAAAGTTTCAATTAAAATTCGCCATTTTGTTTTTTTATGAAGTTCACGTCGGCTCTGTAATCGGTTCGATACTTCACTTAACTTAGTTGGATTGATTCGGTAATTGCGAATTAAATGCGCGCGTTCTGAAGCATTTAGCATAGTAGGACTGTTAATAAGCGAAGCGGGTAAAGTGGCTTCTAAAGTAGCAATAGAGGGTTCTGCAAAATTCGTATGGGCAGAAATATCGTTAGGTTCTGAAATTGGTATTGGTGAATCTTGAGGTTGAACGCGCGGCGTATGCGTACGTTGCTGATATTTTTTAAGCAATCCACGAGCATTTAAAAATAAATCCAATCCAGTGTCAGACTGTTCAGATGATGGAGCCTTGACTTTTTTTGCAACATTGGAAGCTCGACTTCCAGCAACTGCGTACATTTGAGTTTTAACTCGCTCAACTCGTAAGGCCCAAGAGGGAGATTTTTGAGTTTTTAGAGTTGCCGCTTCAATTTCTTGCTTGGCTTCATCGAATTCAGCAATGTCCAATTTCGATTTAGCAATAAAACCTTGAGCTCGTTTTAATTTTTGATATAAAGCTTTTGGACCATGTTGTGCTGCGAATTCATAATCTTCTTCATTAAGTAACGCCACTAACGCAATTTTATAACTATGAGTCGCTGCTGAAATAACATTGCTAAAATTTTCAATTAATTTATTTGGCGGTAACATAAACACGCCTTGCCAGCCGTGTGATTGCAATGTTTTGGATCGAAGTCGGCAAGTGCAACCAATTCCAAAACGATCTGTGTTTTGGCTTTGTCCATCAAGCGATGCCATAGGTGCAATCAAGTAATCTGGTTGAGCATCTGAAATACATAAAAATATTTGTTGAGAATGTTGCGGAATGGTAGCAATACACCACACATCCTTTGATTCAATATGCGCTTGAAAAATAGCAATGATATGTTCGCCACTTGATGAAGCTGGATGGCGAATTTGAAAAATTTGGCCAGTTCGCGCGTGAGGAATGTTCGATTGAAGATTCTTCAAAAGATCATTAAACGGTTGATCAAGCTGCGTTAGTTGATGCTTCTCCATGC
>JAZKFP010000016.1:0-2020 GCA_040386355.1 Pseudomonadota bacterium | reverse complement strand
GGATTATTACCAATAACAGCATTGGCAACTTTTAAAATACGTTGAAAAGATCGATAATTTTGTTCTAGTTTAACAATCTTTAATGTTGGATAATCATCATGCAAAATATGTAAATTATCTGGACATGCGCCGCGCCAACCGTAAATAGATTGATCGTCATCACCGACCACAGTAAATTTTTCTTTTCCTTCTACTAATTGGCGAAACAACTCATATTGGCAAGCGTTAGTATCCTGATACTCATCTACCAATACATATTCAATTCGTGATTGCCATTTTTGACGAATACTATAGTTATTTTGAAGTAGCCATAACGGTAAATAAATCAAATCGTCAAAATCAACTGCATTATATAATTTCAAACGCTGTTGATATTTTGCATATGCAAGTGCTGCACGTTGGTCTAAATCATTTAGAGCATGCGATAAAGCTTCTTGAGGACTGCGACGATTATTTTTAAAATGTGAAATTTTATTTTTAATAATTTGAGTGTCAATATTTTCATCTTGATCTTCTGCACCTAAGATATCCGTAATCAGATGACGACTATCAGCTTCATCCAAAATTGAAAATCCAGCTCGCAACGGTAAGCTCTTTAATTCTTTACGAATGATATTTAATCCGAACTGATGGAAAGTACCTATCTTTAAACCACGTGCAGATTGTGCGGGTAACAAATCACGTGCACGCGTTAACATTTCTTTTGCCGCTTTATTAGTAAACGTTAACGCTAAAATCCGTCGCGCTGGCACATCATGTCGCGTAATAAGATGCGCAATCTTTTCAGTGATAACGCGTGTTTTTCCCGAACCAGCTCCAGAGAGAACTAATAAAGGCGCGTTTATTTCAGTGACAGCAGCACGTTGTTGAGGATTTAAATCAATAACCATAAATAAATAGTAAACCTATAAAAAACTCTATAATAAAAAAATTATTTTACCTCAATAACTGAGAGGCTTTCTTCTCTTGAAAGTTTATGAATCAAAACTTTCATATTGTATTGTCTTTTGCATAAAGCTATTTTTAAGATGAAAGTACCAAATACAGAATGGTTTTCCAGTAGGCGCAAAGTGAACGAAGCGGCAGAGCATACTGAAAAGTATGTGAGCATGTGAGTGAAATTTGCAACAACCTGAAAATTCATTCTGAGGAAGGTACTCTAAAGTACAGATTCTAGATGCGTAACTTGCCGCTCCTCCAACGCCCGATAACTCAACGCTTCCGCAAGATGATTACTACTTATCTGTTCGGCTTGATCAAGGTCGGCGATAGTGCGACTAACTCGTAAAATCCGATAGAGACTGCGTGCAGATAAATTCAATTTACTTATTGCACGCTGTAGAATTTTTTGAGATTCAGAGCCTAATTTTGTATGAGGTTCCAAATACTTCATCGTAATTTGGCCATTTAAATTTTGAAAGCGATTGTACTGAAGCTGTTGAGCAAGAATAATACGTTGACGTACTATCATGCTGGTTTCTAATTGTGTTTCTTGAATTTTGTTGGTTTGCTTTTTCAATAAAAGATCTTGATCAACAGGCGGTACTAAAATCTGCATATCGATTCGATCTAACATTGGCCCTGAAATTCTTTGCTGATACTGCTGAACCTGCTTAAAAGTACAACGGCATTTTTTTTGATTGGAACCCCAATATCCGCACGGGCAAGGATTCATGGTAGCAATTAACTGAAAACGTGCTGGAAAACTAATGTGTGCTTTGACGCGTGCAATATGTACCGAACCCGACTCCAGAGGTTCTCTCAATCCTTCTAAAACTGTGCGATTAAATTCAGGTAATTCATCAAGAAATAAAATTCCATGATGCGCTAAAGAAACTTCACCCGGCTGAGGTTTTGAACCACCACCAATTACAGCGATTGCAGATGCAGTATGGTGTGGATTACGAAAGGGCGGTCTTCGCCAGGGAATAGAATGCAGACCAATTTTTGTGCTGTAAATTGTAGCAACTTCTAAAGCTTGTTCTTCACTTAAATCACTCATGATCGTTGGAATGCGTTG
>JAZKFP010000015.1:0-7944 GCA_040386355.1 Pseudomonadota bacterium | reverse complement strand
TCGATCTTTTGCAAATAACATATATAAAGAGGGCAGTACTAACAACGTAAATAATGTTCCGATTGCCATTCCACCAACTAATACTAGTCCAATTGAATTTCGTGCTTCTGCACCAGCGCCGGTTACTAAAACCAATGGAAAGTGTCCGGCAATAGTTGCAACGGTTGTCATTAATACCGGACGTAATCGCGTTAGTGTCGCTTCTCGAATAGCAGATAATTTATTTTGTCCTTCCATTTGCAGATGATTTGCAAATTCAACAATTAAAATTCCATTTTTTGCAACTAATCCAACGAGTGTCACCATTCCAACTTGTGAGTAAATATTTAACGTAGTGGTCCAACCATCGGTAAAATAAGACAAGTTTGGATTGGGCATTTTTAAGAATGTAAAAATTAATGCGCCAAAAATCGCGAGCGGAACTGAGCCTGCCAAAATAATAAGTGGATCTCGAAAACTATTAAATTGTGCTGCGAGCACTAAGAAAATTAAAACAATTGCCAAACTGAAAGCTGGTAAAAATTTATTGCCTTCTTTACGTAGTTGACGTGATTCACCGGTGTAATCAATTACATAACCACTGGGTAAAATTTTTGCGGCTTCTGCTTCTAAAAATCCAAGTGCTTTATCCAAAGGTTGAATTGCAACACCACTCAAAGTAACCGAATTAAATTGCTGCATTCGATTTAGTGAACGTGGAACCGTTGAATATTCTAAATATGCAATATTGCTGAGTGAAATTAATTGTCCTTCTGGACCAGTAATGTAAAGCTTGCGCAACATATCAGGAGTTAATCGATCTTCGCGTTTAATTTGTGGAATAACTTTATAACTGCGTCCTGCCATGTCAAATCGGTTAACAAAACCGCCACCCAACAACACGCCCAGTTCTTGGCTTACTTGCGCAAGCGTTAAACCCATATCTGCAACTTTATCGTGATCAATAATTAATTTAGCTTCAGGTTGATCGACTTTTAAATCAATCATCGGTGGAAACGCAAATAAACCACTCTCAGTTGCTTTTTGCTGAATTTGTTCTGCAAAACCTAACATAACATCCGCTTCACCCGCTCCAGCAATGACTAATTCCACCGGAAATTGACCGCCACCTGGTAATGCAGGAGGAGTAATAGCAAACATTTCAATGCCAGGAATTTGCGATAAACCCGCTTGAACTTCTGGTAAAACTTCAAAAACATTTCGATCGCGTTCGGCCCATGGTTTGGTAACCATGCCACCAAAACCGGTATTTGGATTAGTTAATTGAAACGTAAATTGAGTTTCTGGAGTATTTAAAAATATTTCATTGGCAGCTGCAGCATTTTTACTGGTTTGGTCCAACGTTGCATTGGCCGACGAATTGATAATCCCAAAAATAACGCCTTGATCTTCTGTCGGTGCGAGTTCCACTGCAGACATATTAAATAATGGCAGAGTCAATAAACTAATGACAATCCAAACCCCATACATTACACGTCGATGATTAAGCGTTGCATTTAAAACTCTTTCATAACGTCGACGGATTGCTTCAAAAACATCGGCTGATTTTTTTGCGAAACCTTTGGACTCCATATTAGGAAGTAATAATTTCGAACTCATCATTGGCGAAAGGGTTAATGCAACAATTCCAGAAATAGTAACGGCACCCGCTAACGTCAAAGCAAACTCTCGAAATAAAGCGCCGGTTAATCCGCCTTGAAATGCAATCGGTGCATACACCGCAGCCAGTGTCACAGTCATCGCAATAATCGGACTAAATAATTCACGTGCACTTTTAATAGCTGCGGTAACAGGGTTCTCACCTTCACTAACATGGCGCTGCACATTTTCTACTACAACAATTGCATCATCAACTACAAGCCCGACCGATAAAACAATTGCAAGTAGTGTTAATAAATTAATGGTGAAACCTGCGACCTGCATAATAAAAATTGCGCCGATCAATGAAAGTGGAATTGCAATAATCGGAATAAATGCAGAACGCATAGAGCCTAAGAAAAGAAAAATAACGATAACAACAATAAGCAATGTTTCAATTAATGTTTTTACGACTTCGTCAATTGCGTGATCAATATATTCTGTTCCATCGTACGCAATACGTGCCGTTAAACCAGTAGGTAACTGCTCTTCAATATTTTTCATTTGCGCGCGGACACGGGTAAGAACGTCTAATGAGTTTGCATTTGGAAGCGGCCAAATTCCCATGAAAACTGCTGTTTCTCCGGAAAATTTAACTTCAGTATTATAATCCTCTGCGCCTAAAACAACGTCTGCAATATCTTCTAAACGAACTAATGCATCGCCTTGTTCACTAACGACCATGCGTCTAAATGCGTCGACCGATTGCAATCTTGTATTGGCAGTTAAATTAACTTGAACAAGATTTCCTTTGGTATTTCCTAACGCTGCCGGTACGTTATTACTGGTTAATGCTTGTAAAACTTGAGTGGGACTAATATTAAACCACGCCATTTTATTGGGCTTTAACCAGATGCGCATAGCAAAGGTACGTGCACCTAAAATATCCGCACGTTGTACACCTTCTAAAGATGATAATTGAGGTTGAATTACACGAACCAAATAATCGGTAATTTCATTTTGTTCCAGTACAGTTGACGTAAAGCTTAAATAAGCTGCAGCAAATTCACTGTCGGCAGATTCAACATTAATAATAGGAACTTCAGATTCTGGCGGTAAATCATTACGAACTTGATCTACCTTGGCACCAATTTCAGACAAGGCTTTAATAGGGTCATAGTTCAATTCTAAACGCGCAGTAATGGTTGAAAGTCCTTGCGTGCTTTGTGATTGTACATAATCAATTCCATCGGCAGCAGAAATGGCGCGTTCTAAAGGAATTGTAATAAATCCTCGAACTAATTCGGCGTCTGCACCAATATACGCTGTAGTGACTGTAACTGATGCGTTATCACTTCGAGGATATTGGCGTACCGATAATTGACTAGCAGCTTGAATCCCTGCAATCACAATAATCAAACTAAGCACAATAGACAGTACTGGACGTTGAATAAAAAGATCGGTGAATTTCATGAACACCCAGCCTTAAAAAATATCAAAAATAAATTCTGTTAGTTGTGTTTTTTAATAAGAAATTAAGTATCCGCAGGAGTGGGATTTAATTCGAATTTAGGGGCATGTTTATTATCAATGACTACTTCTGTTCCATTTCGAAGTTTAAAAATACCTGTGCTGACAATCGTATTACCGGGTTTAATTCCCGATTGCACTGCAACAAAATCTCCGCGTTGTTCACCCAAACGAACAAATACCTGTCGTAATATTTTTTTAGGTGGTTGAGATTGTGCATTTTCCGATGCTGAATCATTTTCAGTATTTTTACCCGTTTTAACAGGCGCGTCTTCAATTAAATAAACTGAATCACCATAAGGTGCGTATACAACTGCAGTCACCGGAATAATTACACGCTGTTGTTTTTTAGCAAGCAACACCTCGATATCAACAAACATTCCAGGTCGCCAACGTTTATCTTCTGAATTGGTTAAAGTCCCTTGAACCGATACATTTCGCGTTATTGCATTTACTTCTGGACTAATTGCAGTAATTGTTGCGAAGGTGGCAGGGTTATCTTTTGAAATTTTTCCAGAAAAGACACTTATTTCTTGACCGAGCTGGACTTTTGATAACGATTGTTGAGGCACTAAAAAATTGACTAATAATGAAGACGAATCTTGTAACGTCACAAGTGGCGTCATTGCGTCAATGACTTCTCCAAGATTTATCAAGCGCACACCTAACTGCCCTGAAAATGGCGCAGTAATTGTTTTATTATCGATTTGAGCTTGAATACTTTCGGCATTTGCTTGAGCAAGTTTGTAGGTTTCATCTGAACTATCAAACGTCGACTGCGGAATACTGCCTTGTGCTAATAATTTTTCAGAACGTTCTAACGAGGTACGTGCATTTTTTAACGCCGCTTGTGCAGATTTTAATTGTGCTTTTTCCACTGAAGTATTTTGAGTGACCAAGACTTGTCCAGCTTCAACTAAGTCTCCTGATTCAAAGTGAATGCCTGTTACTTTACCCGCGGTTTCAGCTGAAAGTATAACTCCTTGTTTAGCTTCCAACTGACCAACAGTTGCTGACACAATATCCCATTCGGCATGATGCGCTTCAATAGCAGATACCACGGTTGGTGGCATCGCAAATTCACCCGAACCAATTAAGGTTTTGATTTGAAAGAATTTAATACCTGCAAGAATCGCAATCGTAAGCCCGACTCCTAAAATGGCGATCCACAATACGCGATTTTTTTTGGAAGATGCTGAAGAATGATTGTTCATAGATCTGGGCTCAAGAGTCGTTGAAATATAAATGACAAAGCAGGTCATCCATCGGGTAATACATCATGAACGATTGAAAGGTAATGAAGACAACAAAACCTAATTTTCATTCGCTACAGGTATTTGTATGAAACTTCGGTATCTTAGTCTGAGAACCCTAAGGATGGTAGACGAAAATATCTTCCAGATAATTAATTTTTTAGTTATACCCTTAGCATTTGAAAGTCAGACCAAAAGTTAAGGGTATGTGTGACTTAAGATCACAAATATTGTGACATTTGGATGAAAAGTTTATCGACTCGCGAAAAAATGTTTTAAAAGATTAGGAATGAATAAATGAGTTTGTTTTTGGATATTGAAAAATGTATGACAATGCATCGTCATCGCTTGCGTACAGAATTAAAAAAAAATAATTATCACATCGGAGAAGAAACGAGCTTTTTACAAAGCCCAGCCGGCGAACGTTGGCAACAACGTCACCAACAGTCGATTGAAGTTGCGCAAACCAGGCTAAATCAAAGACCTCAAATTACTGATCAATCGTTAGATTTACCGATTATTCAGCATCGTGATGAAATTATTAATGCTATTCAAACGCATGCTGTGACACTCATTATTGGAGAAACAGGTTCAGGTAAAACCACACAGGTTCCACAATTGTGTTTGGCTGCTGGTTGCGGAATTTATGGCCGCATCGCGCATACTCAACCAAGACGTGTTGCTGCGCGAGCGTTATCTCAGCGTTTAGCAGAAGAATTAAAAGATTCAGATCATAAATGGGTAGGGTGTAAATATCGTTTTTTTGATAAAACGCGCACTGAAAATTATATTCAGTTAATGACCGATGGTTGGTTACTAACAGAAATTGTGCAAGATCGATATTTAACCCAATACGATACGATTATTTTAGATGAAGTGCATGAGCGTTCAGTCAATTTAGATTTACTCATTGGCTGGTTACGTTATTTATTACCACGCCGACCTGATTTAAAAATTATTTTAATGTCTGCTACGTTGCAAGCGGATATTTTTAAAACAGCATTTCCAAAATGTGCAGTGGTTGAAGTTGAAGGCCGCAGTTTTCCAGTGTCAATGATTTACCGCGACCCCACAGAATTAAATTCTATCGAAACACAATCGCAAAAATCAAACAAACCAGATCGATTGGATGTGAGTCCATTGCATCTAGCTGTAATTGAAACGATTCGCGATATTTGTTCTGAACGATTGGAAGCAAAAAGTCAGTGTCGAGATATTTTGGTATTTTTACCGACCGAGCGCGATATTCATCAATTAATTATTTTATTAAAACGCGAACAGTTTTCAGGCATTGATTTTTTACCTTTATATTCTCGATTAGAGACACATTTGCAAGATCGAATTTTTCGACCAAAAACATCTTTACGTCGGGTAATTTTATCTACCAATATTGCGGAAACTTCACTAACAGTTCCAAATATTGGTTATGTAATTGATTCAGGCTTAGCGCGTATTGCGCGCTTTAGCCATCGTCGTCAAATTCAACAATTACCGATTGATAAAATTGCTCAAGCCAATGCACAACAAAGAGCAGGGAGATGTGGCCGAGTAGCAGCCGGAGTTTGTGTGCGGTTGTATTCAGAAAGTGATTTTTTATCGCGACCTGCATTTACTCCACCGGAAATTGTACGAAGTTCACTAACCGCTGTTTTATTAAATTTGCATCAGTTGCATTTTCCAGAACCGGAAAATTTTTTATGGTTAACACCACCTGAGCCACGCGCTTGGACAGTGGCTCGTCAACAACTAGAAGAATTAGGCGCATTACAAAATCAACAATTAACGTCTATTGGAAAATCAATGGCGCGATTTCCATTAGATCCACGACTTGCGCGGATGATTTTAGAAGCCGTACAGAAACGCTGTTTATCAGAAATAATTATTTTAGCGTCGTTATTAAGTGTTGCCGATTTTCGAATGAATCGAAGCGATGAAAAAGCAATTTTTATTCGAGTACGTAATCCAAAATCTGATTTTTTGACAGCATTACAATGTTGGCAAGAAATTGAATCAGCACGCCAAGAATTAAGTCGTCGCGCTTTTTCAGAATGGTGTGTCACAGAAGGTGTTCGAGAAAATAGTTGGATTGAATGGCGTCAAATTCATCATCAATTGCTTGCGATGTGTCAACAATTAAAGTTACCAATTAATCCTGAGCCTGCTGATGAAAGTACGATTCATCAAGCGCTATTAGTTGCATTTCCAACACATATAGCGTGTCGAGATGATCAAAAAATTCCTGGACAATATTTGGGTGTGCGACAACGTAATCTTGCTATTCATCCAAGCTCGGCTTTATTCAAAAAGAAATCCGATTGGATTGTTGCAGCAGAAATTTTTGAAACACACAAATTGTATGCGCATCAAATTGCAGAGATCGATATTAAATGGGTATGGCCAGTTGTTGAACATTTAGTGCGTTATGAATACAGCGAGCCAAGCTGGGACAAACAGCAAGGCCGTGTTATTGCAAAGCGCAAATCATTATTATTCGGTTTAATTATTCGGCAGAATGAAAAAATATCTTATGAATCAATTGATCTAGATGCATCACGTCGATTATTTGCTCAAACTTTAGTGCAGTTTGAATTAAATGAGGATTTTCCTTTTTTAAAAATCAACAAACAACGTCAGGATCAAGTACATGCGATGGAACGTCGTTTGCGTCGTTTAGGAATTTTAATTGACGAAGAGCAAAGAGAAGATTTTTATTTACAGCGATTACCATCTTTGATCTGTAATCAAGCGGCATTAAAAGCGTGGTTAGCAGAAAATAGAAATGAGCGTAATGAATTATTAGAGTTTCCTACCTCTTTTCTAATTCCAATTAGCTTCCAATCTGCTGCTGATTTATTTCCAGAATATTTGATCATTCAAGGATTTAAATATGCTTTGGAATATCGATTTAACCCGGGCGCGGAAGATGATGGAGTCTATATAAAAATTCCATTAGAACGATTAACACATATTTCTGATCCAAAACTAGATTGGTTAGTCCCAGGATTAATTGCAGAAAAATGTGAATTCCTTATTCGTAGTCTACCGAAACAACAACGAAAGATGTTTGTACCCATTCCTGATTTTGTTCAGCAATTTTTAAATGCTGGTTACGATCACGATCAATATTTCGTAAAGGATGCATTAATTGATTTTATTCAACGTTTTAAAGGACCAATTGCTCACTCTTTAACCTGGTCTGAGTCATTAGAACCGCGTTTTTGTGTACATTGCCAAGTTATAAACAACCAAGGCATTATATTAACAACAGGTACAAATGTAAGAGAATTACGCGAAGCCATTCTTAAAAATCATGCTGCGGTTTTCCAGAAAGAATTAAAAATTGATACGACGCAATCTTGGAAAGATTCTGCTTTAGATTGGAAAGCTTTACGGCCAACGTTAACTCCAGCTGAATCTTTACAGCCGGCACCACTATTTCCTTATTTATCGGATGAAAAAGATGCCGTAGTATTTTCTGCCGCCGCTGATTTGTCGTTGGCGCGTTGGCGTACAAGAATTGGGATTCGGCGATTATTGATATTAAAAGTAATGCCTGAACTAAAATCATGGTTAAAAGATTGCA
>JAZKFP010000014.1:0-14472 GCA_040386355.1 Pseudomonadota bacterium | reverse complement strand
CGTCACCTGGATTCCCGCCTTCGCGGGAATGACGCCGGGACTTATTAATATTTTTGGGTAAATAACCGAATCAAATAACTTCCTGTAAAGAAAAATTAAATTTCTATCCTTTCTTTAACCGAAATCTTTCTACTTTAAAGCGCGTAGTACCATCTAAAATTCCCGCATTATTCGCAGAACCTACTTTACCTGTAGCTAAGCCTTTGTAATAAGCATTTGGATTAGAAAATCGTGAAATACGCGGTACTGAAATACTTGAACAATCATACGACATCAAGGTTCTAAATCCTGTACTTGAACAATATCGATGACCTTTCGCTGCAGTTGGACTATAGGTTCCACTATTTTCAACGTTGTGATCCATACCCATGTTGTGACCTAATTCATGCAACATGCTATAACCAATACAGCTTTGTTTCACTATGGAATACGCATACCGACCAAATGGTTGAGAATAATCTCCAGACATTTGATAACCCATGCCGCAATAACTGTAGGAATACGTGATACCTTGAACTAAATCCGCACCGTATTTATTGCGATAATATTCAAGGTTCATATATTTATTGTTTTGAAGATCAGTTAATAAAGTACTGGAATCCGAATAATTATAAGCAAGATGTGCTACTGGCTTTAAACGTACTTTAATTTTTGAATTCGGATAAGCTCCAGAATTACCCACTGATACAGCATTTTCAACACTAGCGATCAAATTTTTCAAACCAAATTTTGCAATGCTAGCTTTAGTATAAACATACAACACATCTATTTCTGTAATGGTATTTACATCACCACTTATTGAGGGTGTTGTTAATAAAGTTGATTGGATGGTGTCTGCTTGTGCCGTGGATTCAAACTCATTAATCGTATTAGATACATTTACATTTTGCTCAGCAGCACTTTGAATATTTTGTGAAGCTGAATACGTGGCAGCGTTAAAAAAACGTACAGCGTCATCTCGTTTGGACAAATTATTTAATTTCTGAGTATCTACTTTGTAAATAATTGATTTACCATTTTTTAACGTTGCAACTTCGTAGGTGCCATCGGCTGTACGAATTTCCCCTGCAATTGAATCTTCATATTTGGTAATACTTGCAAACAAATCTTCGTTTTGTGGATCGTTTCCTATCCAACTTTTTGAGCCAGATGCATATTCTTCAGTTGATGTTTGTTGAAATACAATATTTTGTCCATCCGGTAACGTCATAGATAATTCTTCATGACTTAATATTTCAATATCCATATCAATATAATACGTGCTGTTTTCAATGGCATGATCGGGAGTATCAACGGAAGCAACAGGACTCTGAAATTGCCAAGCAGAATGAGTCGATGCGTTTATTTCTGCGTGTCTTGATTCACTTTGAGAATATTCTGATTTTTCCAAAGTTAGATTTTTAATAAAGGAATCTTTAGGTGAGATTTTTGAATCATTCATTGAAACCAAATGTTCATTAGCTTGTTGTTTAGAATTAGCTTGCAATATATTCACGCCAGACATCGACGCTATAGCAATAATTCCAAACACCGATAATTTTTTAATGGCGGATTTTTCTAATAGTTTTTTTGCAAATGCATGTTTATGAAACGACATAGCTCTATCCTTGGCAATGAGTGAGGAAAAAGAAATTTCAATAATCAGCAAGAACGTACGCAGAATATTAAAAAAATATATGGGTAAGTTTGTTCAACTTAACTCGATTAATTTCAATTAAGTGACATCAATATAACTTCATTTTTTGGGGTTATGCCTGAATTTCTGCGGCTTTTCTTTATGCTGGAAACTGTATTTTAAACAGTGCGGGGAGCATAAAGAAAAACGAAGGTGAATGCCAAACTTTTAGATTTCAATTGTTTGTATTGTGACCGAGTTCACTTTAAGTCTTCATGCCTTGTAAGTTGTGATTTTTTCAGGATTTTCAAATTTTATAACGCGTATTATTCAAGTTAGATTTAATTCTCAAACGCTGCGGGTATATACCAAACGCACATGAGTTTTCCTAAAACACTTTTCAAATATTCAATCAGTACTAGGCAGCGTTCAACACGGGCGAATGATTATTCGCCCCTACATTATTCGTTTAAAGGTATGTGGATATATTTGAGTTGGGTATCACAAGAAATTCAGGTAAATTTATACGTAATTTATAGTTCAACAGCGGATGGTTCGTGTGTAGGGGCGAAACATCTTTCGCCCGCATGTATTTTCCCACAAAATGCCTTTCATAAAATATTGCAGCATGGAATACGCATGGGTATTCGCTATAGATTAGAAAACTGCTCCAATACGCAAAAATTCTACGTTTGCTTAATAAAATGATTTAAAAATTTTAAACAGGCCTCTCTGACGCTTGCTCGACTAACGTTTCAAAAGCGGCATCTACAAAATCAGAATTAAATTTATGAATATATTGTTGAGAAATATTTGAAAACTTGGTGTTAATTTGAGCGGTAAAAAGTTCATTAAATCGTGATTTTAAGGGCTCGCCCTCTAATGCAGGTTGCTCAATATCACCGTTAGAAAGATTTCGAATTAGAGACTTTGCTTCAACTAGCATAATATCTCGCGCTGCTTCAAATGTAATAACTACGCTAAATTCTTCTGGATAAGCCATTTCTAATGTTTGCAAAACGCGTGAAGCGTGGCCGGTATTACAATACCCAGCTGCTAACGCCAATTGATCAAAAAGAGTTTCTTTTCCCATAACTTGTTGGTTTTCTGGACGACTAGAAATGTAATCCCATACCTCAATTAATACATCTTTGAATAAAATATGATTTGGATAATCAATGATTGTTGTGTTTGCCGTATCCAAATTAAGCATGTAATGGATGGCTGTAATAATGTTGAAAAACTTTGTTTCATTTTCTGTATTGGGTTCTGATTTGTTTTTATACAGCTGCATGTTAGATTCAATTTCATTTTTTAATGTATGAACATTTTGTACTACAAGCGAGTTCAATGCTTCATTATCTAATGCAAGCGATTCTAAAGAGGTAAGGTTAAGTAGCACATTAGTGATAGAATCTTGATTTGAGTGCGCACACTTCCATTGCTCGATTAACACCTGTATTTTGGAAATTGCCTGAGTTTGATTGTTAGTTAAAGTTGGGTTTCCAAATATTAAAGAAAGATTTTTAGAAATATTTACTTTTTCTTTAAAGGAAATAGGTGCTTGTACTAGAGTGCTTGAAATAATATTTTTGATATGAGTTTCATTCTTAATTTTGAGCGCATCAAATCGAGCAGAATATTGATTGCTTAAATTACGATGATGTACATTGTTTTCATGGACTTCATGGACTTCATGGACTTCATGGACTTCATGGACTTCATGGACTTCATTCACTTCATTCACTTCATTCACTTCATTCACTTCATTCACTTCATTTAATTCAATTAATACATTTTCACCTACCTGCGGTCGTCGTCTACGTGATGCTAATGCATAGAGAGCAATTAAAAATAACCCAGCACCAATTGAGCCACCAATTGATATTCCAACTACAGCCGCAAGACTTAATGTAGATTTTGAAGTTTTTCCTGGAAGAATATTAGGGTTAAAATTAAATTTTATCTTGGCATCTAATACAGCGTTTTCTGAAGTTTTATTTCGATAGTTGATTTGAATAGGTATATATGATGTATACGTAGTATCAGTCACAAAGTCACTGGATATTGGCATGGAACTTTTAATTGTAAAATATTTATATTCTTGTCCAGTTGCTCCGGATGAAACGGTTGCTTCGAAATTAACAGCAGGGTTTAAATTATCGTAAATTGTAATCTTTGAGTTTGGTATATGAATAACTTTTGATTGAAGAAAATGAGATGGTTGAGGAAATAATGCATTGCGTAAAAAATCATCGAAAAAACCTGCCTTTACATAGCGATATTCATGAGAGATATCAAGACTTCTATTGTATTTAAAATTAATAGGAATATTTGGAACAGCATCGGCCACACTGAAATAAAGTTCTGGGTTTTTATCACAGAATGTGATTGCCTCCCTAAAACATTCTCTTGATGATTCATATGACTGTACGCTTGAAGTTGAACTAATATTTCTTAAGTCAGCACAAATATCACCATCTAATCTTTTCTTAACATTAAAGCCGTCACAGACCACTCCTTCTTGAACTTTTATTGGAGCTTTCGCATTAAGTCGATATTCGAAGGAGCCGAAAGAACAATCAGAAATTAATTGACCAGTACACACTTTATTTAAAGAGTTAGCTGCAGAAAAATGTGTGATATTGAATAAAAAATCGGGTTTATATTTTGGCCACTCATTTTTATCTTGAGTCAATAATCCGTTAGTAGGGTTACTATATTCTGGTGAGCAGTTTGTATATATTATTACGGGTGTTTTAGGAGAAGATGATAGCGTATTGTATTCTGAAGCATTTATTTTTATGGATCTGTTTAGATTTGACTCATACCAGTGTGTTTCTTTGGAATCAATAATGACTGATTCATTTACATGGTAGCTTTGCAATGAACCATAAAAATTATTACAGTCTGCTTGTTCTACATAAGCTGTAAATCCCATGTCATTGCATGCTGCTGGTGCTTGGAAAGCACACTGTTTGAAATCCATTGAGTCTTCGACTGTTGGATTAAGTGCCTCTTCCAACATTTTACAATCTGATAATTCGTAAGAACCAGGTCCTTGATTAAAAGCTCTATCACATACGACTAAAGGTTTATTAAAAGTAGGCGCTTGTGTTGGAGCAGAAGTTGGTAACAAATCGAATGGATTTGGTAGATCTGGTTTTGGAGCAGGAGATTGCGGTGAAAAGTTAAACTGTGGAATTGGAGCAGGGGTAGGCATTCGTGGAAAAGATGGTAAGTCTATCGGATCCGGAAAATGCGAGGGAATATCTATTCCTGAAATTTGATCTTGAGCAGAAGCAGCACGCATGCCGCTGTTTTCAGTTGTAGGGCGATTGTTTTGTAGAAAACTTAAACTGCTTGGAAGGGCTAAAACTGCAACTGTTGCTTGGGAAAAACCAACTCTCATGACCTAATGCCTCAGAAAAATCTTTTACAACTTGATTTCCCTGTTAGCACGATCGTCCGTTTTTTATTATTTGTAGTCGAATCAATCAGATATTACAAAACTAAATAAGTAATCAGATCACTTTTTAATAGAGTCAAAATCTATCATTAAGACCGACATCAAGTCTAATGAAATTAACAATTTTATTAAAGCTCTCAATCTAAATTATTTATTAACAACCGACTCTTCTGTCAGCTCTTGCATTCTATACGGTCCAAGTGGCATTGATCTTAAAGCAGAATTATTTACTTGCATTGCAATAGGAACATAATCGGTATTTGCAGTATTGATTGCTGTTGAAATCACCATGCTTAATAAATCTCCATTTCCACCCGATGTATCCACAATAACGGAATCTTTGTAATTCCATAATATTTCATTGGATTTAGTCGAAATTAATTCAAATTCCAGCGATACGCGAACGTTGGCAGCGACCAAAAAATAAGATGTATCCCATTCGGTTATTTTCACAAATAACACCGCATCGGCACCGAACAAATCACGATATTTTTGTTGAGGAATTTCTTTAATTTGACTGCCATCAATAATTCCAGCTTCTTGCAGCATTTGACTCGTTACTTCAATTGGAATCACGTAATAACCATGGTTTGATAGTGGTCTAGCAATAGTTGTTAAATAATAATTTGAAGCTTCAGAAGAAGTCGAAGCATTAATAGGTGGTACTACAAGAATTGTTTTGGTTTGTTCTTGATGTAATAAAGGAATTGGTTCATTGTTTTCACTACTAGGACGAGACGCACATCCATGTAGTACAAGTGAACTTAAAACAAGTGAACCTGAAAATAGTATTGATGCAAATTTCTTCATGCGTAATATCCAATATTAAATAATTAATTAAACTAATTATTTGGGTTTAGACTCTGTATTAGTTGATGATACTTGTTGAATTAAATGCTGCATCAAAAGCAATGATTCTGGAAAATGTTGCGCTTCCGCTTGAAAGTATGCGACTGCTTGAACTTTATCACCACGATTTAAAAAGATTTGACCCAGTTCAGCCGTAAGGCCAGGCGGAGGAAGCCGGTTACTTTGTTTTGAAAAACTCAATATTTCTTCGATTTCTTTTTGGTGTGATTTTAATGTTTCTGGAGAGGGTGCCTTTTTATAGGCGTACAACGTTTCAGAATAATGACCCCAGTAATAACCAGAGGGCGGCATCATTGCACATCCTACTGAAAAAATAGCAAACACTAAAATATTCAAGAAAATTAATTTCATAGATTTCACTTTTATTCGAATTGATGAATCGTCAAAACTTCCTACGGCATCAGAATTTCAAAAGAATTCCCTTCGCTTACATAAATTTGTCGATCAATTTCCAAAATATCTTGTGATGTAATCGTAACGCGATGAGTTCCAGGTTTAACTTGAACTTTAGTCACTTTCTTGCCATTTTCATTAAAAGATTTGAGCGTACTTAAATCGATCGGAGCGTTATCATCTAGTGTTAATTGTTTTCCATTAACATCGCCGGTTAGCTGCAAATAGGTTACAGCTTCTGATTGCACAGTGGTTTGATAAGTACCGCAAGCAGATAATAAAAAAAACGTTAAGAAAATAGTAAAAAATTTCATAAGACATCCTTAATAATTAAGCTAATAATCATTTTATTGCGCAGCATTGGGTGCTTGAACAACTAACGTTGAAACATCAAGATTTTTAATAAAGCCGCTTTTAAGTGTACAGAATGAAATCGCGTTATCACCGCTACCTGCAAAAGATTGCACTTGAATTGTTGCGACTTGTTTGCCTGGCAGTTCGATTAATAATCCAGTTTGAGGATTTTTTACTGAGCTGCCTTTTTGTAGAACAGTAAATGTGTCACCAATTTTAATTCCTTGATTGGCACCGCCGGTCATCATGTATAAACCTGCATCCTGTCCAATCAAATACGCTTGCCAAGGTTTGTCCATTAAATTTTCTACAACATTACTTACAAGTTTTGAAATCGCAGCAGATAATGCTTTGTCATCTAGCGACGCGTCAAAGCCTGCACTTTTACCTACACCAAATACAGTGTTTGCTTCAGTGAAAGCTTCTCCACTACCTTCTTGGGTATAAATAATTTGCCCATTATTTACATCAATTAAACGAATATTTACAGTGGCACGTGCACTTTGAATTTTATTACGACTGAAGATACCAGTTTCACTTGTGTTACCACGACCGTATTCGGATACAGAGCCGACAATTAAATAATCAGCACCAATTTGAGCTGGTTTCAAATTTGCAAACTCTTGCTCGCGAATAATTTTATCTAGATCTACACGCTCCAACATAATAAAGCGATTGGTATCGGCTAAACGTGTAGATAGAATGTCCGTTGCTTGTTTACCAATTCGATCTTCACTGCCATTCAATAAAAATGTATTACCAGCACGAGTTTCATTTGAAAAACGGGCAATTGCTACTTTGCGTTTCAAACCTTGATAAGGATTCATTTTAGAATCAGATGTTGACGCTAGAGATGGGCTAATTTGTGCTTCAGATTGAGAAATATGATTAGTTTTTTGTTGGGTGACTGTAGAACAGCTGATTAAAGACAATGAGCAGATCAAAACAGATAAAAACAACTTTAATCTTTTAATGATAATCATTAAATAACCTCATTTTTTAATTGTGAGAAGAGAATGTTATTGTGATGTTGCGCCATGCATTTTATCTAAGGCAATTGTGTCGGCATGTAATTGCTTGATAGTTATGCGAAATGCAAACGAATACTCATTCAAGCGAAAAATTTCATATTACGAATCTTAACTAGATTATAAAACATTTATACAGCAATCTTCATTTATTTTAAAGTAGAAGTATAAATTGAAAAAATTTACAGGTAAGAAACAAAAGAATAAAGACTATTCGCTTGCTTTCCCCATACTTTATAAAATATTAAAAAATTTATTTTGAAATTTATTTTCATTCTAGGTTTTTTATTCTTTAAAGGTTTATGGTAGGTATGTTTCATGAGTTCATTTGAACCTAAGACTAATAATGTATATTTAAAACTATTACAGATTAGCGTGTTTTTTTTACTTAGTTCTCCCGTATTGGCAGCTCCAGGTAATTATTTCTTTAGTCGGATGAACAATTCTTTTTTCTCTCATAACAAAGCATTTTCTGTTCCTACTCATATAATACCTGGTCGAATCGAAGCAGAAGATTATAGAAGCTATACTGATGTTACTCCAAAAAATGAGGGTAAGTTTTATCGAACCGACGCAGTAGACATTCAACGTACGTCGGATGTGGGTGGTGGTTTTAACATTGGCTGGACTCGTGTTGGTGAATTATTAAATTATCGTGTACAAATTAAAGAAAACGCACGTTATAAAATTTTTGCTCGTGTAGCAAGCGTGACATCTAATGGGTCATTAAAAGTTAAATTAGATAATACTGTTATCTTAGACCAATGGAATATTCCAAACACGTCAGGATGGCAACGTTGGCAAACTATTTCTTTTGAAACTGATTTACCTCAGGGTATTCATTCTTTTGAAGTAGTGTTCAATACCAGTGGAATTAATTTAAATTACTTTACTGTTCAAAAATTGCCTGTTGCAACTCCTATTGGTAATTCAGGCACACCTAATGTACCAGCCCCACAACCAACAGTCGCCCCAATTCCGCGTCCAACAATCGCTCCAACTATACGGCCAACAATATTACCTACGCTGGCGCCAACAGTAATTCCTACTATGACACCAACAGCAGCGCCTACCGCCATTCCAACAGTCACTCCATTACCTAATACGGCGTCACAAATACTTCTGCAAGGAAATAAATTATTAGTCAATGGAAATGTTTTTCATATTAAAGGAGTCAATTGGAATCCAGTTGAGCTCGGAAAAACTCATCCTGCTGGATTAGATTTTGCTGGTGCTGCAGTTAGTGATATTCCCCTAATGAAGGCTGCAGGAATAAATGTTGTTCGAACTTTTGAAACACTAACAGACAAAGTCGTTCTCGATGCACTGCATTCGAATGGAATTTACGTATTAAATTCTATTTATGTGTATGGTGGAAATTCAATTGATTCGATAGACGCTTTAGTAAATGCAACAAAGAATCATCCAGCAATTTTAATGTGGTTAGTGGGTAATGAATGGAATTACAACGGTTTTTATACAGGGTTATCTTTTGAAAATTCTCTAAATCGAGTGAATCAAGCTGCGCAACGAATTAAATCTTTAGACACAACACATCCTGTAGCTACGGTGTATGGTGAGCTACCAAGTGCAAATATCTTATCTCAACTTTCTTCTATCGATGTGTGGGGGCTAAATGTTTATCGAGGATTTGGATTTGGATCTTTATTTGACCAATGGAAGTTACTTTCTTCAAAACCAATGTTTGTAGCTGAATATGGAGCTGATGCTTTTAATGCATCTTTAAATAGACAAGATCCAAATGCACAAGCAGACGCAGTTTCTAGCTTAACTCAAGATATTATGAAAAATAGCGCTACTACAGGTGGAGTAACGCTGGGTGGAGTTGTGTTTGAATGGGCAGACGAATGGTGGAAAGCTGGCAATCCTTCTGTACAAGATACTGGAGGAATTGCACCAGGTGGTGGCCCACATCCGGATGGCGTATTTAATGAAGAGTTTTGGGGGTTAGTCGATATTTATCGTACTCCAAGACCTGCATATTTTGCACTCCAGACTATTTATCAAAATAATCTGACTTTACCAACTCCAATTCCATCGACAACACCCGCGCCAATTGTTGTAACCCCTAGCCCGGTTATAACTCCAGCTCCTGTTGTATCACCCATGCCATCGACCACCCCAAGACCGACAGCAACGCCGGTACCTATTATACAAACGCCTCTACCCTCAGCTGCACCAACACCTTCAAATCAACCAGCACCAGTTAATCCAGCAGCGGCAAACATAAGACCGTTATTTATTTCGACTTCTGCACAAGCTGGCCCCGTTACTCAAATTAATGCAGATGGTTCTCACACTACATTTTTTGCAGATCGAGTACGTAATCGTCATGGCCGAGAATTCTTTTTTAATAGTGAAGGCCCACCTTACGAAGGATTTAATACGCGCTACTTTGAAAATCGAACATATAAAGGCAGGATCGACGATCGTACTGCACAGGATGGATGTATTGATGTTCGTATTACGAGTATTCATCCAATGAATAATACAAACCTTAGAACCTTTTTTATTGGTGGTGGAACAGTTGCTCTATACAGTCAAAATTACACAATGGACACAGTAAACAACCGTGATTTCTCAAAAACCATTTGCAATCATCCACTTTATAATTTCCGTCGTTTGCAAAAAGGCGATGTTATGGAATTTGAAGTGGGAATATTTTTAAACCAACCCATTGAAGGTCGTACAAACTACTACTCACGTGCAGTATTGTACCAAGTAGGAGAAGGAGTTGTACCTTGGATTGGTGGTCGCGGCATTAATAGCAGTGGAGAAGGTACGCTGGCTGGACAAAGAGTAACTGCATTTGATTCTGTAGTTATGCCTACAGCATTACGTCTAGGTGGATTAACAACGGCGTCTGAAAATCAATCGCATGAATTAGATAAACGCTATCAACAAGCTGCAGAAAATATTGCTAATGACAATATGCAAAATTTTGTTGAGGGTAGGCGCTTACTACATACTAATTTTACAACAGGTCATCATACAGAAAATGGAAACTCCGATGGTTCTGGTAATCCTCCAATGTTGGAACACGTAAATAAAGCAGGTCCATTATTTACTAATAATTCGTGTGTTGGTTGCCACGTAAAAAATGGAAAAGGTTCAATTAATACTCGAACTGGTGAATTAAATTCGTTTGTAGTAAACGTGGGGGTTTTAAATCCAGCAACAAATTTAACATCACCGCATCCAATTTTTGGTTCTAGTTTAGACACTCAAGCTAGCCCAACTTCGACACAAGCTGCTGAAGGTAATTATGTGTTAAATGGTTTTGAAGCCGTGCAAAAGGTAGGACCTTCAGGGCAAATATATACCTTGCAAAAACCTGTTTTTCAATCGAACGCTAATCTTAATAACACTGTCGTTTCAGTAAGAAATTCGCCAGCGCTGATTGGAATGGGTTTACTAGAAGCTATTGATGAACAAGATATTCTAAAATTGGCAGATCCTAACGATACCAATAACGATGGAATTTCTGGTAAGGCAAGTGTGGTTACCGATAGGATTACTCAAGAATCGCGATTGGGACGATTTGGATGGAAGGCAAGTGAACCAGATTTAAAACATCAAGTTTTAAAAGCGGCTCGATTTGATATGGGAATAGCCAATGCAATGTTTCCAAAAGTTGGTGAGGGAATTGAGCTCACAGACAGCGACATAAATAAAATGGTTTCCTATTTACGTTTGCTAGCGGTTCCACCAGCAAGAACCCGAAATATTCAACAATACGCTGTGTGGAATCCAGCCAACAGTAACTTACCCAATGGTGTGGAATTGTTTACAGCAAGGGAAAGATTGTTTAGTAGTATCGGTTGCGCAGGTTGTCATACCACTGAAATGAAAACCAGTGCGAATCATCCAGTACCTGAACTAAGAAATCAAAACATTAAGCCTTATACTGATTTATTGCTGCATGATATGGGTTCTGATTTATCAGACACAATTTCTGAAAATCAAGCAACGTTTTCAGAATGGAGAACTGCACCTTTATGGGGAATCGGGCTGACAAAAACCGTAAACCCAAATGCATGTTATTTACACGATTGTCGAGCTAGAACTATAGAGGAAGCCATTCTATGGCATGGTGGAGAAGCTGAGGCTTCAAAACAAAATTACCTTAAACTCAATAATGTTGAGCAACAAGAAGTGTTGGAATTTTTGAATGCTCTTTAATTGAAATACCAATATTTTACCAAAAGGCTTTTTGTTCATACGAAAAGCCTTTTTTGTTTGAAAATTTTATTTTTTAAAACAAGCTTCTTCTCCATTCAACATGCGTTAAACTTCATTCCCTAAAGCTTAATCCCAAAGCAAATCTCTTAAATATTTAAAGATCGTAATTTTATTTATGTTCAGTCTGTATCGTCATCTTGCTTGGTTTATGCGTGAAAATGCACGTGCCTATGTTATTTCATTAATGATGTTGACTGGCGTTGCTGTATTTAACTTAGCAATCCCTTATCTAACCGGACGTACAGTGGATGCAATTGCAGCCGGTACGTTAACGCGTTCTGAATTATGGATGAATATTTTTCTATTACTTTTACTGGGATTGATGATTTACGTTTTGCGATATTCATGGCGTTCAATTCTTTATGGAACATCGTATCGTTTAGGAGCCATTTTGCGGGAACGCTATTACCAACGCTTATTGCGACTTGGGCCAGCGTTTTATCAAGCGCATGGCACAGGCGATCTTATGGCGCGTGCAACCAATGACATTGATGCAGTAGAAATGGCGGCCGGAGAAGGAATCTTGTCTGGATTTGATGGTTTTTTAACTTTTATTCTCGTATTGGCGATGTTGTTTTTCATCATTGATTGGCGGCTTGCATGCATTGCGTTATTACCCTTTCCAGCAATGGCCTGGGGATTTAAAAAAATCTCTACTGCCTTGCATCATCAATTTAATACAGCATTGAATTTATTTTCTGATTTGAATGATCGTACGCAAGAAGCCCTTTCAGGAATTCGCTTGACAAAAGCTATGGGTCGCGAAAGTGAAGAATGTGCGAGTTTCAATAAAATCGCACGTGAAGCTGCTGAAATAAATTTTAAAGTACAACGTACTGAAGCATGGTACGGGCCTGTTATTTTTTTAGCCTTGTCGCTATCTTTTATTTTAAGTTTGGGATATGGCGGATTTTTAATTTATCTAAAAGAATTAACGGTTGGTCAGCTCACAAGTTTTAATATGTATTTAGGTCAATTGATTTGGCCAATGTTTGCGTTTGGATGGTTATTAAATATTGTTGAACGCGGTAGTGCAGCCCAAAATCGTGTACAAGAAATGTTGAATATGCAAGATACGTTAATCGATATTGGAAAGCACGATCTTGGTGTCGAATTAAAAAATAATATGCCCACTATTCATTGGAATATTAAAGAATTTAATTACCCAAATCATACGTCAACTATTTTAGAAAATATTAATTTAACTTTGGATCAAGGTAAGACGCTAGGAATTGTTGGACCAACAGGTTCAGGAAAAACAACACTAATTGCTCTTTTAATGCGCCAATACGATTTACATCAATTAAAAAAATATTCTGTACTGGGTATAGATCGTAGTGCAATCACTATTAACGAAATACCTTTACCTGAATTTAACTTGCACTCATTGCGCCAAGCTTTTGCTTACGTTCCGCAAGATGCTTTTTTATTCAGTGCGAGCATTGCTCAAAATATTGCACTGGGAAAACCCGATGCAACTCAAGAAGAAATTAGACAGGTTGCAAAGTTGGCAGCACTTGAAGACGATATTCGTCGTTTACCGCAAGGTTATGAAACTTTAGTAGGTGAGCGAGGCGTGACACTTTCAGGCGGACAACGTCAACGTGTAGCCATTGCTCGTGCATTATTAATGGATGCACCCATTTTAGTTTTAGATGACGCGTTATCTGCGGTTGATGTGCATACTGAACGTACTATTCTGAATCATTTAAAATCTGCTCGTGAAGCGCGCACGACAATAATTATTTCGCATCGATTATCTGCGGTTATGGATGCGGATCAAATTATCGTATTGCATCAAGGAAAAATTCGCGAGCAAGCAACGCATCAACAGCTATTAACCGCTCAAGACTGGTATGCAAAATTGTGGAATTATCAACAATTAGAGGCCAGTCTGGATGTCTAACAATCCCTCTTTATCTATTCAAAAATCAACAAAAGCAGGCGCATTTAAACTTCTCACACAATATATTGTGCGCGATAAAAAAATTCTTATCTGGGCAATCGTGTGGTTAAGTTTTGCAACCGCGGCGGATGTGGCCGGACCATTATTAGCAAAAGTATTAATTGATGATTACTTTGCTAAAGGTATTTTTGTATTACGAGACGTACTTTTAATATTAAGCGCATATTTAGTGACACAGGTTTTTGCAGCCGTAGTACGTTTTCAACAAACACTTCGTTTTGCAACCCTCGCATTAGGCGCAATTAGTGATATTCGTGAACGAGTTTTTGCACATGTTTTACGCTTACCGATGCGTTTTCACGATCAAGCAATTACTGGTCAATTAGTGAGTCGTATCACCAACGATACTGAAGCAATTAAAGAATTGTATGTTCAATTTTTATCCAGCGTAGTTATTAATTTAATTATGCTGATTGGTATTTTAGTGGCAATGGCAATTTTAGATGTACGTTTAATGATTATTGCTGCACTGTTAATTCCGGCAGTCGTAGGCGTGATGTTTTTGTATGAACGA
>JAZKFP010000013.1:0-6779 GCA_040386355.1 Pseudomonadota bacterium | reverse complement strand
CCAAGCGCAAAAAAATCATTGTCGTCTTCAATCGATTTAATCGCTAATAATTCTTTCCATAACCCACGAATTAACTGACTCAATTCAGAATTTTTAACAGTGGGATCTAATTCAATAACAGGAACATCTCGTTCTGGATTATTCGCTTGTGCAACTGCTTCTGCATAGGGCGTTGCAAATGAGCTAGTTGAAGCATTTTCAGAAAATTCTGGATTTTCATCTTCATCAACATCGGCAAACGAACCGCTTAACCACAACGTCATTAAAAAGCTACGATCAACTTTTCCATTAGCGTTTAACGGCAAACCTTCAACACTTACCCATCGCGTTGGCAGCATGTGTTCTGGTAATTGTTCGGCCAAGGTTTTTTTAATTTCTTTTTTATTCCAAGGCGTTGTGACAAACGCAACGATAATAGGACTGGATTGAGTATCTGCAAGTACAGCCGCATCTAAACCAAGCTTGCGTAAATGCGCTTCGATATCGAGTAATTCAACACGTTGACCACGAATTTTAATTTGTTGATCAAGCCGTCCTAAAAACTGTAAGCGATTATCCGGTAGTCGACGAACTCGATCACCGGTTGCATAAGCTGCAATGGATTTTTCATTTTCAATAATTTGAAAAAATGCTTTTTGTGCTTCGTCGTCGGCGCCTAAATAACCGCGAGCAACTCCAGCTCCAACTAAAATTAATTCGCCTTCTGCTTCGCCGGTTAAAAACTGACGTTTTTTATCGGCAATCTGTGCGCTGACATGCGACATGGTTTGACCGATAATTGACGCTTCTTCAGCAGTTTTTAAATGTTGAATGGTTGCCCACACGGTGGCTTCAGTAGGACCGTATAAATTCACGACATTCGTAACGCGATCTAACAAAGATTGTGCAATATCGGTTGGTAACGCTTCACCGCCAGTTAGTGCCGTTTGTAAATCGCCAGTTTGCAAACCAGCGCGACAAATTCGTCCCCATAACGACGGCGTTGCTTGCATATGCGTAATTTTTTTAGCACGAATATATTGCACGAGTTGCATTGGATCTTGATTGATTGCATCCGGCATCCAATGCAATTCTGCGCCTGAAATTAGCGGCCACCATAATTCTAATACGTGAATATCAAATCCGATCCGTGTAATGGCAGCAAAACGATTATTTTCATTTAATAATTGCAGCGAATGGGATAATGCTTCTAAAAATACTTTTACGTTAGCGCGAGAAATTTGAACCGCTTTTGGTTGTCCAGTAGAGCCCGAGGTAAACATTAAATAGGCTAAAACCGAATCCGCAATTGGTAAAGGTTTTATCTCATAAATAGATTCTGAATGAATTAATGTTTGAATTAAAATCGATTCAGATTTTGGAGTATTTACTGCTTTTAATGTTTCTAACGTTTCAACACGTTTTGCTTGAATTTCGTTACTCACTACAACTTTTAAAACGCCTTGCGGAATTACCGCAATCATTTTTTGCAAACGTTGATTTGGAAATTTACTGTCAAGTGGTACATAGGTTAAACCTAAGTTCCAACACGCAATTAATAATGCAACCTGATGCGTATCACGTTCCATCATTACGCCAATTGCGTCACCCGTTTTTAAACCTTGTTGCTGTAAACTTGAAACAATTGACGCAACTTCTTCCATCATGATTTGACGCGTTAAGCGTGACTCGCCACTGATCACTGAATGTTGGTGCGGCTTTTTACGACTTAATTCAATTAATGTTTGTAAAGGGTCTGGTACTGAAATAAGTTCTTCAACATTTGCAACATCTGCTGGAGTTTCTATTAATAATGGCTCAACAGCTGCTATTAGTTTTTCAATCTTTTCTGGCACCGCATTCTTTTCATCAATAGGCGTTACATTTTTTTCAACTGCAGATGAAGCTATTGCAGAAACAGATGATATTGCTGAATGAAAAGGCAATACATTATCTAATGCATCCGGTTTATCAAATCGATCTACCGGTGTTGGATCTTCCGTCCATTCCGCTAACACGTGTAAAAACAGTGTTGCAATCTGTTGAACTTTTATCTTACCCACTTCAATGTGGTATTCGAAAGTCGCATCAATGTGTTGACCTTCGTCTTGCAAATAGAACGATAACGGATATTTTGATGCAGGATTTTTCCATTCCTTCAACGAAACATTGGCGTTACCTAATTTCAAAACATGTTCTGTGTCTGAAGATTCATCCACTTGATAACTAAATAACGTTGTTAACCAAGGCGAAAGATTACCACTTGCATCGGATCCTAATAATCCACGCAACAGTTCATCGCCTGGTAATTCCGATACCGACAACACGGTTTTCCACACCTTATCAAATTTTGCTAACCGTTCAGCAAGGGGTTGTGCAGAATCGCAATGCATTGGTACGGGTACGGTATTTAAAAATAAACCGAGTGTGTTTGCCCAACGTGCATCATCGCGACAGAGCATCGGTACAGCAATTACAAAGTCTTGTACTTTAGAAACGCGATGGACAGTTTCTGCAAATACCGCAAATAAACCTAAGAAACGTGTTAAATGCCGTTGCTTACACCAACTATCTAAACGTGCAATTTGATTAGTATTTAACTGGAATGAAAAATAACCAGGATCTTGCGGCACCATGGAAACAAGCGGTTCCGAATTCCAAGTTAATTTTTTCAACGAAAAATCAGCGGCTAAATTTTTCCAAGCAGAAGAAACCTGCGTATTAACGTGAGCTTGTTCTTTAATCCATGCGAAATAATCAAGTGCCGTATCAGACCATACAGGTGCTTCATTCTGTTGACGGGCATCGTACGCAAAAGCAATGTCATGCCAGAGCTGGCTCATTGACCAAGAATCAACAATTAAATGATGCAAATTCCAAACGCCATACACTTCTTGATCGGACACGCGCCACATTTGTAAACGTACTAACGAATCGGACGGTTGACCTTTTACATCAAAAATAAACGGTTTTGCGGCAGAGCCATTTAAACCATCTTGAATTGAATTTATTGAGGAATTATCCCACTGTAAAACCATTGGCGAACGCACATTTTGAGTCTGCCACCACTGACGATTTTCGGTATAAACCCGCACACCCAAAATCGGATGCCGTTGCCACACATCATGTAGCGCTTGCTGTAACGCATCCCAATGGATGTCACCGGTAAAATGCAAAACATAAGGAACATTAAATGCCGACAAAATATTGGATGTACGCGTTGCTAAATCCGCAAATAACATGCGCAATTGAAACGCACTTAGTAATTCTTTTTGAATTGATGCGACGGGTCGACGATCAATTTGAAAATTAGTGGCCGCATGCGGAGCTACTTTTTGTTCTGGAATTTTTGGTGTGATTTCTTTTTCTTTTAGCGCATTTTGTAAGCGTGCTTTAATAAATCCTGCCATACCTAATGCAGTTGGATGATCAAATACATCTCCTAAATGCAAACGAATACCGAATTCATTTTCTACACGGTGCAATATTTTAATTGCTAATAATGAATGTCCGCCTACCGCAAAAAAATCATCTTCTGCGCTGACAGGTCGATGTAATACGTCAGTCCAAATTTTTACGACCTGTTCAACTGGATTTGCAGAATCTAATTCCGATGAAAGCACACCGATATTTACGACCGTATTTACATTATTACGACTGTGTTCAAGCTGTTTACTATCAACTTTACCATTTACAGTGCGTGGAATTGTTGTAACTGCAACCCACTCTGTGGGCACCATATAGGTTGGTAATAATTCAATCGCGCTACGACGTAAATCCGCAGGCGTTATTGGATTTTTTACTGCGTAAAATGCAACGAGTTGTAAATCACCCACTTGATCTGGTAGCGCAATAACAACCGCTTCGCGAATTGCAGGAATTTTATTTACCGCAGATTCAACATCGCTCAATTCAATTCGATAACCGCGAATTTGAACTTGATTATCGCAACGACCCATAAACCAAAGCTGACCATCGGCGGTTTGACGCGCGAGATCGCCTGAACGGTACATAGTATTTTTTTTGTTATTTAAATCAGGTAAAAATTTCGTTGCAGTTAATTCAGTCCGCTTATGGTATCCGCTACCAACACCCGCGCCAGCAACATATATTTCACCCACAACACCGACCGGAACCGGTTGTTTTTTATCATCCAACACATAGATTTTTAAGTCAGGTAACGGCTGTCCAACACAACTGCCGTGATACCGATTCGCAAGAACTTGACTGCCAGAAATTGACGGGCCTAACGCCGGTTTTTTTACCGAATCACGCGTGAATTCGCAGTAGGTTGCGTGTACCGTAATTTCGGTAATGCCGTACATATTTACCAAACGCGGTGAACTACTTTTCGCCCACCACCCTTCGATACGATGTATATCAAACACATCGCCACCCAAAATAATCCAGCGTAACGATTTAGGCGTTACACTTTGTTGAAGCCAATATTCGGTTAAACTATATAGAGCAAGCGGTGTTAAATTGAGTACCGAAATTTTTTGTTGATTAATAAAATTCGTAAAAGTTTCGGGATCGGCAGCGCCTTGTTTTGGCACTAGACTAACCGCTGCACCATTTTTCCACGCGCCCCAAATTTCCCATACTGAAAAATCAAACGCGATGGAATGCGATAAGCTCCAACGATCTTCACGACCAAAGTCAAACCACGGCCAAGCGGTGTCTAATAATCGACTGACTTGTTTATGCGTAATTGGAACGCCTTTTGGTTTACCCGTTGTTCCAGAGGTGTAAATCACATACGCAATAGCGTCAGCGTCATCCGGTTGAAACGGCAATGCATCGAGCGTTGTATCCGTTGATAATACTTTTTCAATTGAAATAATATTAAATGCCGCATCGTTATCACTAATATTTTCAGCAATAGGATCAGCAATTAATAAAATTGAAACCTGAGCATCTTCCAATATTAATGAACGGCGTGCTTTGGGCGCCGCTAATGGAATTGGCACATAGGCTGCGCCGAGAATTAAAATTGCCAACATGCCAATTAACGCTTTGTCGTGATTATCGGCAAAAACCAATCCCACCCAATCTTTAGGTTTAACGCCTTGACGCTGTAAATATACCGCAACCTGTTGCGCACGTTTCCATACTTCTGCGTAAGTAATTCCTGCATTTTCTTCTGGTAAGAAAATCGCAGTACGTTGTGGATTAACTTCCGCTTGACGCTGAAAAATATCCGATAACGTCACAACTTTTTGTATAGGATTTTCAAGTTTATTTAATTTTTCAATCTGATTCAGTAAATTAGAATTTGCTGAAATTTCAGTTGGTTTTTCTTGCGGAATGGAAACCGGCGTTAATTTATTTAATGGTCCGGTAGCAGTTAATAATTGCTGTAAACCGTCATTAAATAAATCAACCCAATGATGTACCGTCGACTCTGCAAAAATGGACGTATTAAAATCAACTTCTAACCAGAGTGATTCATGTTCATCTTGCGCATTAAAAAACAAATCGTATTTTACAAATTGACGCGGTGTTGGAACAAATTCACCGGTATGGCCTGCATAACATAAACCTTGCATCGCTAAATCAAGATTAAATGCTGCACTAATTAACGGTAATTTTGAACGATCACGCGGCAAATTCAGAGCTTGAATAATCGCACCAAAAGTAAAAGCTTGATGTTCTTTCGACGTTGAAAATTGATTTTTAACGTACTGCACCCATTCTGACGCAGTTTGTTTTGGATCTAATCGAAAACGCAACGGCATAAAATGTACGTCGTGACAGACTAAATCTTCCAAACCCATCATCGGCTGTCCAGCCGCTGGAACCCCAATTACTAAATCATCGGCGTGCGTTAAACGATGCAAAAATAAATTATACGCCGTTAATAAAACCACAAATAAAGTGCAGTGATGTTCACATGCGTATTGTCGTGCTTTTAATGCCAAATTTTCTGGAATTTCGACACGTAAACGTTTTCCAGAAAATGATTTATTCGACGGACGCACAAAATCGCTTGGCCAATCAACCGATTTTGGCAATGGTTTAAAAGTATTTAACCAATATTCTTTGGCTAATGGAAAATCTTCACTATTGCGCCATTCGCTATCTGCGCTTACCAATTGATCTAATGTCGGTGCAATTGGTAAATCAGGATAACGACCTTCAAGTATACTGCTGTACAACACAGCAAGTTCGCGCATGATGACTTCCATTGACCAGCCATCGCACATTAAATGTGATACACACAAACACAACATGGAAGTTTGCTTATTTTGTAAAGCATTGATGTCTTGTAGGCAAAGCAGACGAACAATGGGCGCTGTTTTTAAATCAAACACATCCGCAACATGTTTAGTTAATCGATGCTGGACTGTTTCTTGATTATTTAAATTAATATTTTCAACAACGCACTGTGCTTTAACCCAAGGTAAAATTTCCAACGCATCAATGGCTGAATTTAAACGCGCACGCAAACTCTGATGACGTTGCGTTAATTTTTGCCAAGCAATCTGAAGTACTTCTGCATCGAAGTGACAATCGAATTTTAAAATGAGTTGTTCATTAAACGCGGCTGATGCTTCTGGACTTAATTGTGCGGCAACCGCAACTTCGGCTTGCGCATCGGTTAATGGAAATTCCAAAACATCGCTGGGTAGTAACGGTAAAAATCCACCTTTATGCATGGCGTCAGCAGCCTGCATAAATCCTTGGAACATTTTTTCGTAATGTTCAGTTTCATGTGTTGTGGTTAAAAATCCAGGACGACCTTCATACATATGAACGCCGAAATAACGCAGATGATGGAAAAACAATCCTTCAAAATC
>JAZKFP010000012.1:2642-20465 GCA_040386355.1 Pseudomonadota bacterium | reverse complement strand
TTTAAGTGATGACCAATTGCACGTAATTTTTTTCTTGCTTGCGAATCCATAATGCATGTACTCAGTAATAATAAAAATAAATTGAAAAGTTATTAAGAAAGTTAATGACGCCAAAAAGCTGGATTAAAAAGAACTAATAATGTAAAGATTTCTAAACGACCAATAACCATTGCAAAAGACAATAACCATTTTGCAGTATCAGGAATTTCTCCGAAATTACTGCCAACCACTCCTAAACCAGCGCCCATATTATTGAGACAGGCAGCTACCGCACTAAATGCCGATTCAAAATCTAAACCCGTTGCAAGTACGCCTAGTAAAATAACAGTGAAAATAAAAATGTAGGCACCTACAAATCCAGAGACTGCTTCAATTACACGTTCTGGAACCGGTTTGTTTCCAACTTTAATACTTAAAATGGCCGCGGGATGAATCAAACGTTTTGTTTCTCGGCTACCCTGTAGCAACATTAACCAGATGCGAATTACTTTAATACCGCCGCCAGTTGATCCCGCACAGCCTCCCATAAAGCTAATAATCATCAATAAAATACCAGCAGCGATGGGCCAATCGCTAATCGAGGCAGTGACGTAACCTGTGCTGCTTGCAATGGAAACCGTTTGAAATAAAGACTGACGGACTGACGTTAATGGATCAAGATTAATGTCACTTTTAATTAAAAAGAAACTACAAGCCAGGGTGCAAAATGCTAAAACACTTAAATAAACACGGAGCTCGGTATCTTGCCAATACCCTGAAAGACTTTTTTGTTGCCAGGCAAAAAAATGCAAGCTGAAATTTAGTGTTCCTAAAATCATAAAAACAACAATAATCATTTCCATAGTAAACGAATTAAAATGAGACATGTTTGCGTCGTAATTACCAAATCCTCCGGAAGATACCGCGCTTACTGCATGACAGATTGCATCGAAAATATTCATTCCGGCTAGCCAAAGTCCTAAGGCACAAGCAGCATTTAAACTTAAATAAATATACCAAAGCGCCTTAGCGGTTTCGGTAATGCGTGGCGTTAGCTTGCTGTCTTTAACTGGCCCTGTGGTTTCTGCGCGATAGAGTTGCATGCCACCCACACCGAGCATAGGTAAAATCGCTACCGCTAAAACAATAATCCCCATACCGCCAAAAAAATGCAGTTGTTGACGGTGATATAAAACAGATTTAGGTAAATAATCTATTCCCGAAAATACTGTAGCTCCAGTAGTAGTTAATCCGGAAACCGATTCAAAAAAAGCATCGACAAATCTGATGTCCGGTGTGTCCAATAATACAAACGGTAACGCGCCAAAAACGCTTAATCCTGTCCAAAATAATACGACAATCATAAATCCGTCACGCGTTCGTAAATCGTGTTTAACACGATGAAATGGCCACCACATTAAAAAACCGACTATTAAACTGGCTGCAAGCGATATTGTAAAAACACTTACGGTTGGCTCTTTGTAAAGCACAGATAAAATAATCGGCGGCACCATGGTGACGCTAAACATCATCAATAAAAGACCAAACACCCGCAAAATAACTTGGATTCTCATTGAAAGCTCTTCGTTCTGCCGTTTATCTTGTATCGCTCAAAGCATGCATCAAATAATTTTAAAAACATTTGTTAAATTCAAAAAAGAGGGGAATGCATTGTCAATGCTTAGCTGGAGAGAAACAAGTAAATTGAGATGCGCCTCAATTAAATGTTCCATACCCATAACCAATGACCTTTTGTTTTTAAAAAAATAGGTAACGCCTTAATTTTCATTCGTTACAGGTATATTTCAAAATAGCCAGCTGTGTTTTGTCGAGTAGTTCCTTCGCATTAGCATATTAATTAGACACGTTAGCCTAAACAGATGGCTGCGAGTCTTGATATGAAATGTCTACCTTCGATTCATTCGATCGCCGATAAAAGATATTGGAATCTAGATTTTATTCGCTTGATATTTATTCAAGGACTGGTTTATGTGGCAGGCTATCTTTTAGCTTTGCTAGCGCATGGTTATTTTTATGTGATGTTAGAAAATCAACAAACTATCGCACTTTGTTTGTTTGGCTGTAGTTTTGTTGTCGCAATGATAGGTCTTATTCGACAATTCTCTTTCTCTGCTGTGTTATTGCTTTTTCTAGTGACGTTTTTTCTATTTGGTATTTGGCACGCAACAACTGTTTTACACACCCAGCGACAACAACGTTTAGCACCAGAATTACATCAGTCGCCCGTATGGTTATATGGCTATGCCAATGATTTTATTCGCATAGATAATCAAGGTGAACGATTTTTCTTCACAGTACGGTGTAGTGCGTCTTTACAAGCAATAAATAAAAAGCTTTTAACTAACCCCTGTGTTGATTTAAATAAGCCTGTGCGCAGAGTATACGCTCGTCGTAATGCACAATACTTAAATGTTTCTTCATTACCTATAAAGCCAGGTGTGAACGGTTGGATGTTAGTAACGTTGCGTGAACCGCGTGGCTTTGCCAATCCAGCAGGATTCGATTGGGGTAAATGGTTATTTGTTGAACGCGTTTACGCCGTAGCAAGCATTCAATGCAATGTAGCAGAACCGTGTTGGTATCCTGTCGATCAACCACACATTGTCTTGCGTTTGCGTTATCGAATAAGTCAGTGGCTCACTCAAGTTTTACCACCGGGAGCTGCACGCGAAATCTTACCGGCGCTTTGGATTAATGATCGTTCGCATATGTCGAATGAAACGCGCCAAATATTAACAGTATTTGGTCTGATGCATTTGGTTTCCATTTCTGGATTCCACATTACTTTAATTGCGGTAATTGGTTATTGGTTTGGTAAACGAGCTTGGTATTTTTTTGGATGGCGAACACATTTCGGTGGCCGTCAAATAATGTATGCAACCGCTGGTGCAACGTTGTTTGCTTTGATCTATTCAGCGCTAGCCGGTTTTAACGTACCTACCATGCGCGCACTCATTATGGTAATCGTAGTAGGTTGGAGTCGATGTTATAAAAAATCTAATATTCTTTGGCCCAGCTATTGGCTGTCTTTTTTTATCTGTGTTATGGCTTTTCCGCTTTCACCACTTACTAGTGGTTTTTGGTTGTCATTTATTGCAGTTGCTATTTTATTAAAAATATTTACCCATCGATGGCCACCTTATCGAGGCTGGCAAGCATTTTTTCGAGCGCAAATCTTCATTACTTTGGGTTTAATGCCATTAAGTTTGGCAATTCAAAATTGGCATTGGAGTAGTGTATGGATCAACGCCATTGCAATTCCAATCACTGAAATTTTTATTATGCCGCTGTCATTGATATGGGCATTTGGTAGCGCGGTTACCTATTTTCTGCCCAATAATATTCATAATTTTTGGGTAAATGTCGGTGCTTTTATATTGTATGAAAGTTTTGCTTGGATATTTGATGCGCTTGCTACATATCAAAAAGATACACAGCTTAAGCAACAAGCTGCTGGATTGCGGTGGTGGTCATTTGGTGCAGTAGCTATATTATTAACAGCAATGTTTTTTGTTTCCTGGCAAAAAATTTTTCGTGAAAAACTTCGTTATGCAGGCGTTGGTTTTTTTCTGTTTTTAATGACTCAACTTAAACCTGACCCGCCCGCGATCGGACAAGCAATCGTTAGCGTATTAGATATTGGTCAAGGATTGGCAATTGTAGTGCAAACACAAAATCATACATTGATATATGACACTGGGGATCAATGGAGTGCAGATCATGATGCAGGAAATTCTATAATTCTTCCTTATCTGCATTGGCTTGGAATAAACCAGCTTGATGCGATGGTGCTGAGTCATGCTGATAAAGATCATGTGGGTGGCGCAGATTCTATATTAGATCGAATACCCGTAAAAAAATTAATCGGTGTTGCCAGAGAAAATCGAAACGCTCATGCGTGTTATCGGGGTCAACATTGGCAATGGGACTCTGTGCAATTTGAAATTTTATCCCCAAAAAAACATTCAGCATCTACAGTTGATAACAACTTATCCTGTGTTTTAAAAATTACCGATCGACATCGTTCATTTTTACTCACAGGTGATATTGAACGTGCAACTGAAGAAAATTTATTAAAAGAGATGCGCGAGACGTTAAAAGCAGATATTTTGCTGGCTCCGCATCACGGCAGTCGAACATCATCTACCTCTGGGTTTATTGATGCTGTGTCACCACAATGGGTAATTTTTTCAGCAGGCTATCGTCATCGATTTGGGCATCCTCACGATGAAGTGACAGCTCGTTACGCAGTACGTGCAGTGAAAATATTAAATACCGCGGACCACGGTACTGTGATTTGGAATAATGAAATACTATTTTTAATGCCGACGACGTGGCGGCAACGTTTTCACTGGGCATGGTACTAACCTATATACCCGTAGCGTTTGAAAATTAGGTTAAGTGAAACGGTTTAGCATGAATATTTTTTTTCGATTGCACGGCGCAACACCGCTAATCAGCAATGTTGCTAACGCTGCTTAGCCAAAGCTTTACGCAGCGAGAACGCTGTGACGCGTTCGAGCAGGCAACACAGCAAGCGAGAAAAAAGATGATGCTTAACACCTACTCTTTTTTAAAAGCAAAAGGTCATACACTACGGGTATAATACCGCCACTAGAAAAAAACATTTTGGAGAATCAACGTGGAAGATGCATCACTATTTGGGATGATGAAGTTAGGTGGTTGGGTTATGTGGCCCATTTTATTCAGCTCTATTGCTGCGGTTTCAATTATTGCTGAACGCTTTTGGTCTTTACGTCGCGCACAAATTATTCCACCAAAATTAATTAATCAAGTGTGGGTTTGGCTGAAGAATAATCAGATTGACGGTCGTCGTTTGCGTGAATTAAAACAAAGCTCACCAATGGGTCGAATCATGGCAGCGGGTTTAAGCAATGCCAATCATGGTCGAGAAATCATGAAAGAATCTGTCGATGATGCGGTGTATCATGAAGTTCATCAAATGGAACGATTTCTTAGTGCATTAGGTAGTATCGCTGCAATTTCACCTTTAATGGGATTGCTAGGAACCGTGTTAGGTATGATGGATGTTTTCAGCAGCATTGTGTTGCAAGGAAATACCAATACCTTGGCACTAGCTGGCGGTATTTCAGTTGCATTATTAACTACCGCTTTTGGTTTAATTGTTGCGATTCCGAGCGCATTTTTTTATCGGTTTTTTCAACGTCGGATTGATGAGCTTGCAGTAACTGTCGAGCAGGAAACAGTGCGACTTATTGAAGCGGTGTATGGTCAACGGGATATGCCCATCACAGACGATAAATAATTTATATTGAATGCAATCGATTTTCCCGGGTGTTGTTCACTCATTCGCCGCAAAGTCTTATCATCAAAAGACTTTGCCATACTTTTGAGTATGCTGCGCGGGCTTATTTCACAGCCGCCTACTGGAAAACCATTCTACGACTGGTACTAGCATGTTAATTCAGCAAATTAGAATTTTAATCGAATCTTTACGGTGACATGGAATGACTCGAAGACGTCGCAGCAAAAATAAAGATGATATTGAAGTCAATGTTGTGCCTTTGGTCGACGTCGTGTTTGTACTTTTATTATTTTTTATGGTGAGTACAACGTTTAATGATGACACGCGCTTATCATTAAAATTACCAGAAGCAGAAGGGCAACCTGTTACAACTGAATTTTCAACGGTAGAAGTTGTAGTGAATGCTCAAGGTGATTATGCAATTAATGGTAAACCTTTGGTAAATCGTACGCGTCAAACCTTAATGTCTGCTTTGTCCTCCGTCGTGACAAATAAACAAAATATAAAAGTTATTTTAACTGCTGATGCGCAAGCACCTCATCAAGCCGTCGTCACGGTTATGGACGCTGCAGGTAGATTGGGAATTGCTGATTTACAGATTTCCACTCGCGCTCCTGATGCCAAAGATTCCTGAACATATATTTAGAGCTTAATACTATTCATGAAGAAGTTAGCAAATCGGCCTGCTGAAACTCCCATTTCAGGACGTCGTGTTTATCTGCGTTTATTAAGTTATACCCGTCAATACTGGTCTTGGTTTATTTTTAGTGTCTTCGGTTTTGCTTTGTACGCTTTGACTCAATGGGGTTGGGCTGAAGCGATGAAGACCATCGTTGATATTGTGGAACAACAAAATTTTGATCGTCGGCTTGATGTGGTCGGATTAATTTTAATTTTATTTTTTATGCGCGGTATTGGGCATTTTATTGGATCGTATGGAATATCCAAAGTTGCACGTCAAGTAGTTTATGATTTGCGCCAACAATTTTTTAAACATGTTTTACGTTTGCCTATGACGTATTTTCGCAATCAATCCAACAGCGAATTGCTAACGAAAATGACGTTTCATGTTGAGCAGGTGGGCGCAGCGTCATCTGAAGCCGTCAAAATTATTTTGCAAGAAGGTATTACCGTTATTGTTTTAATGGTGTACTTATTATGGAGTAATTGGAAACTCTCATTATTGTTTTTTATTGCAACGCCCATCATTGGTTGGGTCATTCGAGTTGCGTCTTTACGATTGCGGCGTTTGAGCCAAGGTATTCAATCATCGCTTACAGACGTAAATCACGTGGTTGCTGAATCATTACGTGGCATTGAGGTTGTAAAAAATTATTCGGGTTTTGAATATGAAATACATCGTTTTACTAAAGCAAACGATAACAATAATCATCAAACTATGAAAATGGCAATTACCACAGCCATTAGTACTCCGGTAGTACAATTACTTATTGGTGCACAGTTAGCTTTATTATTGGGGCTTGCTTTGACTCCAAGTTTTTTTGGTGAAACCACAACGGGAGAATTTTTAGCCTATCTTACAGCTGCGGCGTTATTGACAAAACCGGTTCGGCAACTCACGCAAGTCAATACGTTTTTACAGCGTGGAATTGCTGGTGCTTCCAGCATTTTTGAAATATTTGATACACCGATTGAAACTACTGGCGAATATCGTACAGATAAAATCGCTGGAAAAATTGAATTTAAAAATATCGAATTTCATTACAAGTCGCGTCCAGAAATTTCTGCCATACACAATGTTTCAATACATATTCCAGCCGGATCTATGGTTGCGTTTGTGGGTAAAACCGGCAGCGGTAAAAGTACATTGTTGGATTTATTATTGCGATTTTATGATCCAACCGCCGGTGAAATAGTACTCGATGATCGTTCTATTGCAGAATACGATTTAGAAAATTTACGTTCGCATATGATGTTGGTGAATCAACACGTTGTGTTGTTTGATCGCAGCGTACGAGACAATATTGCCTTTGGTTTAAGCAATGTTAATTTTGAAGATATTCAAGCTGCCGCGCGTGCGGCTTGCGCAGAAGAGTTTATTTTAAAATTACCGAATCAATGGGATACGCGCTTAGGTGAAAACGGTGCGCAATTATCCGGCGGTCAGCGTCAGAGATTAGCAATTGCACGTGCGTTATTACGAAAAACACCAGTTGTATTATTTGACGAAGCAACGTCTGCGTTAGATTCCAGCGCCGAACAAACCATTCAACAATCACTGCAAACATTACATGGAAAATCAACCATGATTATGGTCGCGCATCGATTAGCAACTATTCAAAATGCCGATTGTATTTTTGTAATGGACCAAGGCGAATGTGTAGAACGCGGAACACATACAGAATTGATGGCGTTACATGGCGTGTATGCAGAATTGTGGCAAGCCAGCCGATCGGAAGAAAAAAATAAAGGGTAATGAAATTGATGATTGAATGGGAACGTTATCCTTAACATTCCTTTTTAATTTTAAATAATTTAACGCATCATATTAATAACTGCCATTGTGGCAAGCATGGCTGTTAAAGTTACTTTATGAGAGGAAGCTGCAGAGCTCGCAGAAGGAGCTGGAGTAGGCTCTGAAGAAAAAACAGGTGATCGAGTAACTGCCAAAGTCGGTGCTAAGGTTGGGGATGGAGTAGGTGCTGCAGTTGGCGCATCAGTAATGCCAAACTCAAAAGTGCAGCTTTCGGTTTCTTTTCCGGAAAGTGCAATATCTTCTGCAACATTAGATTGCAGCGATAAACCGTTAGGGCAATTAAAGTCCTGAACTGACATTGCGCCTTTGCCTTTATTTTCAATAAGAATATTTTCTGCAGTAATATTTTTTGCTTTAGAATTAGTGATAACAAAGTTGTCAGAATTCACATCGATTGCAGTGGAATTTTCACCAATCGTAAGACCAGATTGAACCGCATTAAAAGAAGAATTTTTTAACACAAATACAGATAATGTCGAATCCGTTACCGTCGAATGCTCAAGATAACCTGACCCAACGATAGCGTTTGCTAATGTTGAGTTATTTAAAAAAAGTTGCTCAGTGGTCTCTGCTGGCTCGCCATTAATTAAACCAGAGGTGTTTATGTCTGTTTGCTGAACATTTCTCATACTGTTAAAACCCAATACACATATTTCGGTAGTGGTGTTAGCAAGAGTGCTGTTTATAGCGGTTAACTGAGACCCTTTTTGTATATGTACTGAGCCGCCCTTTAAGCCTGGATAATTTCGAGAATTCCATTGAGTACAGTTGTCAAATGCAGTTGTATTTAAAGTTGAATATGTTGAGCCCATAATTATTACTCCAATGTATATTAATATTCGTTCTGGAAAGTGAGATCGAATGCATGCTACTACAGTATTCAATTCCATATTGATATTGAGAGCTTACGTTCTGAGCTTTGGTACTTTGAAAAATTATGAATCAACAAATACAGAATTTTCTTATAAACCAGTGGTATAAAAAAAATCTATTCAGTTGGATGCTTTGGCCTTTTAGTATTTTGTATACTTTTTTGCGTCAACGTGATCGACGACGAGGTTTAGCGTTAAGTCGTACAAGATTACTGGAATGGAAACAATTATGTCAAAATAAACGATTAGCCGCAGATAATGTTATGCATCAAACACCGACGATCGAAATTCCAATTATAGTAATTGGAAATTTAATTGTCGGTGGTTCAGGTAAAACTCCAACGTTATTAAGTTTGTATTTCGCCTTAGAAAAACGCGGTTTTAAAGTAGGTATTATTTCTCGTGGTTACGGCAGTGAATGCAGTGAACCGACTTTAGTTGAAAAAACGCATACCGCGCAGCAAGTTGGTGATGAACCATTACTGTTATTTCTAAAAACATCTGCGCCTATTGTTGTATCACCAGATCGTTGGCAAGCCGCGCTTTTTTTAATTCAAAAAGTTTCTTTAATCGATATTATTTTAAGTGACGATGGTTTACAACACGAAGCCTTGCCCAGACATTACGAAATCATTGTCATGGATGGGCGTCGTGGTATTGGCAACGGCAAGTTATTACCTGCAGGACCATTACGAGATTCATGGGCACGAGCGAATCTTGTCGATATGGTCTTGTGGCGAGAACAACGAATTGATTCTTTGTCAAAATCTTTATCTAAGCGGATTATCCAAGCAAGTGTGGTAATGCATGTAAGTATTCCGCAACCGATACACAATCGTCCTTTTTATTACGATGGCTTTTGGCAAAAAAATGGTTGGCCTTCTAAAGTGCACGCAGTGTGTGGCATAGCTTATCCACAAGGTTTTTTTAATGCATTAAAAAGTCACGGCGTGTATGTGATTGAACATGCGTTTCCAGATCATTGGCAATTTAGTAAAACCGATTTTGAATTTGATGATGTGACCATTCCAATTTGTATGACAGAAAAAGACGCAACAAAATGTGCTGAAATCGCTAAGTCACATTGGTTTGTTGTACCACTACGGGCTGAAATAGAAGAATATGCAGTTGATGCAATGATGAGTAAGATTGCACCAATGCATTAAAAACTAACTAGCCAACAAAAATAAATATATCGAATTTTCATTCGCTATGGGTATATCAATCTAAAAGGAAGTTAATCGTGGATAAACAATTACTAGATTTGCTGGTCTGTCCTTTATGCAAAGGCCCACTTATTTATCAGCGTGAACAAAAAGAATTAATTTGTCGTTCAGACCGTTTAGCGTATCCAATTCGAGACGAAATCCCCGTTATGTTAGAAAATGAAGCGCGTACTGTGAGCTTTGAAGAAGTTGAGCCACTTTTGTAAATGAAAAATGCACATGCTACATGAGTGAAACGTACGTATGAAATTCACAATTATTATTCCGGCGCGATTTGCTTCTACACGTTTTCCAGGAAAACCATTAGTGAAAATTGCTGGTATTTCTATGATTGAACATGTTTATAAACGTGCAATGGAAAGTGGTGCAGCAAAAGTGGTTGTTGCAACCGATGATCAACGTATTATGGATTGTGTACGAAGTTTTGGGGGCGAGTGGATTCAAACGCGCGCTGATCATCAATCCGGTAGTGATCGAGTGTATGAAGCTGCATGTGCTTTGAGTTTGTCAAAAGATGAAATTGTTTTAAATGTTCAAGGCGATGAACCGCTAATTTCTGCGAATAATATTGCATGTATTGCGAAAGCTTTAAATGACAATTCATGGGATATGGCAACTTTACGTGAAGCCTTTACGTCCTTTGACGACATTCAAAATCCAAATCAAGTAAAAGTTGTTGTTGATACACAACAAGCCGCATTGTATTTTAGTCGCTCACCGATTCCATTTTACGCAAACCACTCTAATTTAACGCCTAAAGATTGGTTTCGACATATTGGAATTTATGGATATCGATTAAAATTTTTAGCGCAATTTAATCAGTGGCCCGTGGGTAATTTAGAAACTTTCGAAAGTTTGGAACAACTGCGTGCGTTAGAAAGCGGCGCTCGTATTTGGGTTGGTAAAGCAGCCGATCCAAGTATGCCAGGCGTTGACTCACCTGAAGATGTAAAAAAGGTTGAGGCTTGGCTGCTAAGGAATGCTTAAGCTGTGATTAGTATTCATTCAAATATTTCCCTTTCTGATCGACATACTTTTCGATTGCCTGCAACAACATGTGCGTGGGCCGATATTCCTAACGAAGCTGCATTGCAAGATTTTCGTAAACAAGAAGTGGTGCAATCTTTCATTCAACAAAATTTAATTATGCCGTTAGGCTCAGGAAGCAATGTTCTTTTTTTAAATGATTACCCTGGTTTAATTTTGCATTCATCGGATCAGAATATTCGTTGGATTGCAGAAGACGCAAATTCATTATCGGTTGTTGTTGGCGCGGGTATGAACTGGGATGTTCTTGTTGATCTAACCCTACAAAAAGGTGGCTTTGGTTTAGAAAATCTTTCAAGTATTCCTGGAACAGTTGGGGCAGCACCCATTCAAAATATTGGTGCTTATGGCGTAGAAATAAAAGAGTCGATTAAATTTGTACGTTGGATGGATTTATTAACCGGAGAAGTTGTTAATTTTTCAGCAGCTGAATGTGAGTTTGGTTATCGAGATAGCTTTTTTAAACGCCGTAAAACACCATTTTATATTGTAGAAGTTGGTTTTAAATTATCAAAACATTTTCAACCGAAATTATCCTATCCAGATTTAGCATCCCGAGTGAATACACTTGAGTCAGTAGCTTTAGTTGTTACAGCGTATTGGGTTCGAACTCAGGTGTTAGATATTCGTCGATTAAAATTGCCTGACCCAACTGCTTTGCCAAATGCCGGAAGTTTCTTTAAAAATCCTATTGTCGACAAAGAATGTTTTCAAAATTGGCAAAAAAAAATACCATCGATCAAAGCGTTTGAGTTGTCGGATGGTAGTTACAAAGTTGCTGCAGGTTGGATGTTGGAGTTTTTGGGATGGAAAGGTCGACGTTCATTAACGGTCGGTATGCATGATCAACAAGCATTGGTTTTAATTAATCATAATGATGCGAAAGCAACGGATGTCGAAAAATGGATTCATGCAATTCAGTCGGATGTTAAAAGAGTTTTCAATTGTTACTTAGAAATTGAACCTTTATTAATAAAATAAATTGAATAAAAAACGTAATGAAAACATTAATTCAACAGTAATAATTCTTATTCAAAAAGTCTTACATTTCATGTTCAACGCAAATCAAATCTTTTAATTTAAAAAGGCGCCAAAAAGCGTGTGCGCAAATATAGAAATAAAACAAAAGTAGAGATAAATTAATTAATTCAATAAAAAAATCATTTCTTTAATTTTTTACAACTACTTAATTAGAACTTATGAGAAAAATGTTAATAAGGTTAATGATGCACTTAAAGCTACTGCAGTATAAAAAGATTGACGATTGAATATCTGCTTTAACGGCAGAAATTTGATCGATGAGGTGTTCATAAAGATTTCCTATAAATGATGTTGTCGAACTGTAGTCACTTTCTAAACACTGCTTGGAAGTCAAGCTTCCATGTCTCGCACGTTAACGAGTGTGTCCCTTTCGGGATGTGAATTCTAATCCTGTTTTCCTAAAGAGTCACGACTATTTGGTTTCTAAAAAGTTTCTTTTGTTACTGCTTTATAAAAATTTGAGAGTAAATTTTTATGTCTGAAATTACGTCCACACCGCTGATTGAGTTTGATGTGGTAATTGTGGGTGCAGGTATTGCCGGATTGACTTGCGCTTTTGAATTACAACAGCGCAATATGAAAGTCTGCGTTTTAGAAAAAAGTCGTGGTGCAGGTGGACGTCTTGCGTCTCGACGAATTGTTAATGAAAAGATTTTTCCAAATCAAGCTTTCGGTCGACATCCTTTGGGTACCCAATATATTGCCTTAGAAAATGAATTAGAAATTCCAGAACATGAGTATCCATCGTGGTGGAATAAAGCAATTGAAATCAAGGCTTTATCGGGTGCAATTTTTCAAAATCATGCTTTGAATGCCACGACACAACAGGCATTGCGCTTCATCCAGTATGAAGTCTGTCGTCAGCTCGCAGATTCTGTACAACTCCAAACTCAACAGCGTGCAATTGCAATGTCTCGGAAAGAAGATGGTTGGACGATCGAGACTGATCAACAACAGTCGTATTATTGTAAATATCTTGTACTTACGATTCCCGGCCCTCAGGCGATTACGCTTCTACAAACCGAACCTAATATCGCATGTTTAGAACGTGTTAATTCGATATATAAACCGCAATGGACTGTCGTATGTGCGGTCCGAGATCTGAAATACTCAATAAACTTTGCCTCTTTGGATTGGATTAGGGTAAAAGATTCGAGTCATCCGTTGTCGCATGCTTATCGAGTACTGGATACTTCAGATCAAACTATTGCCGACGGTATTAAGCTTTGGACTTTATACGCGACTCCCGAATGGACACAAAATAATCTAGATCTTTCTCCAGAAATTGCTGTGCAAAAGTTAATGGAAGCCTGGTTTGAACTGGGTTTATCAACCACTGAAGTTCTATACAGTCAAGCTCATCGTTGGTTGTACGCTCGGGCTAGCGATACGACTTCCAAGGAATTATTTGTCGAATACACTCAATTATGGGTAGGCGGTGATGCAATAGCGGGTGATGGAATCATTCAAAGTATACGATCCGGCTTGGCAATGGCGAACGCTATCCCTACATAACGAAGTAAAATTTTCTGTTCTAATTCAGATTGCGAGCACTGTTGAACCTTCGGTATAGTGCCAGCAACTTAATAAAGAACAGTGACTAAAAATAAAGATTTAACAGGGCGGCCAGATTGATGTTGGATAATGCAAAAAAACTCGCCCATGCGTCTTTTGAAAATATTGTGCGAATTTTTACGGTTCCTGAAGCTCCAGATTCCACTTTAAGCGCGATTGATCGTCAAATATCTGAAAATCTTGCAGGTTTTTTACAAGAACATATCGTTGCCAAAGAAAAAACGATTGAAGTATTGCGTCGCAATTTTGCAGATAGTGCAATTCCAGAAGATCCTATTTTTGTTTCTGAACAAGCTGAATTTCTATTAAACAAAGTTGTAGCGCATTCGGTACATACCTCGTCTCCGCGTTTTGTAGGTCATATGACCTCAGCCTTACCTTATTTTATGCTGTCGCTTTCACGCATCATGATTGCGTTGAATCAAAATCTTGTAAAAATTGAAACATCCAAAGCGTTTACGCCATTAGAACGTCAAGTGATTGGCATGTTGCATTCGTTAGTATTTCAAGAAAATACCGATTTTTATAAACGATGGATGCATGAAGCTGGGCATGCTTTGGGTGCAGTGTGTTCTGGCGGTACGATTGCAAATCTTACAGCTCTTTGGATTGCACGTAATCAAGCTTTAAAAGCGGATAAAACATTTGCTGGAGTACATCAAGCCGGAATGGCGCGCGCACTAAAACATTACGGATATCAAGGCACAGCAATTATTACCTCTGAGCGTGGGCATTATTCGTTATCAAAAGCTACTGATTTATTAGGGATTGGCAGACAAGATTTAATTGCTATTCCAACCGATGGAAAACACCGAGTTCGTGTGAGTGAAATGGAACAGTGTTTAAAAAAATTAAAATCAGAAAATACTCTTGTATTAGCCATTGTTGGAGTTGCTGGCGCCTCTGAAACGGGTACGGTCGATCCTCTAAATGAATTGGCAAATTTAGCAGAAGAATATCGTTGTCATTATCATGTCGATGCGGCCTGGGGTGGACCAACTTTGTTTTCTGATCAACATCGTCATATTTTGTCTGGCATTGAACGTGCTGATACCGTGACACTCGACGCGCATAAGCAAATGTATGTGCCCATGGGCGCTGGTTTTGTTTTATGTCGATCACCTGCCGCACAAAATGTTATTGAGCATCATGCGGATTATATTATTCGGCGTGGTTCTCAAGATTTAGGTAGTCATACTTTAGAAGGGTCACGTCCGGGAATGGCGTTATTAATTCATTCTGGATTACGCATCATCGGTCGGGCTGGATATGAATTGCTGGTGGATTACGGTATTCATTTGGCCCAAGAATTTAATAAAATGATTCAGGAAAATGAAAACTTTGAAATAATTTCCGAGCCGCAGCTTAATATTTTAACGTATCGATATCGCCCGGTAAGACTTGAAAAAAACTGGCCACAGTTAAATCAAGATGAAAAAAACCAAGCAAATCAAACTTTGAATGAATTAACGCAGTGGATCCAAAAAACACAGCGCTCACGTGGTAGATCCTTTGTTTCGCGAACCACTTTAAAAGTTGAATGCTATAATCGGCAAGAGATTGTGGTTTTTCGTGTTGTGTTAGCCAACCCGCTGACTACAGTTGAAATACTTGCTGAAATTTTAAAAGAACAAGAAATGTTGGCGAATCGCGCTGGAGCCCGACAAATACTTACACCTATTGTTGCTTGGTGTTGATTTTTTAACTAAATAGTATTGAAAATCGCTTAAATAATGTCCTCCAATTTGATCACATCACCTTTCAGCAACGAAATAGTTTGATTGAATAAAATTGAGTTTCCTCATGAAAAATAATTTCCTCTTTCAGAATAATGTGAAAAATATAATTCAGTGTCTATTGGGCCTGTATATTTTAAATTTAGCGTTTTCAACAGCTCTTCTAGTGGTAGATAGACTTGTTTTCGGAGTCTCTCCCCATTCGTCTTCGTTAGATCATTTCACTGGTTGGCTAGTTTCATTAATAATTTTAAGTGGCTTTGTGATCGCTGCATTGAAGCCAGTCTGTTTGTCATGGATTTTATTAAGATTCAATCGCTACAGGATTTTGCCTTCATTAATCTGTTTAATCTTTTTTTACGGAATTACCTATCTTGTAGTACGGTTAATCGTTACTAGTTCAAGTTGGAATGCATTACTCCAAGTAATTTTATTGCCTGGATGGCCAACATTATTAGCAATAGTAATCGTGACACTTTGTATGCCTTATGGATTGAGATTATGGCGTAAAAATAAAAGAAATAATTTTATTGCACTTTTTTTTAGCTCAATGGGAATTGTGGTTTTATTGACGGCATTTTATGCGGTAGCGTTTGTCGGATTAGCAAAATACTATCCCAGTTACTACGATAAAATTTTTACCACAGTTTTCTTTCAAAAAAACCTTAGCCTAGATGTAAAGCAAGATTCTATAAAGATTGATTTACAACCATTTTCAAACCGAAAATTATCCAATCCACTGCCTCAATATAATTTGATGGACTGGCAATTATCTTTAGATGTTAACAAGATAGAAAAAATAGGATTTAAAGAAAAAACCTCAAAAGAAACTGGAGCAATTAATCAATCAGTCTATATCACTAAAAAAGATCCTAACGGTTACACTAAATTAACTATAACTCCTAATCATTCATCTGAATCCTTTCTTGCTATACCTTCAATGCATCTTCAACCATTACCGGAAAATTATTTAAAGGATAAATGCTATACGTTTATAAATCCAAATGCTTATCGAAGTCCATTTGACTACGATATTTTAGGGTTTTTGCCAAAAGTTAATTTGGAAAATGTTATTAAAACCAACTCTATGTTAAAGAAGTTGTGTTTTTATGCTTACGCAAACGCTGCCAAAGCGTCTTATGATTCTCAAGAAGAAATGCTTATTAATTACGCGCATCCAAGTTTGAATATTCGTAGTTATTTCAGTGCTTTCAGATATTCAACACACTCTGATACTTTACTGATTGATGATGAATTTCATCGTTCAGGCTATGCAACTGTGGGTGTAAAAGATAAACAAAAGAGTAAATATCTAACCATTCAAATAGAAAAAATAGAAAAACATTCTACTTCGCAGCAAAATATGCAAAATCCAATGTTCTATCACGATGACAAATTTATAGTGAGTTTGCTGTCGGATTTAAGATACCAACCACTTCATGTTCCAGATATGGCAAAGAAGGTGGCAGAACTTAAAACTATTCAAAATAGCGGTAATTCCCAGCTTGCTAATCAGTTGCAAGTGATGGAGTTGTTATTAAGAGCGCCGGAAAATGAAAATTTAAAAGAATTGTATAAACAAACTCGAAAAAAGAAATAACAAATTAAGCAAGATTTTTTATGCTTACTGTGTCGCGTAGCTACATATGATTCTAAGCAAGTGTGTAAACGCATATGTCATGTATATATTGAAATTATCAATATATAGCATCTTACATATTGTATTTAATCAAATAAATATTTTTCATCATAATTAATATGATTTATTTTTAAGAAATCGAGATATTCATCTTCAAATTTTTTATTAGAATGATGTTGGCGTTGTCTTTCAATATACTTAACTATTCGAAAACAATTTATTTTGTTAACCGTAAAAACTGCATATCCTTCTTGCCAGGCAAAATCTTTTAAAAATAAAAAATTTTGATGAATCCATTTTGATGAGTTTGCTTTTAAATATTGTGCTATTTGACTAGGCGCAATGTTTGTTGGAGCTTTTACCAATGCGTGAATATGGTCATCAAATCCTCCAATTTTAATAGCAATAATCTTATTATATCGAGCGATGCCCGCCATATATTGCCAAATTTGTTTTTCAATGTTTTGGCTTAAGTATGGAACTCTATTTTTTGTACTAAATATGAAATGATAATGTAGGGCACTAAAAGTATTAGTCATATTTTTCCCCTTCTGTTATTTAACCTCAGTAAATAACATGGTTTAAGTCGAAGGCATGCAAGGATGATTGCTTAATTGTGACGTGATTTGCTTTTTTTGCTTTTCATCCGTCCCTATGGGACGGTGATTTGGGGGAATGGTTGTGTATATGATGTATGGCGCGTGTATAGACGTGGCGCATACGCGATACATATGAACCGTGGCGCATTACGCGATACAGGCGCTTACGCACCTGCCTAGAATCATGTGTCGCTACGCGACATGTTGAATAAATTTATTTGTTGGAAATTGCAAATCATAATTTTAAAAAACATCGAACATCGAACATCGAACATCGAACATCGAACATCGAACATCGAACATC
>JAZKFP010000012.1:0-2542 GCA_040386355.1 Pseudomonadota bacterium | reverse complement strand
ATCGAACATCGAACATCGAACATCGAACATCGAACATCGAACATCGAACATCGAACATCGAAATCTTGACGATTCAATTGAATATTAAAAATTACATGGTTAACGGAATTGTCGCGTAGCGACATATGATTCTAGGCAGGTGCGTAAGCGCCTGCACTCTGTAATTCATTATAAAAACCGTCCCGTAGGGACGGATGAAATATTCAAGAGCTTTTTAAATGGTTACTAAAATAATAACAACGCTGGCCACGATGCATAACATTCCCATGTACTCACGCGGGCGAATCTTTTCTTTAAATAAAAAATGCGTCAATAAAATTGCAAAAATTAATTCAACTTGGCCAACGACTTTTACTAATGCAACGGTCTGCAATGAAAAAGCGGTAAACCAACCAATCGACCCAATTCCTCCCGATAAACCAACAAATGTTGCTTTCTTCCAATTTTTTTGTAGAGCTTTTAATTGTTGCGGTTCGCGAATTAATAAATAACCCAACGTTAAAATAAGCTGTATGAATAACACGCAAACTAAACTAATTGCGGCTGGTAATAATGGATCGGCTAATTGCAAAGCATGAGATGATTCGCGTACTGCAAGGCTTGAGATACCAAAAGAAATAGCAGACAGCACACCAAGTAATGCGCCACGATGGCGAAGGTTTGCTAATTGACCAATAACTTTTGGTGTTTGTGCTAAAAATAATAAACCGATGATGCAAATAACTATTGATGTCCAATCTAAAAAATTTAAAGGTTGTGCAAAAAAACTAGCACCTAACACGGCAATAACCACAGGTTCTAATTTAGAGTACGTTACTGCGACTGCAAATTGTGCGTGTGACAAAGCTGCGATTAACGCCCACGTAGCAATAATTTGACTAATTGCAGTAATGCCAGTGAATATCCAAAAACGCGTTGTAAATTCAAACGGCGTAGAATCTTTTACAACCAATAAAACCACTAAGTAAATTATTGCAAATGGGCAGGCAAACAAAAAACGAGTTGATGCAGACGCTGTATCGGAAAGCTCAGTCTTTAATTGTTTTTGTAAAGCAGTACGTGCGGTTTGACAGACAGCAGCCATCAATGTCATTAAAATCCACAGCATGAATATTCCCGTAGCATTTAACTAATTTAAAAATTTTTAGAGTCTTGTTGAAAGTAATAAAAAAGTCTTTTTAAAAAATGTATAAATTGACATTATTTACCTGTAAGAGAGTATAAGACACATGTTTAGTCTGGAAGTGACTTTGATAGAACCTTCTTCAGTAAATCCAAAAAAAATTCCTTGTGCTGTACGATTATTGAAACAAAGTCGATGTTTGCGTGTACAAATTTCTCCGACCTCAGGATTACTAGTTACGGCACCAAAGCGCACTTCACAAAAAATGATTCACCAATTTGTTGAAGAACATCGTGACTGGATTACTCATCATTGGACTTTATATCAAGTAGAACTAGCATCACCCACGCGATTACATTTGCCAACGAGACTTGATTTAGCTGCCTTTCAAGAGTGTTGGACTATACGCTATGAAAAAACCGATCGTTTAGTGTTGTCACTTAGAGAACAGGATAATCAACAATTAGAGATCAAGGGTAATGTCGACGATATTGTTGAATGCCAAAAACTGGTAAAACGTTGGCTAAAGTCTTATGCTCACCGTCACTTTGACATATGGTTAAATCAAGTTGCCGAGGAAATTTCCATACCTTATCAACAACTTGTGGTTCGAACCCAAAAAACCCGATGGGGTAGTTGTACTGCACAAGGGAAAATTAACCTAAATACTAAACTTGTGTTTTTATCCAACAGTATTGTCCGTTATGTAATGATTCACGAGCTTTGTCACATTCGGTTTATGAATCACTCGCCCAATTATTGGAAGCTTGTACAACGTTTTGAGCCAAGCTTTAAAGCGATAAGGCTGCAAATTAGACAGGAAGCTAAAAATATTCCCGAGTGGATCTGAAGTTTTCTTTACATTTTTTTGAAATTGATTAGTGTGTTTCAATTAAGAACTGTAGTAGTCTAGCCAGCTCAAAACTAAGTATTAAAAATCAATTAATTTACCTGCTTTTAATACATTAATTCTATACGGATAGATTCACAAAAAAGGATTTTTAAAAATTCATTGAGTGATTATTTGTATGGAACGAATTGGCACTAATCCTTTACGCACAATTTCCCCAAACGCGCACGTTGCAAGAAGAAGTAGTTTATCTATTGAAATTCAACTCAATGATACGTCTAAAGACAAACATTTTATTTTTTCTAATTTTAATTTTAGATTGCCAGCTTTAACTTTTCATCTATTTAAATTGAACCAATCTCCATGCTCTACCTTTAAAAAAACCCTTAAATCCTGTGTAAATCAATTAAATAAAAAATATGAAATCAATCTTCAAGCTTTTAAAGCAGTGCAAGATATTGATATTAGTGAATGTGTGGAAATAGGCCGAGGAAAACATGGAGTTGTTTATCAATCTAGAGAAGATAGCGACAGTGTTATTAAAGTTATTGATATAGATAAATCAATTA
>JAZKFP010000011.1:0-9454 GCA_040386355.1 Pseudomonadota bacterium | reverse complement strand
GGTGGCACAGGGTTTACCTTGTCGAGAGTTCGAATCTCTCTCTCTCCGCCAAAAGTTAGTTTCAAGCAGTATCATCAAGTAGCAATAACCCTAGTAAAATCAACACATACAGCCAGTTTATTGCATCAGATAGCATCAAAACATATCTTGCAATCTTACGATAAATAGGGGTAACATTTGGGGTAACAGTACTTACCCCAATTTGGAGTTACCCCAATATGGCTTTAACTGATACCGCTATACGCACTAGCAAGCCTTTAGATAAGCCATTCAAGCTATATGACGAGGGTGGACTATTCTTGCAAGTAACACCTAGCGGGGGTAAGTGGTGGCGTTTCAAATATCGCTTTGATGGTAAAGAAAAATTACTATCGTTTGGCACATATCCCGAGGTTTCACTTTTAAGCGCAAGGCACAGACGCGATCAAGCTAGAAAACTATTAGCTAGTGATCCGCCAATTAATCCTAGTGAACAACGCAAAGAAGAGAAAGCTGAAAAGCTCGCCAATAAATCTAACACGTTTGAATTTTGGGCGGGTAAGTGGTGGCAGCATTGGCAATCAAACAAAAGCCCACGTCATGCAGAATATGTTAAACGCCGTATAGAAGCTGATGCTTACCCAAGCTTAGGCAATCTGCCAATCAATGAAATTGAAGCTCACCAAGTGGTTGAAGCGGTTAAGGCAATTGCTGAACGTGGAGCATTAGATTTAGCCAAACGTGTACACCAAACCATTGGGCAAGTGTTTAGATATGCCATAGCGCACAGCCGTGAAAGTAAGGCAAAACGCAATCCTGCTAGTGAAATCAAACCCAGCGACATTATCGAAAGCAGACCTAAATCAAATTATGCACGTGTAGACATTAAAGAGCTACCCGACTTGTTGCGAGCGCTTGATGCCAGTTCATCGCAACCATTAACAAGGTTGGCCGTTAAATTAATTGGACTCACTTTCGTCCGCACAACTGAATTAATCGAGGCTAAATGGACTGAGATTGATTTTGTCCAGAATCAATGGCGCTTGCCAGCTGAACGCATGAAAATGAAAACACCGCACATTGTGCCATTATCACGCCAGGCCGTTCATACACTTGAAACCTTAAAAACAATATCAGGGCATTGTGAGTTGATATTCCCTAATCAAAATAATCACAGCAAGCCCATGAGTAACAACACCATTTTGAAAGCCTTAGAGCTTGCAGGCTACAAGCACAGAATGACAGGGCATGGCTTTAGAGGTTTAGCGTCAACAGCTTTGCACGAGCAAGGTTTTGATCATCAACACATCGAATTACAGCTAGCACATCAAGAACGTAACCAAGTGAGTGCAGCTTACAACCATGCGCTATATATCAAACAACGCACTAGCATGATGCAGCATTGGGCTGATTATTTAGATGAACTTAAAGCTGGCGCAAAGATAGTGCTATTTAAACAAGCTTAAATTAATAAATAGGAGAAATATGAACGTTACTTCTAGAAACGAAGCCATTTTCAAAGCATTCAATTTACGCGATATTAATAGACTGAAATTGAGATTTAACCCTGCCAGTAATGGAAGGTTACGCTGGATCGGCGGTAATTTGGGGCTTGGTAGAAATGAGATATGCGAACATGTTATTGATGATAAAGGTAACCAATTATTTTTTTCTCTAGAAATTTTGCTTAACCGTATTTATGAATTTGAAGGCTATCGAGGGGATATGACAATCAAAAAATATTTACTGCAGCATTGCAAAGAGAGTTATGAAAATGACATGCTGATCGATAGTGATAAATTAGCATTTGAAAACTTTGTTTATAAACAAAATATTCTTAGGCGTTAAAGTTTAACCACACCTAGCCCGACGGGGCGAACACTAAGCAACCCTAGCTTAGCTGGTGTGGTTTCTTAGATTAGGGGGCGTTAGGGGCGTTATGACTGTTTTCAGAAAAGATTTATGTTCTCTACCATCCATTGCTATTGCTTTTTCAGAAAAACTCGAATGTGAAATTGCAGAAGCACTTGAGGATTTAGTAGCAAAATTATTAAAAGACAATATTTTAGTTATCTATGACGGTAGTTGGAGCGGTACCGTTCAGCCCTTTGAGAGCTATAACAGTATGGTTGATCATTTATACGAAAGTTTTCATTTTAAGTGGTGGAAAGGAGAAACAAATTATAACTATTCTCCCTTTGATATTTTACTTAACAAAAAAGAAGCCATGCAGTTCTTTGAGCTGTCCAAGATTCCAACAGTTAACCAATCGGATTTTAATGAAGCTTATAGTATAGACAAAAAAATTGATAAATCTCAAAATGACAAACAGCCAGAACTGTATATAAAGGAAGATATTCGGCCCATAGATGTAATTGTTAAAGAAACTCACGATCTTTTTTATAACCTTATTGTAAATGAGCCTATTAAATTTACGAAGCTTTTGTGCAATTACGTAATTGATACCAATGATTCAATTTTACGAACAAATTATCAAGAGTATGAAAAATTAAATAGTCAAGAAAAAGAAAGAATTGGCCAAAAAAGATTTCATTGCTATTTAGCGAATCTTGTATTGCAAGCTATAACTGTAAGAACTGATGAAAAAATAAAAAATTTGGGTGGATATGTCTCATTAAGGCATTATATTGAAGCTAGCTTTATAGAAAATTCAGAAACATTTAGACATTTTCATTCAAAAGAAACATACCCCGTGGCCAGCTTAAATGATGCTGTCAGAACCTTTTTTAATAGTGTTAAAAATAATAATTTTGCAAATGCATGTTGGTATGTTGCATACATGGCTAATTTTGGAGTGCCATTCTATGTAAAAGATAGTACATCTGATGAATTTATTGTTGTCGATAAAAATGACGAAGACTTCATATATTTAAAACAACTTGGCAAATATGAAGACAGTATAAGTTGGTATGAACTTTCAGATTGGGCAGATAGATTCTACATTAATATGGTGCACGAAAAGTTGCACTACAACTTTACTACCGATCGTTATAGTGCTTCAACTGAGGAGGCGAATGTAAAAAAAGAAGCATTTCTCAAAATGATAGGTGTTCAAACAAACAATGAAATTGCTGTTACTAATTTTGGAGAAAATTCAAAATTATTCAAAGTTTTGAAAGCGATTATTAATAGGTATTACAGTATTACTTTTGATATAAATGATAGAGATACATGGCCAAAACAAAAAGATGTTATCGAATGGCTAATTAACGAACATAAACTTAGCAGGAGAGAAGCAGAGGCCATAGATATAGTTTCTAGGCCAGACCTAGCTAGAAATAAAACTTGATTTTCCCTTAGGCCAGTCTGAGGGAAAAAGGATTGCTATAAGGGTGAGCTAGGGCAATATTATTTGAACATCTTAACTTCATAAAGGTGTTTCAAATGTCACAAGAAATCAAATCAGAGCCACATCAAACAATTCCCGAAGCACTAGCAAACTTTGACCAATTACCTGATAGCGCTTACATAAGATTACCAGTCTTAAAGCGTTTATATGGAATTTCGGCAGCCTCTTGCTGGCGTGGAGTAAAGAATAAAACCATTCCCGCCCCAGTTAAGCTTTCTGAAAGATGTACCTGCTGGAATGTTGGCTTAGTACGCGCTGCACTAGCAGCAAAGGTGGTGTGATCATGACTAATTGCAAACACCCAAAAGACAAAGGGGCGGCCGCTGAAACGAACCACCCCAAACACACATCTCTCAAACCAAAGTTTACTGATAACAGCGCGCATAATCAACGTTTAAAGCTACTCGATTGGTTTTTTGAGCATGGCAGTATCAGTAGCTATACCGCACAAGAAAAGCTAGATGTTTATCACCCCCCAGCAAGAATATTTGAGCTACGAAAAGCTGGTTATCAAATTGCCACAATATGGGATAACTGGACAAGTGAATATGGAATTAAACACCGCATTGCACGCTATGTTTTAACGCATAAACAACCCTTAGAACCGATTGCTGATAGTGGGGTGGTGATATGAGATACCAACAGCTATTTAATCAAGCCTACGGGCTTTGTGTTAAGTTTAATAGTCATGAAATCGCTCATGATCTAGCCTCTATGGCTGAATTAGAGTTATTGGGCGTGATCGCTTTTTTTAACTCGTTTGCAAATTAGTTGATCAATGGCAAGGCTTAACAAAAAACAACAAAGACCCGAAAATATTACAGGTGGTTATTCGGCCATACCTTGGGTGGTGCAAGATAGCATTAGTTTTATGGGTGCTAGTGATAAAGCTAAGGCTTTGTTGTTTGCACTCATGCGCCAACACAATGGTAATAACAACGGGCATTTGCATCTTGCAAAACAATGGCTTTATAACCAAGGGTGGACTTGCGACGAAAACAATCGTAAAGCTTGCCGTGAGCTAATAGAGCGGGGCTTAATATTTCATACCAAGTTTGGTGGTTTAAATATTGGCCCTAATTTATACGCATTGACGTGGCACAATATTACAAACTATGTGGGGCTTGATGTTAATTCTAAAACATATCCACGTGGTGCTTATTCACTTTGTGCATTGCCACCAACACAAAGACGTAAGCCACCAATAAAAAAAAGTGAGCGGCACGACTATCGAGCCAGTGCAAGCTCGACTATCGAGCCAGTGAGTCATTTGACTGGCACGACTACCGAGCGTGTAAGGCCTATTTTAAGCACTTTGACTGGCACGACTACCGAGAACAATGTATTTATACCATTACACCCTGTTAAATCTATTAAGCGTATAGTTGGTGTGAAAGGTAAGAGTGGCATTTTAAAACAATCGCTAAATAAATTTACAAACGCTATGTAGTCTTTTGGCCTATAAGAACTACAAACTTTATCCAGTGTATAGGGATGATATTACGGTGAGGATTGAGCGTAGAAATTATATAGAACGTAAAATTGAAGCTGATTAGTTAGCGGTGTAGTTAGCGCCAAACAGCTCTTTTTAAAATGTACAATGAACAGTTAGTTTATTTAAGTTATCTGAAATTATAATTATGAATAAGACTGATTATTTTGAATTGAAGTTTTCTTTAAAAGCGCGTGGCGAGTCTTCGCAGCCTGGTGCGTTATTGCTCAAGCAATCTGTTTACATCAACGAAGTGAATATATCACCAGACAGCGTGATTGATTTAACTGAGTTAATTGCTTGCTGGAACCAACAGGGTAAATTCAACGTTGTAACTTGTGAATGTGGTGAAGCTTGATGTATTGGGGCATCAGAAGGAATTGAGGTTTATCAAGAGCAAGCAAATCTAATTTGGGAAGTTCCAAACACTAGCGTTTATAATTTTGCTTTATCAACACAAACTAATAACACTAAGCAAGAATTGAAATTATTCAGGTTTAATAAAACCCAAGTAATTGCTTCAATTAAAGCTGCTATAGAACATGCAGCCATGATTCTTAATATGAATAATCAACCTATTCAATTCGAACCTTACGGATTTAATATCGCACAGTTACAAGACTTATCCATGAATTTAAAACACCCTTAAATCAATCAAAAAAGTTCGAGCAATAGTTCGAGGCTAATGGCACTTTTTTAAAGTGCGCTCGCTGGTTCGCAAAGATTACATCATAGTTACGTTTTAAGTTACTACTTCGGTTACACTCAAAAGACCGTATCCAATGCGGTCTCCACGAATAAGCAAGTTAACAAACATTAGCAATACGTCAGTAATCAGAGATATTTCTAATGATGCCTGAAGCTAAAAATTAATTGTGGTAAGTATGGTTAGTGTGGAGTTTGGATGTTAAGGTTTGTCAAGGTGGGGTAAAGGTAATTGTAAGCTGGGGTGCGCAGTCAGTGCGCACTAAATCAAGGCTTTACATAAAAAATGTTAATCAATGAAATAGCTTATGAACAAAATAAAGATTAATAATCGAAAAAATTCCAGCTTTTAAAGATAAATATTATGGCAGTATTTGGACGTAACATTGTTAAAAACAAAGGGCCATATATCAGGTTTTGTCAGGTTGATTTGCCCTTTGAGCAGCCGTGGCCTGATGTAGAAATGTTGAGGGGGAGCATATTTATTGAGTTGTCAGAAGATCTACTTAGTGCATATTGTGGCATAACTCAAAGCTATTCACCATTTGATCCTCATGCCTTTATCCAGTTGGTAAATCCAACTGAAATTTATGATTTTTCTTCAAAATTATTAATGTGGGAGTGGCAACTAGCAAGGACACCATTAAATTATTTCAGTAAAGAATTAGAGTACTTTTGTGACCCAAGCGACATGTACTTTAAAACCAATTTGTATAATGCTGAGCAACTAAAGTCCGACATGATCGAAACATTACATTTTATGATTGGGGAAATGCATAAATTGGCGGCATGTGGCAAATGTTTAATTATTGAAGGAATTTGATAGGAATTAAATTAGTCATTAAATAAACTGATAATTTGACGACTCATAAAAAGAGTTTTTATAGTCCTTAATAAAGAAACATTTATGATCCACTAGTCAGATTATAAACAATCAAATTTATCAAGTAATTACTTATCTAAAGTATACACAACAGATAGTCACAAATCGTCACAAACTGTCGAACAATTATTATGTTTTGTTAAGGTTGGGTAAAGGTAGACCATTCACATAAACGGATTCTCAAAATTTAGTCCATGATTTACTAAGTAAAATGTGAAAAAAATTCAAGCTAATTTTTCATCCAGGCAGGTAAGATTCAGAAAAAATCAAAAAATGAATTATGATTTGCAAAATATGACAATTACTAATCACAAAACTCGTACCAAACATAAAGGTTTTACCTTGGTTGAGATGGCTGTAGTGCTGGTCATTATTGGTTTATTACTCAGTGCAATTTTTGGGGTGGGTAACGCTCAAATTCAGCAAACCAGAATATCTGCTACTAAGCAGAAAGAAGATTTAATTAAATTGGCAATTGTCAACTACATCACTCGTAATAATCGCTTACCTTGTCCAGCAGTACCTACGATTGCCGAAGGGGTAGCAGGTTATGGCGTAGAAGCACCGCTTTTAGGAACATGTACAGGCACTGTTATCAATGGCGCTGTATCAACAGGAATTGTTCCTTTTGCAAGTCTAGGTTTGACTGATGAAAATGCAACTGATGGGTATTACAATCGTTTCACCTATCAAGTTACCTTATCAGCAACTAATACCAATGCACAAACAATTGCTGGCTTAAAAGGGGCAATATCCACTTTCTCAAGATTGCCTGTAGTTGGCAACCAGTCTAATGATTGCACACCAGTAGGTGGTAACTATAATCCGTGTTCAGCAGTTGCAATCATTGTTTCACATGGTAATAATGGCAATGGATCATATGGCAGAGATGGCACGCAAAAACCTTTACCAGTGGGTGCTGACGAATCAGAAAATACCAATAATGATAGTCGTTTCTTAATCAAGGATTACGCCGAAAATACCAACAATCCTTTTGATGACATCTTATTACCTCTTAGCACTTCTGATTTGATAACGCCATTAACTGTGCGCGGCTCATTTCCAGATTATCGGGCAAAAATTAATGAAGATGTATCGAACATTAAAAATGCCATCATTGCAAATTCCATATCGAATCGTATGGGATCGGCAGGTACATATAATTACCCAATCCCAATTAATTTGCCTGTCTTGCCAGCTAATACGACAAGAGATCCTTGGGGCTTAAACTACATCTACACTAGTAACATTGGCTTTATAAATGTAGTCACCGACCCTAGTCTCATAGCGTTTACAATTACTTCATTCGGAGCTGATAATGTCTTGGGGGGTAACGATGATATGGAATCCTTCATTACCGTTAATCAGCTACAAGATGCTTTTGGTAAAGTCGGCTGGTAATAAATTTTAGGGACTAATATGTCTGAAAAATTTAGAGTTATCAAATCTCGAATTAGCCGCTCGATACCATTAGTGCCAGTTTTTATTTCAATATTTTCATTCATTGCAATTTTTTCATCAATTGCTTGGCAATGTGGATTAATTAAATTTTTTGCAATTGGAATAATTGCACTAAGCTTTGTTTGTGCATATAGTGTAACTATGTTTGTAGATGCTTATTTGCAAAATCACAATAAAGTTTAAGTAGTAAGTTAGTTATAAATTTAAACTGTAAATCTTTTCATGAAATTCAGTAGTCAGCCAATCGATTATTCAAGCGAGAAGCTTAACGCAGCCTCTTAAATCAAAAGTAAATGTTCGAATAGAACAGAGAGCAGCCAAAAATTTATTTTTAAAAAACATTGTAAGAATTTAAATTTATGATAATCTTGAACATTGTTACACAGTTCAAGTTGGTCATATGTCATACGGTGGAAAAAGACCAAACTCTGGGCCTAAGAAGCCAATGAGTCCATTTGGTGAGAAGACCTCAGTTATAAGAGTGCCTCAGAGCATTAAGCCTGATGTGCTTGTTTATTTAGCTGAGTACAAAAAGCTGATAGCGGCAACCTCCAAAGCTAGTAATAACCTGCTTCAACCGTTGCCTAACCCACCTGAATTACCCAGACCAATTTACAGCGGCAGAGTATCTGCGGGAATGTCGAGATTTGCATCTCCAGCTCAAGACTATGAGCAGAAGTTCCTAGATCTTAACGAGCGTTACATTACTGACCCGCCAGCTACTTTCTTCTTTGAAGTAGAAGGTAACTCGATGCAAGGCGTAGGCATATTTGATGGCGATACGCTCATTGTTAATCGTGCAGCTAAGTACAAATCTAATAGCATTGTTGTTTGTGCATTAGATGGGGCATGGATGTGTAAAAGATACTATAAACGCGGTGAAGTAGTTAAGCTGCTTTCAGAAAACCCAGAAAATGCGCCAATCGTGCTTTCTGAAGGGCAAGAGTTGTTAATTTTTGGCAAGGTTACTCATGTCATCCACGAACCTGAATAATCGCAAATTCATGCTTGCAGACGCAAATTCATTCTATGCTGAATCTGAACGAGTGATGCGACCTGATCTTAAAGGAAAGCCAATAGTTGTGCTCTCCAATAACGATGGTTGTGTGATAGCTCAATCTAAAGAAGCTAAAGCAATATTAGAACTGTATATGTGTAAGCCATGGTTTGAAGTTGAGAAAGAGGCTAAAAAGTTGGGCGTAATTGCGTTTTCATCTAACTATGAGCTGTACGCCAACATGAGCACGCGTTTCATGGAAACACTTAAGCAATTCGCACCTAGGCAAGAGATATATTCGATTGATGAATCTTTCCTTGAAGTCACTGGCATTAACAAGGACTTTATTGCTTACGGCCATTTAATTAAAGATACAGTACTTCTTTGGACTGGACTCCCTATTTGTGTTGGTACTGCAAGCACTAAGACACTAGCTAAGCTCGCAAATCACTGTGCCAAGAAGCAAGCTCATTTTAATGGAGTATGTGATTTCACTAGCATGAGTGAGGCAGACTTAAACGCTATATTAGAGAAGTTGCCATTAGAGAAAGTTTGGGGCATTGGCAG
>JAZKFP010000010.1:1908-2318 GCA_040386355.1 Pseudomonadota bacterium | reverse complement strand
TTTCTTACAAAGGAGCTTTATTGAAACACCACCTTGATGGAGGTATTCGTAAAGGTGCTTTGACACAAGAACAAGCGGATGCAAAATTAGCTGCTTGGTTAGAAGCTAAAGCTGGAAAAGTTGATGCTAAGAAAGAAGGTTTGACTAAAGCACAAGTTGCTGAAAAAGCTAAAGCTTTCAAAGCAGAGCAAGAAGTTAATGCTAAACGTTTAGCTGCTGCAGCACAAGCTGAGGCTGACGCTATCGCTGCTGCAACTCCTGCTGTTGAAGAGGAAGTTGCTGAAGTTGAAACTGAAGAAGCTCCTGCTGCAGAAGAAAATAACGAAACAACTGAAGCATAATTTTAGAAGGCGACAATGCGTAAAGAAGATTGTTTCTACTTAGGTAAAATCGCTAAAAAATTTAGTTTC
>JAZKFP010000010.1:0-1898 GCA_040386355.1 Pseudomonadota bacterium | reverse complement strand
GTTATACGAAAACTTGGAATCAGTGTTTGTTGAATGCAACAAACACTTGGTTCCATTTTTTATTGAAAGCAGTTCGCTGCACAAAAACGATTTCCTTAGAATTCGTTTTGAAGATATGAATACCGAAGAAGATGCCGATGCGGTTATTGGCAACGACTTATATCTTCCCTTAAAAATGTTACCTAAACTAACTGGTAACAAATTCTATTTCCACGAAGTAATTGGTTTTGAGGTCGAAGACAAAAGACTAGGTATTGTTGGTAAAATAGAATCTATCAATGACACTACTGCTCAGCCACTATTTGAAGTTTTAAACGGTGATGTAGAAATCCTTATCCCTATGATTGACCATTTTCTTGTAAAAATTGACAGGGAAAACAAAAAAGTCGTCATGGACTTACCTGAAGGCTTAATTGAAATGTATCTTTAAAATAGTTTAATCGTTTAATCGAAAAAAACTGAACTCTTCATGTCTAAATTCCAATTTAAACAATTTTCTGTTGAACAAGACCGCTGCGCAATGAAAATTGGTACTGATGGCGTTTTGTTGGGTGCTTGGGCGCCAATTGAAAACAATCCATTTAGCATTTTAGACATTGGAACTGGAACAGGTGTAATTGGACTGATGTTGGCACAACGAAGCAATGCTCAACAAATTGACGCTTTAGAAATTGACGAAGATGCCTACGAGCAAGCGGTAGATAATTTTGAAAATTCGCCTTGGAGCGATCGCTTGTTTTGTTTTCATGCTGGCTTAGACGAATTTGTAGAAGAGCCTGAAGATGAGTATGATTTGATTATTTCCAACCCTCCATTTTATACTGAAGATTACAAATCTGATAACGAACAGCGCGATCTAGCCCGTTTTCAAGACGCTATGCCTTTTGAAGATTTGATTGAGGCTGCTGATTTATTACTTTCTGAAAATGGAATATTTGCCGCAATCATTCCATGTAAGGAGGAAGGTCGTTTTTTGGCTATAGCCAAGGAGCATGAGCTATACCCTTTTAAAATTACACACGTAAAAGGAACACCAACTACTGAAATTAAGAGAAGTTTATTGGCTTTTAGCCGAAAAGAAACTATTGATTTTCCAACTGATGAATTAATTATCGAGACTGCTAGGCATAGTTACACTCCAGAATACATTTCCTTAACTACAGATTTTTATTTGAAGATGTAAAACTTCTTTTAAACAAAACCTAAATTTTAGTAGTTGTCTGTTTAATTTAAACTTTCGTTGTACTTTCGGTAACGATTTTGATATTTTATTTACTTAAATATTTAAAAATATAACAATTGTTAATGCTTTTGTTATATTTCTTTGTGTAAATTTGCACTCTATAAAATTCATAAAACCATGAAACCAGACTTATTTCAATCTCCAGATTATTATAACTTAGATGATTTACTAAACGAAGAACACAAACTAGTGCGTGACTCCGCGCGTGCTTGGGTAAAACGTGAAGTATCTCCTATCATAGAAGAATATGCTCAAAAAGCAGAATTCCCAAAACAAATTATAAAAGGTTTGGGTGAAATTGGCGGATTTGGTCCTTATATTCCGGAAGAATATGGTGGAGCTGGTTTAGACCAAATATCTTATGGTTTAATCATGCAAGAAATTGAGCGCGGAGATTCTGGTGTTCGTTCCACTTCATCTGTGCAATCCTCTTTGGTAATGTATCCAATCTGGAAATACGGAAACGAAGAACAACGCATGAAATATTTACCAAAGTTGGCTACTGGCGAATACATGGGATGTTTTGGATTAACGGAACCTAATTACGGTTCTGATCCAGGAAGTATGATTACGAATTTTAAAGACATGGGTGACCATTATTTATTGAATGGTGCCAAAATGTGGATTTCAAATGCACCATTTGCTGATATCGCTA
>JAZKFP010000009.1:0-3911 GCA_040386355.1 Pseudomonadota bacterium | reverse complement strand
TTTATTTATTTGTAAATTTGCAGGCATTTCGAGTTTGACTTATTAGAAAATGTTAATAATCTTTTTGGCTTTAAAAAGCTGGCGTTTCGCGCCGGTTTTTACTCTAAAAATCCCAAATTAATAATTATCTATTTAAACTTTGTTTTTAACAAAATTTTTAAATCTCCTGATTTAAAACACCACAAAAATCAATCAATATTTTTGATTTATCAATATCTAAATTTTTAAATTCATTATGAGCTACTAAAAAAACAATAATATCAGCTTTCTCTACTGCTTCATGATAAGGAGTCAATTTAAAAACTTTATGACTCTCAATATTAGGTTCTACTATGAAACATGCATCATCATGTGAGTCTTGTAATACTTTTTGAGCAATATACTTAGCTGGAGATTCTCTTAAATCATCAATATTTGGCTTAAATGCCAAGCCCATAATAGCTACACTTGCTTTACGACCATGATTTAATTGAAAATCCAATTTTGCTGATTTCACTTTTTCTGCACACCAGAAAGATTTATAGTTATTAATTTCTCTTGCTTTACCGATAATTTGAGATTCCAATGGATAATCCGCAACAATAAAATAAGGATCTACAGCGATACAATGTCCGCCAACACCGCAGCCAGGTTGCAAAATATTAACCCGTGGGTGTTTATTTGCTAAACGTATTAAATCCCATACATTTATATCCGCCTTATCACAAATTAATGATAATTCGTTTGCAAAAGCAATTTGAACATCTCGAGAAGAATTCTCTGTAAGTTTACACATTTCTGCAGTTCTGGCATTTGTCCAGTGTAATTCTCCTTTTACAAATTGACTATAAAAAGCTATTGCTCTTTGAGTTGACATATTATTTACGCCACCAATTACTCGATCATTATGCACTAATTCATACATTACATTCCCAGGCAATACACGCTCTGGACAATAGGCAATATAAAGCTTATCTATCAATTCTGGGCGCTCACTATAAATAAGTTTCATCATTTTTTCAGTGGTACCGATTGGAGAAGTTGATTCAATAATATATAAATCTCCTTCCTTTAACAATGGAATAATACCTTTTGTAGCCGCCTCAACAAAAGAAATATCTGGTTCATTTTTAGTCTTAAAAGGTGTTGGTACGACAATTAAATAAACATTAGCCAATACTGGTGTTGTTGAAGCTTTTAAGTAACCATTGGATACTGCTTTAGAGACAGCTTCCTCTAAACTTGGTTCTACTATATGAATTTTCCCTGCATTAATAGTTTCTACCACATTCGGATTTATATCAACCCCATGAACATGAATGTTATTATTTGCGATTAAAGCTGCTGTTGGCAATCCAATATACCCTAAACCAATCATTACTACATTCCCGTTATTCATACTATTTATTTAAAGAAATTATATGTTCTACTATACGCTTACAAGCATTCCCGTCTCCATAAGGATTATGCAAAGCACTCATTTTTTCATACCTTTCGGTATTGACTAACAAATCATTACACTCTTTAACAATTCTATTTTTGTCAGTACCCACTAAAATAACTGTTCCAGCATCAACAGCCTCAGGACGCTCTGTAGTATCTCTCATCACTAACACTGGCTTCCCTAAGCTTGGCGCTTCCTCCTGCACACCTCCAGAATCTGTAATAATCAAGTAAGACTGGTCCATCAACCAAACAAAAGCAGGATAAGCCAATGGCTTAATCAATTGAACAGCACCAATACCTGATAATATTTCATAAACAGGAGCTTTAACATTCGGATTCAAATGCACAGGATAAATAATTTGAACATCAGTATGACTAACAGCAATTTCTTTTAAGGCTTCGCATATGTTGATAAACCCTTGACCATGATTTTCTCTACGATGTCCTGTTACTAAAATTAATTTCTTAGATTTATCAACAATTGATTTTAATTTTTCAATTTCTGGATTTTCAATAGAATTTACTTTCACTGTACTTTCTAATAAAGCATCAATTACAGTATTTCCAGTAATCAAAATAGAATCATCTAAAACATTTTCAACCAATAAATTTTGCTTTGACTGTTCAGTAGGCGCAAAATGATAATCTGCTATACGTCCAGTAATCTGACGATTCATTTCCTCTGGAAAGGGAGAATATTTATTATTTGTTCGCAAACCTGCTTCAACATGACATACTTTTGCTTCAGAATAAAATGAAGCAATACTTGCAGCCATAGTTGTCGTTGTATCTCCGTGAACATATACATAATCTGGATTAAATTCTTCCAGAACAGATTTCAGTCCTAAAATAATATCTGAAGTTAAAGAATATAGATTTTGATTTGGTTTCATCAGATCTAAATCATAATCTGGTATAATTTCAAAAAAACTCAATACTTGATCTAACATTTCTCTATGTTGAGCAGTCACACAAACTCTAGTTTCAAAAACCTCATTATGCTTAACGAATTCCTTAACCAACGGGGCCATTTTTATTGCTTCAGGTCTTGTTCCAAATATTATTAAATTTTTAATCATTTTGTATATTATCTATATTATAAAAAACTATCGCAATATCGACTTAACCAGTAAACTACAACAATTAAGACATAATTACGAGCCTCTCAATAATTTCAACTGTTCAGCACTCGTTTCACTATCAATAGCAACGCCGTCAAAAAACCCGTCAAAAGACCTCCCATCACCAGACCTTTGGCTATACCAAATTTCTCTTTCTTCAAAGGCAAAATAGGTCGGTCAATAACTTGTATCAGCGGAGTTTCTTTACGTAAGGTAACTTTAGCCAATTCCGTTTGCTTAACTAATTCGGTTAGTATTGCTGTATTTGCCTGAACATCCACCTGTCTGAGGGCAGAAGGAGCACGACGCACATTGAGCGCAGGATTTAACATAAAGGTATTGTCATTAGCAACAGCCACACCGGTAATCGCTCCATTGAGCTCGCCACGAATAGAATCCGTTTGCCTTTCCAGTATATCCATATTCATTCGTGCCTTTTTACTTTTGGTAGTGACATAAAAATCGGATACTTGTTTGGTTAAGGCTTCAGTGAAATATTTGGCAAACAATTCATCAGTAGAATTAACATCTATGGTAATAATAGCAATCTTTTTGTCTTTTTGAGCAACGGACAATCCAGTTTTTGACAAATCTTGATACATCTCCCCTAGAATACTGTCATGCACTCGGGTAAAATATTTCCGCTTGGTATTGGGTAAAAACTGTATAGCCTTATATTTTGGTTTGTCATTCCATTTTTTACGCCAACCTTGATTTTGGATGTACATCTCCGCCAAAGAAATAGCCTTACCATCAACAACTACCGGACTCAATAAAGTGCGTTCAACCATGCTTCGCGATTTGAATAACTCGGTTAAGTTGGACCCGGTAAACATACTGCCACCGCTGCCACCCAAATCAAAACCCAGTGAACTAGCTAAACCAAGAGCGCCTCCCAATCCGCCTCCGCCTTTTTCATCTTCCAAAGCAAAAGACAAAGTGGCAGTATATACAGGTTTTTTTATAAGGGAATAGGTCAATCCCAAACCTGCCCCTACGATTCCAGCTAGAAGTATAGTTTTCCATTGCGAAAGTAAATAAGCATACCATTCTCTACCTTTTTCAATAAGTTCTTTTAACGATATTTCGTCATTTGGGCTTTGTTCATTCATATAAATTCGATATTCACTGTCTACAAAATGACATACTGCAGACGAAATTACTTTTTTATTTTTCTTTGTTCGATGTTCAAAAATCGATTGACAGCGGACGATACACCGTTTTTTACTGACTCGTTATCTGACAAAAATTCGTCAATGTATAGGGCTGAGCACTGAATACTGATCACTACTCAGTATTACCTAATAAGTGCAATTACTATTCCTGCCAAACTTGCCAAAACTCCTGCTATACTTACTAACTCAC
>JAZKFP010000008.1:0-3959 GCA_040386355.1 Pseudomonadota bacterium | reverse complement strand
TTTTTTTGCTCTAGCAAGCGGGCGAGTTACTTCTAACATGTCTATATCCTGGAAAGAAACCTGGAAAAATAAAAGTGTTATTTATTGGATGCGACTGTCCAGCGCATTATCATGGCGGCACATCCAAAAAATAAGCAATCTGTTGGCAAAATTATTATTAATTTTTCCTAATTCATTTCAGCGAATTACTGTGCGTAATCTATCATTATGTTTTCCGCATTTAACCGCGGATCAACAAAAAAAAATATGTGCTGAATCTTTACAACACCAAGTGGCAACTTTGCTGGAATTAGGCCCTACGTGGACCCAATCACTGGCGGTGTCGCAGCACGCTATTCTACAGGTTCGTAATGAAAATGTGTTGCATACAAAATTAAAAGAACCTAATGGACTATTACTGTTGCTACCGCATTTAGGTAATTGGGAATTAGCAAATCAATATATTAGTCAACAAACCAAAGTTACTGCGTTGTATAAGCCTGGTCGATTAGAAGATTTTTCCAATTGGGTAGTTCAATCTCGTGAACGCTTTGGTGTACGCATGGTACCGACCAGCGTTCGCGGTGTAGCCGCGGCATTTAAAGCTTTGAAACGTGGCGAAACCGTCGTTATTTTACCGGATCAAGAAGCACCAAAAGCCAATGGAATTTTTGCACCATTTTTTAATATTCCCGCATTAACGGGTACTTTGTGTCATCGCTTAATTCAAAAAACAAATGCAAATGTGCTATGTATGTTTTGCAGACGTGATTGGGACAAAGCAGGTTTTGAAATGATTTTTATTGAACCTGACCCGCAGATTTACGATGAAGATATGGAAATCGCAACAACCGCATTAAATAAATCCATCGAAAACTGCATTGTTCTATACCCTGAACAATACCAATGGAGTTACAAGCGATTTAGACGGCGACCTAATAAACAACCATCTTTATACTAATTTTTTATTGGAAAAGCCCAATTACTAAATTTGACTAACAACCAAGGTGCAAGTGTGAATGTCGTCACCATCGATACTGCCATTGCTAATCCTGTAAAAAATCCAAAATAAATTGTTGGATTAAAGTGTGAAAACATTAAAATGGAAAATCCTAAAATAATGGTAACGCCAGTGAAATAAATCGCTTTACCAATACTGTCGTGTGTTCGATACATTGCAGCCAGCGGATTTCTATCTTTTCTCAATTCTTCTTCAAATCGATAAATATAATGACTTGTATTATCAACAGCAATTCCAACACCTACCGCCGCAATCGTAATAGTCATTAGATCTAATGGAATATTCATGAGTCCCATCAAACCCAATACTAAACCTGTAGAAAATATATTTGGAATAATACCTAAGATTGCAATTTTCCAAGAGCGAAACAGCATCATAAACATGATGCCAATTACTAATAATGATGCACCTAGCGTGCTAATTTGTGAGCTAAATAAACTTTGAAGCATATTGTTATACAGCACTAACATACCGGCTACTTGGTAATTTTCCGGTGCTAATTTAAATTTTTCCGATAACAGAGATTTAATATCTGCAATTAAATCAGCTCGCACTAAACCAGGCTCAGAATCTTTGACGCGTAAGCTAAAACGCAGCTCATTATGATCAAAATTAACATAGGGATCTAATAACAAGCCTCGTAAGTCTTTTGGAAAAACAGACTCTAAAAGCGCTAATTCAGCAGAATTTAAAGTCTTATCACCATTGACTTGCTGTAATAATTTTAATGTTGTGTCTAACGATAAAACTTTTCCCATTGCTGGTATTTTTTCTAATTCAGCATGAATTGATTGAATCAGTTGAACTCTTTCTTGGGAGAGTAGCTCTGTATCACCAATCACATCATCTAAGCATTCATCGCTAATAAAACAATCTTCTTCACTATTAGCTTCTACTGCCGTTAAATCTGGAAAAGTTACCGTAATTTCAAGAGGTGTTGTTCCACCTAGCTGTTGATCAATCAGTAACATGCCCTGATGAATTTCAGAGTCATCTTTGAAATAATCAATAAATCGATTTTCCACACTGAGTTGCATCATTCCATAGATACTGATTGCTCCTAACACCAATGATATATAAATAATTTTATCGCCTAACTTATCGGTAATTACGGCAAATGAATGGTTGATGAAATTAGATTTAGAAAAAGTTGATTTTTGTTGAATAATTTTTTCAGCAATTACAGGAGTTGGATTAAATAATTGTGGTCTAACTCGAATAAAAAGCTGAACCACTAGAGGAAAAAAAACAAAAGCAATAATAAAAGAAAATGCGCTGCCCCAACTCATCATTAGACCAAAATCAATAATGGGCCGAATATCGCTTAAATATAACGAGAAAAATCCCACAACGGTTGTCAGTGTCGCATAAAAACATGGCATTGCCATTTGGCGCATTGTTTCGTATAGACGTTCAGAAGGATGCGCATTAATCATTCCAGATTGAGATAACTCTTCAAACCGAACAATTAAATGAATAATCATCGATAAATTAATAATAAATAGTAGAGAGGCAAAATTTGAAGAAATAACGGTTACAGGGAAATATGTCCAGGCTAGAAATCCCGCTACCATCAAACAAATTACTATACAAGTAATGAGCGAGATAACCATCCAATGGATACGACGGAATAAAACAGCCAAAGTAATGATCAATAATACAAATACACCGATCCCAAAAGTTAGTACGTCACTTTTAACATAATCGATCATATCGACTACGATCATCGGTACACCGCCTAGAAACAAGTCGGCTTGCGCTCGATGATTGGATAAAATCTCTCGCACTTGAGCAATAATTTTGCCCTGTTGTTCAACAGATAGATCTCGTGCTCGCTGAATTTCTCGATCTAAATTATCTTTCTTTTGCTGCCATTCTTTTGTTTGCGGTGAATCTTTTAATTGTTTTTTATCCAACAACATTCGATTGAATTTATCACGTTCCTGAATTAACGAATCAATATTTTCTTCTTCATCCAAAACTAATTGAATCGCGGTAGTAGTTCCATCTTCGCTGATTAAAAGATTGCGATACACCGGATTTTTTAGCATTGACTGCTGCGCTTTGCGCATTACTCTTTGTTTTTGATCTGAGTTATCGAATTCATTTAATTGTTGGGCGAGCGTTTCAGAATGTTCTTTAACATTCGTAAGTTCAAGATCTGGATGATTTAATACCGGTACATTTAAAATTGATCGTACCGCTTTAATTCCCGCTACTTTACTCAATCCATTTGTGAGATTGGTTAAATCATTAATATAGGGGGCATCAAAAATGCTGTCTGATGTTGCTTTTGTTTTATAAGCCACAATCAAAAATGAATCAGAGTTGGGATAACGTTCATGAATATCACGATAAATTGCTAAATCCTGATCATTTTCTAATAGCAAACTGTCTGACGATGCATCCAAACGAAAATTTGGTAATTGAATTGCGCAAGCAATAATCACCGCCACCCAAAGCAATAAAAATAAAAGGTCATACCGTAAGATGCACGATCGATAAAAAGAGTTTAGAACAGATCGCATGTGGGCTTGGGTCCTTGAAAAGCATATATACCCGTAGCGTTTGACCTTTGTTTTAAAAAAAGGTAGGTGTTCATCATAATCTTATTCTCCGCTCACTATGGCTGCCTTTCCTTGCGTAAAGCTTTAGCTACGCAGCGTCAAGGCTGTCGTGTGATCAAGAAAAAATTTTATGCTTCACCATTTCATTGAACCTAATTTTCAAACACTAAGGGTATAAGAGGATTGGAATTTTTAGCAAAGCGTAAGAATTGTAGTCATACTTTGCCACTTTTATAAGGCATTTATTGATAATTGATAGCCGCGGCAAGAATACTCTGACTCATAGTGAAAAGAGAATGAGCAAAAAATAGTCTTTATGCATTTACTTCTTGCATCGATCATTGCCTTCTCACTAGTGATCCTCGTACAATTGCACCGCCTGCGTGTAGCCA
>JAZKFP010000007.1:0-3772 GCA_040386355.1 Pseudomonadota bacterium | reverse complement strand
TCAGATCCTTGCTTATGTTTTCTCTTGTTTTATTGATCAAAGCCCATCCCGTCTGAGTACATTTAATGTTTTAATGTAGATAGTACACCCTGTTGAAAGCCACCAAACCTTAGTTAACTCTATTTATGAAGTAAGCTAAGTTTGATTATTATGCTGTATTTTATGGTGCTGTGCCTGCAAAGCCAGAATTGAATTTTGATACGCAGGTAATTCGGTCAAATGCCAGTGCATATTTTTATCAATAAGCTTAACGCGATGCTCCTATGGCAAAATTTGAAGCTGAGATTGAATTCTGCTAATAGAGTTATAATTATTTTTTGCGGAAAAATTGAAAAAAGCCTTACATTGCTGCAAGACTTTTAGGTATTGGCTCACCAAATCAGAAAAATCTGGTAAGTGGAGTTGTATTGTTTTGATAGGCAGCTAATGACCCAAAGTAGCCCTTATCAAGGGAGCTTGTTAACAGCTTCAGCTGTATCCCGCATTTTTTTTACTTCATCATGATTACGCTGCGTACCATTGAGTTGACGTAAAACTACGTGTGCTGCTGCGACGGGTAATTCTTTTTGTGAAGCTTCCTTGTAAGCACGAAGTGCCACATCCTCACCACGTTCAAGTTCATTAAGCACTGCTAAATTATCGTTATCTACAATTGCTGTTTTAAGATCAATCCATCGGCGATGGAGGTATCCAGCAACAGAGCTTGAGTCCGCAGGTTTACCACCTAGTTCAATCACTAAACGCTGAAGTTCAGCTACACTTTGTTTAACTTCGGTTGATCTGCGCATGAGATATGATTTTAAATTTTGATTATCAACCTCCTGTGACGCTTTCATGAAACCTTCTTCACCATCTTTAGATATCTCAATAAGATTATTTAAAACAGATACAGTGTCTTCATTGTTTAACATTTCATTCTCCAATTCTCAAATAACCTCATTGTTGAGATAATTTGATTAATATGAAATCGGATATATGACCAAACGCAAGTAAGAATTCACTTACTTTCAAAAACATAATAGGAAATGCTAGCGGATTTTACTACTCTATTGATAATTTGAAGACTGAAAACCAAATCTACGGCAGACATTTATTCAGAATTTCTAATGATTATTGGACGTTCGCTGCTTAAAAAATTGAACACAATCAAGGAGGGGTAACATGGTGAATTTATCACGTTTTAGTCACATTACAGAATTGAAAAAGGCCAGCGTCTAAACGCTAGCCTTCTAAAATTTGGCTCCTCAACCTGGGCTCGAACCAGGGACACACGGATTAACAGCTTTCTAATCGTAAATTTAGTTATTTATAAACAACAGCTTGCATTATCCGCATTTTGCAAAAGTAGTTATAAATAGTGTTATATCATGTAATTACAAAGTACCGTAGTTACGTTTTAGCTACGTTAGGAAAAATTATGGATACACTAGTCACTCTCGATTCAGACACTGAATCTACTATTCGCGCCTTCTACTCACGAGAATTAAACCAGCAGGATATGGAGTTTGTTGCTGATTGGTTCATGATGGTCGGAATATCTACTGTTCAAGCTTCCATGTCACAAAATCCACACATGACTATTCGTGATGTTATGAACTTAACTTTCAAAGTACACAATGCATAATTGGGATAAATGAGGGGATACCCGCTACCGCAGGGGTGTCCTCATTTAGCCCAAATGGGCTAGTACTGTTGACAACCACATTTCAATTAAATTATAGTTGTAATTGTCAGTCACATGACACGATTCAAACGGAACCCGAATAGCAGATGTGCAGCCAGGGACACTTATCTAAGAGACGTGTAAGTAGATAAAGTGTAGGCAAATCAATATACAGCGCTTACATGCTGTCTTGTGACTTCATCGTTAATTACGTTGGAGTCTTTTTTATGTCCGCTCGCAATAGCATCAGCACGACCGCAGCCCCCCGATTAGTAACTACGGGGGGAAACTATCCCCTCGTAGAATTAGAAAAAAATAAACCGCATCCAATCGCCCATATTGATTGGCTTGCATTTACAGTCAAGTTTACGGAAACCAATGAACTTGGCTGGCTAGCTCAAGAGCTACGCCAATTTTTACCACGTCTAGTACTCATACCTACAGGCAAAGGCTGGAACGGTTACAAAGAACGCCACACCATCACCCATGCTGACTATGATGGTGAGTTAGGACTGATTGCACATGGCGGTGATAATCAACGTGGCACTTCATCTATCCAACTAAACGCTCAAGCCTGCGCACTTATCACCGATTGGCAAGCTCTTAAAGCATGGTGCGAACAACACGCCAGTAAAATAACTCGCATTGACCTGGCGCACGATGACATAACAGGTGAAGTGTTAACCATCGCAAAAAGCCTGCAATGGCTGATAGATGGATTATTTAGCAACAATGGCGCACGTGAGGGAGTCACCGCGGTAAAAGGTCGATTGATTGACGATTTAGGCAGTGGGGATGGCAAAACGCTTTATGTAGGTAATCGCAAAAGTGGCAAATTGTTACGTATTTACGAAAAAGGCAAACAGCTGGGCGACAAGCTTAGCCCCTGGGTTAGGGCAGAAGTTGAGCTGAAAGACAAAGACCGGGTTATTCAGTGGGATGTATTGGTTAACCCATCGCATTACCTTGCTGCCGCTTATCCATGCCTCAATTACTTATCGGCAATTCAGCATAAAATCAAAACCATTAAGAAGGCTGTCAATATTTCAATGGATGCAGCAGTTAACCACCTCCGCAATGTGGGGGGAATGTTAATTAATGTCATGATGCAAAAAGAAAGTGGTGACGCTTTTGCAGTTATAAACCAAATAAAACGCGAAGGAATACCGAAAAGGCTTAGCAGTTACGCTGCGCAATTACCTCAAGTTTTTAATGAGGTGGTCATATGATGACAATGAATCGTATAGAAGCGGCTAAATTCCTCAATATGCACCCAGTTACACTATTACAAAAAGTCCATGCAGGCATTATTCCTGCTGCTAAACCAGCTAAAAGTTGGGTATTTATTAAAGATGATTTAATACAATACTTGCGCAGTAACTATCAACTGCAGCCAGTTAATCAACAAGATTTAAAGCCAATCAGCGAGCCACTGAAACACTTTAAATCAAAAAATGCATACTACAAACTGCTTGGCATAGCCGATTGTCCACAAATCCATAGTCCGCAGCCTGATCGCGAAGTGGCGCAAGCCACGCATACGAAGCGAATCAGGTCGCAACGCGAGGCTGTGGGGCTTGTGGTCAACTCGGCTGCTATGCCACAATCTAACTGCGGATGATGTAAGGTGAATAAGGAGTAAATATGTCACTTTACAAACGTAATGATTCACGCTTTTACTGGGTGACTGATTTAAAGATTGGTAACGTATTTAAAAAAGCACATAGCACTAAAACTGAAAACGACTTTCAAGCGCAAGAATATTTAGCAAGACTTCGTAATCAGATGTTTGAACAGTCACGTCTTGGTATCAAGCCTAGTCGTTACTGGTGGGAAGCAGTTGAAAGATGGTTGCAAGAAACATCGCACAAACGCACGTATAAAGATGATATTGCAAAGCTTCGTTGGCTGGACACTTACCTTAGTAATTGCAATTTAAACGAAATTAACCTATCAAAGGTTGATGAAATCAGAAGCGCAAAACTAAAGGAAGCCAGCAAATCAACAGTGAATCGCTATCTAGCACTGTTAAGGTCTATTCTCATAAAATCACGAGATGAGTGGGAATGGATTGAAAGAGCACCAAAGGTTAGACTCTACCCTGAAGCT
>JAZKFP010000006.1:0-3090 GCA_040386355.1 Pseudomonadota bacterium | reverse complement strand
TCTTGACCAAATTCCAATGTGCCACGCAAATCAAAACGCGCTGGATCGGCAATACGCATACCGCGTTGCAAACAATCAATTGCTAATCGCTGCTGTAAAGTTCGCTCTAATACCGCGAGTTGTTCTGGGCTATTTACGCCCCAGGTTTCCCATTCATAACTTGGATGAACACTTGCAACGGATAGATTTTTTTCTGCAGCGGCTTGAACGATATCGGTTAAATAAAGTTCGCCTTGCGCATTATTCGGTTGTAATTTTGGCAATACGTCTTCCAATAATTCTCGCTTTACTAACATCACACCGGTATTCACTTCTTGAATTTTCTTTTGCTCAGCGGTTGCGTCTTTTTCTTCAACGATGCGTACTATTTTTCCATTCGTATCACGCACGATTCGGCCGTATCCTGTTGGATTTTCTAAAACTACGGTAAGAATATGCAGAGGTGTGGAGCGATCTGCTTGCATCAAACGCACAAGCGTATCGGAATGGCAATTAGGATGTCCTAACAAAGGAACATCACCGTACAGTACTAACACATGATCAACATTTTTACAGAATGGCAAAATTTGTTGTACTGCGTGACCGGTACCTTTTTGTTCAGTTTGTTCTATCCACACAATATGCGGATAAGAAGTTTGAGTTTTATTGCGGACTTCTTCACCTTGATACCCATAAATCACCCACAACGCTTCAGCGTTTAAAGTAGTGGTTGAATCAAGAACATGATGCAGAAGTGGTTTAGCAGCAAGCGGATGCAATACTTTTGGAATGGCGGATTTCATGCGCGTGCCTTTACCGGCAGCAAGAACAACAATTCCTAAGGAGTCAGTTTGCATGACGTGATTTCCTAAATGCTTTATTAATAGACACTTCACGAATGAAATTTATATTTTTTAAGTCAAGCATATGAGGAATTTTTTGATTTTAAATTTTAATCTACTGCGCTCGATTTTTTAGTTTGCGGATTGCTTGAAGTTGTGCAGAAACTTCAGCAAGTCGCGCTGCGGCGGTACCGTAATCAATTTCTGAACTTTGATTTTGTAGAAGACGTTCAGCTTCTTGTTTTGCTTCCAGTGCTGCAGATTCGTCTAAATCATGTGCGCGTGCTGCCGTATCCGCAAGAATCGTTACATGTTTTGGCTGGACTTCAAGAATTCCACCGGACACATAGAACACATCTTCTGAACCATTTTCTCGAAAAATGCGCACAACGCCAGGCTTCAGTGAAGTTAGCAACGGCGTATGGCCGGGAGTAATTCCAAGCTCACCCATTTCACCCATACACACTAACATCGTTAAATTTTCAGAAAAAAGATGTTCTTCTGCACTAACGATCTCACAGAGAAAAGTGTTTGCCATACTCGCGCCTATAATCCCACTTTTTAAACTCTTGAATTTGTAAGAAGTTCTTACACTAATTTCTTAAGCAGCTTTTGATTTCATTTTTTCAGCTTTCGCCAACACTTCGTCAATTCCACCAACCATATAAAACGCTTGCTCAGGTAGGTGATCGAACTCACCCTCTAAAATACCTTTGAAGCTGCGAATGGTTTCTTGTAATGGAACATATTTACCAGGTGCGCCAGTAAATACTTCTGCTACGAAGAAAGGTTGTGATAAGAAACGTTCAATTTTACGTGCACGTGATACGGTTTTACGATCTTCTTCGGATAGTTCATCCATACCTAAAATCGCAATAATATCTTTTAAATCTTTATAACGTTGCAGAACTGATTGCACACCACGCGCTACTTCATAATGGTCTTGTCCAACCACATGCACGTCTAACTGACGTGACGTAGAATCTAAAGGATCAATCGCAGGATAAATACCAAGTTCAGCAATTTGACGTGATAAAACGACCGTTGCATCTAAGTGAGCAAAGGTGGTTGCAGGACTTGGATCGGTTAAGTCATCCGCTGGTACATAAACCGCTTGAATAGAAGTAATCGAACCGGTTTTAGTAGAAGTAATACGCTCTTGCAACATACCCATTTCTTCAGCCAATGTTGGTTGATAACCTACCGCAGAAGGCATACGACCTAATAACGCAGACACTTCGGTACCTGCCAAGGTATATCGATAAATATTATCGATAAATAATAATACGTCACGGCCTTCATCACGGAATTGTTCCGCCATAGTTAAACCCGTTAACGCTACACGTAAACGGTTACCGGGAGGCTCATTCATCTGACCGTACACTAATGCTACTTTGTCGAGAACGTTTGAATCTTTCATTTCGTGATAAAAATCATTTCCTTCACGCGTCCGTTCACCTACTCCAGCAAATACCGAATAACCGCTGTGCTCAATCGCGATATTACGAATTAATTCCATCATGTTGACGGTTTTACCTACGCCGGCACCACCAAATAAACCAACTTTACCGCCCTTCGCAAATGGACAAACTAAATCAATAACTTTAATTCCGGTTTCTAATAATTCGTTAGAAGCTGCTTGTTCTGCAAAAGAAGGCGCTTTACGGTGAATTGGTAATTGTGCTTGCTCGCCAATCGGACCTTTCTCATCAATCGGTTCGCCAAGAACGTTCATAATACGTCCGAGTGTTTCTTTTCCGACTGGAACGTGAATTGGTTTTCCAGAATTAGTAACTGGTAAATTACGTTTTACACCTTCGGTTGAACCCATTGCGATCGTACGCACTAAACCATCACCAAGCTGCTGTTGTACTTCCAACACTAACGTTTTGCTTTCCCAATTTACGGTCAATGCATCATAAATTTTTGGCACAGCATCGCGTGGAAATTCGACGTCAATAACCGCGCCGATGATTTGTACAATTTGACCGTTCATATAGGTTCTCCAATTAAACTTTTGAAAACAAATACCCTTCTCGTATTAGGTTTATGTATTGTTGGCATCGCATCTCGCCCTGCTCACATATCCCTTTTTATAAAAAAAGAGAAGTATGCTGCGCGGGCCTCGCCGCTTGTCCGCCTCACCTAAACCTAATTCGCTTTGGGTATGTCTCAGCATATTTGTAGCGAATATTTAGTTATTAAACCGCGCTCGCGCCGCCAACAATTTCCGCAAGCTCTTGCGTAATCGATGCTTGTCGCGCTTTGT
>JAZKFP010000005.1:0-27752 GCA_040386355.1 Pseudomonadota bacterium | reverse complement strand
TACAGCATCGATTAAATCAAGATATTGATGATTTAGGTCGAACTCTTAAATTAATTAATATAGTCGGCGTACCACTATTGTTAATTCTTTGTGTGGTCGTCATTGTGGCTTGGCGCCGTCGGTTAGCACTTGCTACAGCGTAAATTTTCGATGTGTTTCTTTTTTGATGTGTTTCTTGCTGCTGATTTTTTTGAGCACGATGAAACGGTTTCATAACGTAGAAGAATTTGATCCGTAAGTATCGGATGCAGAGCTATTTTTTATTTGAAAATATTTAGAAAATTACTCTGTAAAGCAAATGCCAAACGTATATTGGTTTTCTCGGTGTAATGTCTCGCGAACAACATTGTGCGAGAAAATCTATGTACGGCAGGCAGCATCATCGTTATGAAACGGCTTCTATAATTCGCTTTTTTCAATACTTAGGAGATTTGCATGACTTTTACTAAAACTTTTGGAAAAACTTTATTTCAAGTGGGTTGTGGCGCAATGTTGTTGACATCAACAGCAATTGCAACTGCCGCTGAACTTGATTTAGGTTTGAGTAATGATGCAGTACGCGTTGGCTTTCAATCGCAAGTACCAAATCGAGATTTAAATTGGTTTGGAAATTATGCGCATGCTGAAGATGCTGGTAATCACTTTGATTTAGGTATTCTTGCAAAAGGCCGTTCAAACGCGAGCACTGGTTTGCAAGAAGCGGGCTTGGGCGGAAAAATAATCTTCTTAAACGGTGACAGTGATGTGAGCGGCAGTGGTGTTGCAGTCGGTGGTTTTGTTGCACATCGTTTTGCTGAAGCTAATCTATTAAAATTCCGTGGTGAATTATTTTACGCACCAGATATTATTTCTTTCAGCGATGTCGATGGTTATATAGAGCTTGGCCTACGATTAGAATATCAATTATTAGATAACGCTGATATTTATGCAGGTTACCGCATGATGGAATACGACATTGAAGTCGGTGATGTGTCCGGTGATCTTGAGGTACAAGATGGTTTAGTGGTTGGATTTTTACTGAGTTTTTAATGACCAACAAAACTTCGTGGACACAAACACGGCGCCGTTTAACCGGCGCCGTTATTTTTTTTCTATCAGTGACAGTAGTATTGCTTGCAGTGCGTGAAATTACGCAATGGTTTGCAAAACCTGCTCAAAATTCTGTAGAAATGCCAGAGTGGTCTTATCTTTCTACTTCACAAACCCATGAAGTTGTTTCTAATTCAGATCGTGTTCGAGCAGATACTTTTAGTGAATTACAAACGGAACTCAATCAACGTCAGCAGAGCAATGGAACTACATCTACCGTTGCGCAAGCTTCAGTGTGGGCGTTACAAGTGGGTAGTTTTAACAATGATAAAAATGCGAGTGAGTTAGTAGCTCGATTAAAAGAATTAGAATTTGAAGTTTTCATTCGTGAAGTCAAACGTCAAAATAAAAATTATTATCAAGTTTTGGTAGGGCCAGAATTGGTGTTTGCGAATGTTGAAGAGCAATACGCCAAGCTTACTAAACTTAATTTTCAAGCCATCGTTGTTCCTTACGATTAACGGCAATGCAAAATTATACCCATAACGAATAAGTTGATGAAAAGGACTGGCAATGCCGCAATCATTAGGCGCTGTTGATTTAGCAATTATCGCCATTTTTATTATTTCAACCATCATCAGTCTGTGGCGCGGTTTTTTAAAAGAATTATTATCTTTGTTAGTATGGGTTGCCGCTTTTGTCATAGCGCAATTTATGAGTCCTTTTTTATACGAACCTTTATCAACCTACGTGCAACCACCGATTCTTGCACGGATGGTGAGCTATATTGTTTTATTTTTCACAACCTTATTATTAGGTAGTTTAGTGACACGACTGCTGCTTTCTTTACTAAGTGGCGCGGGCTTATCGGTTATTGATCGTATGCTGGGCGTCGTGTTTGGGCTAGCTCGAGCTGGTATTATTATTACGGTTATTTTTACAATTGTTCGATTTTTCCAGTTCGATCAATTACCCTTATTCCAAGAATCTATTTTATTACCGTATTTCGATGATTTTGAGCGTTGGTCGAGACAGTTTTCGGGATTGGATTTACGAAATCCCGCAGTGCCAGGTGCTGAAAAAATTTAGATTATGATCTGAGAAAATTTCAGCAAAACAAATGTTATTTGCCAAATTAACAATTAAAAAACTTTGATTGTTTTCAATTATTCCCGCATAGGTTTTATTCTTCCCAGCGTCATTCCCGCGTGGGCGGGAATCCAGGTGACGGACTCTAGAGATTTCATCTTGCCTGGATTCCCGCCTACGCGGGAATGACGCTGGGATAGCATAGATTACTGAGGTAGAAACATTTTTTAAGTTACTTGGTTTTAATCGTTAGGAAAGTCGCTTTGGTCTTCGAATAAAACTACAGAAATCCACTTAAATCAGAGTACAATAACCGCTCAATTTTCCACCCCTTGCCTTTCTTTCATTTCTCAATTCAGGAGTGCATCCGCCCATGTGTGGGATTGTTGGCATTGTCGGTCCAAATTCAGTAAATCAAGAACTCTATGACGCGCTCACGGTATTACAACACCGAGGCCAAGACGCAGCGGGAATCGTTACGTTAGACGCACATCAACGGCTGCATTTGCGTAAAGATCGCGGCATGGTGCGTGATGTGTTTCAACAACGCCATATGATTAAATTGCCAGGGAATATGGGAATTGGTCATGTACGATATCCAACCGCAGGCAGCGACAGCTCAGCCGAAGCTCAACCCTTTTATGTGAATTCTCCGTATGGTTTGACCTTAGCGCACAACGGTAATCTCACAAATTCACAAGCGTTAGCCCAGGATTTATTTCGCGAAGATTTACGCCATATGAATACCAACTCGGATTCTGAGGTGTTGTTAAATGTGTTGGCGCACGAGCTTTCAGCGCAACATCAGCATTCATTGGCACCCGAAGATATTTTTGCTGCAGTAGCAAGCGTGCATCGTCGTTGTAAAGGTGCGTACGCAGCAGTTTGTATGATTACCGGTCACGGGTTATTAGCGTTTCGTGATGTGCATGGAATTCGTCCGTTGTGTTATGGCAAACGTGAAACCGACGCGGGCACCGATTACATGGTTGCTTCCGAGAGCGTAGCGTTGTCTTTTGCGGGCTACACATTAGTCCGTGAGTTAGCGCCGGGTGAATCCGTTTACATCACGATTAATCGTGAAATATTTACCTCTAACTTTGAAACCACTGAACCGTATACGCCCTGTATTTTCGAGCATGTGTATTTAGCGCGTCCGGATTCGGTTATCGATCAAATTTCAGTGTATAAAGCACGTTTGCGCATGGGCGAATATTTAGCGGCTCAATTTAAAAAACAATGGTCGCAGCTTGATATAGATGTTGTGATTCCGATTCCTGACACCAGTCGAACAGCGGCTTTGCAAATGGCAAATTCGCTTGGAATTAAATATCGAGAAGGCTTTATTAAAAATCGATATATCGGCCGAACGTTTATTATGCCAGGACAGCAACAGCGTAAAAAATCGGTACGTCAAAAACTCAATGCAATTGATTTGGAATTTAAAGGTAAGAACGTTGTATTAGTCGACGATTCGATTGTACGTGGCACGACGTGCCAACAAATTATTCAGATGGCTCGTGAAGCGGGCGCACGTAATGTGTATTTTGCTTCTGCAGCGCCACCGGTTCGATTCCCCAATGTGTATGGAATTGATATGCCAAGCGCGTCTGAACTGATTGCATTTACTCGCGATGCAGAACAGATTCGACATGATATTGGTGCAGACGCGTTGTTGTATCAAGAGCTTGATGACTTAATTGCAGCAGTTAAAGAAGGCAATCCAAAAATTAAACAATTTGAATGTTCGGTATTTGATGGCTCTTACATTACTGGCGACATCGATGAGAATTATTTAAAATCCTTGGATAAACGCCGAAATGATTCTGCACGTCAAGATGAAGCCGAATATCAATTACAAAAACCTATGCATCGTGAAGTATTGGATTTACATAATTCGGAATAATTAATATTATGAAAAATTTTTTAAAACGGAACTATTTTTAAATATTCCGTTTTAAAAATCTTCTATTGCTAAAAACATTTATTATTTGAAACTTCCAAAGTCCAATGTAATAAATCCCCTCAAAAAACGCATATTAACGCGTGTTGTTAAAACCTTTTTCCAGAAAAATAGTAAACATTATTTTCACTAATTAAGCATTTTTCTAGCTAACTACGCCAAAGTACATTCTAAAAACGCCATTTATAAAATTGAGAATACTATAACCTTATTTTTTCCAATAAGATGCCGCTTTCTCCGACATGCTTTTTCAAATCGCCATTACCTTTTAAGGATGATTAATTTAATGAGTGTGGAATGTCGGCCTTAAGTCAGTATGAAGAATTGCGTGAGTAGAGCAGTATGAAACTAAACGCCAGCCAAACAGCGGTTAAAGCTTTAACTCTTTTATCTGGTTTTCAATCAACACAAAAAACGAATGTGGTTGAAGCCAGCGGCATGCGAGCTTTAACGCCAACCAAACTAACTGGTAATTCTTCAATAGTTCTCTTACCAGAAAAAAAAACAATTTTTGAAAATTCTTATTCAATGACGGATGCACCTACATCTTCACCTCAGCCACTAGGGGAGGTAACAACTTTTGCAAATCCTCTTACGACGGATGCACCTTCACCTGCACCAAAATTTTTAACCGTTGCTCCAGTTGTTGATTATTCAGAAAAACCGGTATTTATATGTGGTATGACTGTAAATGGTAATTCTTCTACAACAGTAAAATCGTGTGAAGATTTTCATGGAGCGGGAGGGTGGAGAATGGATACTTTTGGCAGGTGTATGACTGATGCAGAGTTTTCTTGCGGGAGGAGTGGTGATTTCAATTGGTTTATGGCTCCAGCAAATTGTAACAGCAATAAAAATGAGTCTGTTTTGCAATTGAATAACACTGTAATGCTCGATTATTTTGAAACAATTTCTGGCCACCTTTCTGTTGATCAAACAATCTCTATAAAAATTCCCGATCTTGATTATCTTTCTCCAAGGCCACAGGCTCCGGTAGAATTAAAAGCTAAATGCACTGCAGGAGAATTAAAACCTTATTTATCAGAAGAACATAGTCTTACCAGTAATTATCTATTTCAACTTAATGAAACTTTACCGCTCACTGCCAAAAACATAGAATGCACCGGTTGGATTAGCGCAAGTTGTAAAACCCATCCTCTCAAATACCTATTTAATGTTCAACTTCCAAGAACTGTTGAAGAAGGGGTAGTGTGTGGCGCTAGGATCAAAAAAAATCCAGAGTCGCCTTGCCTAAATATCCGATCTATAGCACAGCGGAATGTGAGTTGTGCTCAGCAAGCATTGTCTTTGTGTGAGAATGATCCTGATTTATATTTTAGTACTGCGGGCAATGCTCCGTCACACACGAATAATGAAATTTCAGTTTCAACAGATCTTCCCAAATTTACTAGAGAAGATGGTGACAGTGTAAAAATATTAAAGGTACGTCTTGATCAAGCTGTAGCGGAGCATTCCATATTCCTAACAAGCCCGAATTTTGAAGCTGCAAAAGTAATGCTTAAGGATAATGAAGGCATTGCTCATTCAATTCTTACTGGTAACTACCTATACTCAGCCAATACATCTGAATTGAAGGTCAACTTCCCGCATTGGATAAGATTAGATGTGTCTGACATTGTCACGATGACGTTACCGCTTGAAGTGCATTATCGAAATAGCACAGATCATGAGAAGTTTATCGAAATGCTTGGTAATATAATTATTTCTTTTCGGCCGAAACCTAAGCTTCCTGTTTCAGATTACGTAGTGATTGGAGTTGCAGTTCTAAGCACGCTTGTACTTTGTTATGTAGCCAAAACCGTTATTCAATATATCAGTAAATCTATCAAGGCCGCGCCATTTAAAAATCTTGAATGGAATCAACTCGCGAATCTTCCTTCTTCTCTAACTTTTGATTGGAACGATGCAGATGCAAAACAATGTGGAATTAGCCACGACTCAATTGAAGATATTGTTCAAGAGGCAATGTCAAAAAGTGAGCAACCACAATTAACGGCGATTCTTAAACAGCCTATTTCTCAACGCAATAATCGTTTGTTCTCTTTAAGGAATAACTCTCAACAAACCAACCGTGTTTCAAATCAATTTTACAAATTTGATGAAATCAAACAATCATTAAGAGTTAAACCTGAAAACCCGATAAATCGCCAGCCTATTACAATTTCGCATTTAGTAAAATTAACTGTGCCGTCTATCGTAATGGAAGAAATAAAATCACGGATTGCCAATCGCGAAATAGAAGAAGATCCAGAAGCTGATCTACGTTCCATGATGAAAAATTATTTTGCAAATACATTATCGTTAACGCGATCAATGATTAACAGAAATCAAGTTTTAGATGATCAAGGTATTGAATTAAACTCAGTTTAAAATGCTGAGGAAGAGGTTATATAAATTCTAATGTGCGGTTTGTAATGAACCGCATTTCTTAAAGCACTCTCAAAAGTTTTAAACCGCATAAAAACTTCAAATAATTTTTTCTACAAAAATTTCTCGTTCTTAAAAAACAAGGCGTGTATAGTTTCGCTTTTAATAAATAACTCTACAGATTGAGAATTTATGAACGATTGGGAACTCGAAACACTGGCTTTACGTGTTGGTGAATTACGTACTGATATAGGCTCACACAGCGAGCCTATATTTTTAACCAGCAGTTTTGTGTTTGAATCGGCGCAACAGGCGGCGGATCGTTTTGCTGGACGAGAATCGGGTGTTATTTACTCGCGTTTCACCAATCCTACTGTACAAGCATTTGAACAACGATTAGCCGCACTAGAAAAAGCCGACCGTGCAATTGCAACCTCTTCCGGTATGGCTGCAATTTTAACCATGGGGATGGCGTATCTGCGCAGTGGAGATCGTATCGTTGTATCACGCAACGTATTTGGTACAACCCACGTTTTATTTAATCAGTATTTCACGCGTTTCGGTGTTGAAGCTATTTTTGTGGATTTAACCGATTTATCCGCATGGAAACATGCGGTCAATTCCAATACAAAATTGTTATTTATTGAAACCCCATCGAATCCACTTAACGAAATTGCGGATATTCCAGCACTTGCAGAGATTGCAAAAGGTGTCGGTGCAAAATTAGTTGTAGATAATTGCTTGTGCACGCCTGCGTTACAGCAACCGTTGTTGTTGGGTGCAGATATTGTGATTCATTCCGCGACCAAATATTTGGACGGCCAAGGTCGGGTTTTGGGCGGTGCGTTAGTGGGTAATGAGCAGGATATGCAAGAAGCGTATTCATTCGTACGTAGTGCTGGACCTTCATTAAGTCCATTTAATGCGTGGGTTTTATTGAAAGGTTTAGAAACCTTAACTTTGCGTATGGAAAAACATTCGCAAAATGCATTAGCAATTGCACAGTGGTTAGCAGAACATTCAGCAGTAAGTAGTGTGTATTACAGCGGATTAGAAGCGCACCCGCAATATGCATTAGCTCGTAAACAACAAATTGGTGCTGGTGGTGTTTTATCCTTTGAATTAAAAGACGGTCAAACAGCGGCCTGGAAATTGATCGACCAGTGTAAAATTTTTTCTATCACTGCAAATTTAGGGGATGCGAAGTCAACGATTACGCATCCTGATACGACAACACATGGACGCCTACCATCTGAAGAAAAAATTAAATGCGGAATTACAGAAGGGTTAGTGCGTTTATCGGTGGGGTTGGAAAATGTGGAAGATTTAAGGAAAGATTTAGAACAGGGATTGAAATGATTTTAAATTTAAGAAATTTTTTTAAATTTAAACTTAATTTTAAAATTACGATGCAGGTTATTCGTATCCAGGGGCGAAACATTTTTCGTCCCTACACACCAGTCAGCGGTGTCAACATCAAGACCAATTCATCAACTATACCAACAGTGGTATCAATAGAATTACCGATACATCACTATTTATAATATAAAAGCATAGTTAGTTGTTATTAATTAATTCTGCGCTGCAACATGTGTCTTTTGACGTTCAATCCAATCGACTAATATTTGTCCGCTTTCCATCAATACCGTATCTTGTTCACTAATCACTTGATCGGGTCGATTATCAGCCATAATCTGACTTTGTTGCGCTTCAAATTCAGAGTAACTTTTTAGAGGTTCCAATTTTTTAGCAACACGACGCTGATTTTCAAGTTTTAGTTCAAGATTTTTTTGCGACCGAATTTCTTTTTCGCGAGTAATTTGATTGAGAGAGATGCGGTCAATCTTGGATATTTCTTGCGCTAATTTATTGCGCTCGGTGAGATAAATAAAATCCGGATCGGTTGCAATGCGTTTCTCATGATCGGTTTTTAAAGTAGGTAATTTTTCTTGCAGAGAACTTAATACTGGAAAACGTGTTGGTGGAATAATATCCCAGGGTAAAGCATTGGTTAATGCGCTTTCGCCAATATCTTCAGGATCAATGACATCCGGCATTTCTATATCCGGAATAATACCTTGGTGTTGATTGCTTGCACCGGATACGCGATAAAACTTGGCTTCAGTGACTTTTAATTGCCCGCGATCAAGAGGACGTAATGCTTGTACCGTTCCCTTACCAAACGTCCGATTTCCAACCACCAAACCGCGTTGATAATCCTGTACTGCCCCCGCTAAAATTTCTGAAGCAGAAGCGCTTAATCGATTTACCATAACGAGTAATGGACCGTCGTATGCGACCGCTGGATCCAAATCTTTTTGTAATTCAACACGGCCATTCGCGTAACGAATTTGCACGGTTGGACCGGTTTCAATAAATAATCCTAATAATTGATTGGCTTCCATCAAAGAACCGCCGCCGTTGCTGCGTAAGTCCAATATTAAACCATCAATGGATTTTGCTTTTAATTTGTTAATGAGCTTTGCCACGTCAGTAGAAGCTCGACGGTATTCTGCATTTCCGGAACGTTGACCTTGGAAATCGGAATAAAAGGTTGGAATATCAATGACGCCTAAACGATAATTATTTTCTTCACGTTTAAGTTCAAGTACATCGGAATTTGCAGCTTGGTCTTCGAGTTGAACTTGATTGCGGGTAATGATTACGGTTTTACTTTTATTGGTTTGAGAACCAGCCGGAATAATTTCTAAGGTGATTTGTGAATCTTTTGGTCCACGAATTAAATCAACGACTTTCTCAATGCGCCACCCTAGGATATCAACAATTTCACCGTCTTTGCCTTGCGCAACGCCAATGATTTTATCAAGGGGATGCAGTTGGCCACTTTTATCAGCAGGCCCACCTGGAATTAATCGAACCACTTTAGTGTAGTCATCTTCGTTTTGTAAAACAGCACCAATACCTTCAAGCGATAAACTCATATTAATATTGAAATTATCTAATGCACGTGGTGAAAAATATTCGGTATGCGGATCGTATAAATTACTGATCACTCGCGTAATTGTTTCAAATACTTCTTCATTTTGAGTTTGTAATAATAAATTTAATTTCGTGCGATAGCGTTTGCTAAGCGTGGACTGTAGCTTTTGATTGGTTAATGTGGTGTCGGCTAAACGCAGTGATAACGCAGCTAATTTTAATTGTTGACGCCACAAATGATCCGACTCGGCTTGGGTTTCAGGCCAGGGTAAATTTTTACGTTCGTTAATCCAATATTCTTCGACATTAAAATTAATGGAATCAAATTCATTTTCAATTAAATGAATACTAAAAATCATGCGATCAATAATACGCTCTAGATGTGTATTAAAAATATCGTAACCCGGATCAAGGTTACCTTCTAACACAGCTTCATCCAGTGTATGTTGGTAACTTTGAAATCGTTTGATATCCGATGCAAAAAAATTAACACGATTTGGATCTAACGCATCAATAAATTCAGTGAGCATGCGTTCGGATAAATCATCATTAATTTCAATTTTACGATAATGTGAAAAATTTAAATTTTTGATTATGGATTGCATCGTACGTTTCTGATGCGATTCTGGATTTATGCGTGAAAATTTAATGGTACTTAAGTCTTCTGGAAGTCGTAATGTGCTTTCTATACGAGCCCAACTGTCACTGCTGATCAAAGAAAAACTTAATATAAGAGCGGCAGGAAGAAGAAAATGGGAAAGCTTGCCAAACAGCGGTCGAAATGGCGAAGTTAAAGAGCCTAAGACTGCTACAGGGCTGCGTTCATTCATAAATAATACCTATCAAAATTCTACTTAATTAACACTCATATACCAAACGCAGAATGATTTTGCAGTAGACGCTTGCGAAATAAGCCCATACAGCATACTAAAAAGTATGTGAGCAGGCGAATAAGTGTCGCGCGCAATGCCGTTCGCAAAACATTGCACCCCGAAAAACCATTATGAGGCAGGTATATCGTCGTCATCAAAAAAACCAGTCAGAGCGCGGTAAAGATAGTGCGCGTCTACGGTTCCTGCTAGCTCACGAATGGAATGCATTGCTAAAGTGGGAACACCAATATCTAACGTCCGAACTCCTAAGCGAGCTGCAACCAACGGTCCAATGGTGCTGCCGCATCCCATATCATTACGGCTTACAAAACATTGAACGGGTACATCCAAACGGTGACATAGATCCCGAAATAATGCTTGAGTTTCGCTGGTCGATGCGTAACGTTGGTTACTGTTCATCTTTAATACTAGACCTTGATTGATTAGAGGCCGATGTTGCGCATCATGCTTATCAAGATAGTTCGGATGTACACCATGTGCATTATCTGTTGAGATAAATAATGACTGTGCCAGGGTGCGTTCCAAATCTTCTGACGTGAGTCCTAAACGATTTAAAATGGATTCGAGAAAGCGGCCGTTCGCACCACAGGCCGAAACACTACCTACTTCCTCATGATCTGAACATACTAATAAATTAGATTGATGCGCAGGCGCTTCTATCAATGCCATTAAGCCTACATAACAACTTAAAAGATTATCGATTCGTGCGCTTACTAACCATTCTTGATTTAATCCAATAATCGACGCTTGTTGGTGATCGTACAAAAATAATTCCGCATCTAAAATACGTTCAATATTGCGATTTTGTTGTTGTGCGGTTAGAAATAATACTTCATCAAAATCAAACCAGCCTTGAGGACGTGATCCTTCACCGCGAACCATTCCAGTTACTGGAATCATATGAATTTGAGAGTTAATGCTACGTTCGTTATTGGCATTGCGATCTAAATGCACGGCAAGACTTGGAATAATTGCTACAGGATCTGCAATATCAATTAAGCACGACTCAACATGACCGTGATGCGTTCGAAAATGCACACGACCTGCAATAGATAATTCACGGTCAAACCAAGGATTTAATAAAGGACTACCATAGACTTCAACATTTAAACCTTTATAGCCTTCACGTTCATTTGCAAAATTGGGTTTAATTTTTAACCCAGGGCTATCGGTGTGAGCACCCACCATGCGAATGCCAGTTTCCGCAAGCGGTAAATCGCCGAGTGTAAAAGCAATTAATGCAGAGTCATTACGACAAACAAAATATTTTTCACCAGGCTGAAGGTGCCAAATTTCTTCTTCATATAAAGGAGTGAATCCTGCGAGTAGAAGTGCATGCGACATAGTTTGAGTGGCGTGAAAAGGCGTAGGGGATGCATTGATGAAATTCATCAATCCCTCATTAAAAGCTTTAGGAAGCATTCGACCTGTTATCCTTAAATTCGAACATTAAAAAATATACGTTAAAAGCAAAATGGTTTTGCCGTAGGCGCATGGAGAATGGCCCGCGCAGAATACTCAGTGAGCAGGCTGCGCGATCATGCAACACCTGGGAAAATCACTTTGCTTTTGACATGATTTGAAAGTATACCGCACAGGAGTGTCAATAATAAGATGGACGCGAACAAGAGTGCCTTAAATGCAAATTTTGATCTTCGTCAACAGTGGAATAACTATCAAAAAACTGCAGCAGCATTTCATATTGAATCAGGTTGGATTACACCTGCACGACATTCGTTAAGTCCAAACCATGATGTTCGTCCCGTGAACACGGCAATCGATGCAATTATTATTCATGGAATTAGTTTGCCTCCAGGAATTTTTGGCGGATCTGGAATTGAAGAGCTATTTTCGAATCGATTAAACCCCAGTGAACATCCCTATTATGAAACCATTCATCAATTCAAGGTGTCCTCCCATTTAGTTATTCGTCGAACTAGTGCTGTTATTCAATACGTTGGGTTTGAACAACGTGCTTGGCATGCTGGCGTTTCATCTTTAGAAGGTCAAGAACGTTGCAACGATTTTTCAATTGGTATTGAACTGGAAGGTTGCGATGATATTCCCTACACCGATAAACAATATTTTGTATTAACTCATATTGTGACAACGCTACGTCGAACCTATTCTGGAATAACAGAACAACGTGTCATTGGCCATGATCATATTGCGCCAGGACGAAAAACCGACCCAGGTCCGGCTTTTGATTGGAAACGTTTGCGAACCTTAATGGCTCTAGCGGAGTGACTTAATGTCAGAAATAAACAAATTTTATGGCGATGAAGACGCTGTAGAAACCGATGAATGGATAGCCGCACTGCATTCTTTAATTGAAAGAGCAGGTCCAGACCGGGCGTGTTTTTTATTGGAAAAATTAAATGAAGTAGCGCGTACTCAAGGTTTAAATTTAAATCAATTAAATACCCCATATTTAAATTCTATTCCGCCACAAGCCGAACCGGTTCTACCAGGTGACCCGTATATTGAACGCCGTATTCGTTCGTTAATTCGGTGGAACGCATTAGCAATGGTCATGCGCGCCAATAATAACGACGACGAACTCGGTGGCCATATCGCAACCTTTGCTTCGTCAGCGACACTATATGATGTGGGATTTAATCATTTTTTTCGCGCACCACAAGAAAATTTTGGTGGCGATTTAATTTATTACCAAGGCCATTCTTCTCCTGGCATTTATGCGCGTGCTTTTTTAGAAGGTCGATTAACGACAGAACAACTTGATAATTTTCGACGTGAAGTGAAAGGCAAAGGATTATCGTCCTATCCACATCCGTGGTTAATGCCAGAATTTTGGAATTTTCCCACCGTATCAATGGGACTCGGTCCGCTACAAGCAATTTATCAAGCACACGTTTTGAAATATTTACAAAATCGCGAATTATTACCCACAGAAGATCGAAAAATTTGGGCTTTTGTTGGTGATGGTGAAATGGATGAGCCCGAATCACTCGGTGCAATTTCATTAGCAGGCCGCGAAAAACTTGATAATTTAATTTTTGTTGTTAATTGCAATTTACAACGTTTGGATGGACCAGTACGTGGTAATGGGAAAATTATTCAAGAATTAGAAGGAATTTTTCGCGGTGCAGGTTGGAATGTTATTAAAGTCGTTTGGGGGCGTCACTGGGATCCATTATTAGCAAAAGACACAACCGGTGTTTTACGCAAACGCATGGAAGAAGTAGTCGACGGTGAGTACCAAGCTTTTAAAATGCATGGTGGCGCTTTTACGCGAGAACACTTTTTTAATGTCTATCCAGAATTAGCAAAATTAGTCGGTGATTATTCAGACGAAGCAATTGAACAATTAAATCGTGGTGGACATGATCCATTTAAAGTATATGCGGCGTATCACAAAGCCTTTCATCATAAAGGTCAGCCCACAGTAATTCTTGCAAAAACAATTAAAGGTTATGGAACAGGAACAACCGAAGCGCAAAATAAAACCCATTCATTAAAAAAACTCGATATGGAAAGTTTGCGTGCATTTCGTAATCGATTTGATATGCCTTTTAACGATGATGAATTAGCAAAAATTCCGTATTACACACCGCTTGAAACCAGTAATGAAATTCGTTATTTAAAAGAACGTCGACGCGCATTAGGCGGATCATTGCCGCAACGGCGTGCAAAATCTCAATCATTAAATATTCCTGATTTAGGAATGTTTGGTGCAGCGTTAGAATCTTCGGGGGATCGTGAATTATCGACAACAATGGCGTTTGTTCGAATTTTATCGTCATTAATTCGGCAAAAAGATATTGGCGATCGCGTTGTACCGATCGTACCGGATGAAGCACGTACCTTTGGTATGGAAGGCATGTTCAAACAACTTGGAATTTATTCAAGTGTCGGTCAACTCTATAAACCCGAAGACGCCGGTACATTAATGTATTACCGCGAAGATAAAAAAGGCCGTATGCTCGAAGAAGGAATTAATGAAGCGGGTGCATTTGCTGGTTGGTTAGCGGTTGCAACGTCGTATTCTACCAATAATTTACCGATGATTCCGTTTTATATTTTTTATTCCATGTTTGGATTTCAGCGAATTGGCGATTTGGCGTGGGCAGCAGGTGATAGTCAAGCGCGTGGATTTTTATTGGGCGCAACATCTGGACGTACCACATTAAATGGCGAAGGTTTACAGCATCAAGACGGACACAGTCATGTGTTGGCGTCCACGATTCCTAATTGTATATCGTACGATCCAACCTACAGTTATGAATTAGCAATAATCATTCACTCGGGTTTAAAGCGAATGATGCAAGATCAAGAAAATGTGTTTTTTTATATTACATTAATGAATGAAAATTACCCGCATCCACAAATGCCAACGGGCATTGAGGAAAATTTATTGCGCGGTATGTATTTATTACGTTCAGTAGAAACCAATGCGAAAGTAAAAGTGCAATTGTTAGGAAGTGGTGCAATTTTACGGGAAGTGGAAGCTGCGGCTGATATTTTAGCGGAAGTGTATCGCATTGGCTCAGAAATTTGGAGCGTAACAAGCTTTAATGAATTACGTCGCGATGGTTTGGAAGTTGAGCGTTGGAATTTATTACATCCACTTGAAACTCCAAAACAATCTTTTGTAGATAGTTGTTTAAAATCTAGTAAATTTCCAATTGTCGCAGCAAGCGATTATATGAAAACGCATGCGGATCAAATTCGACCTTTTATTCGTAATCATTATACCGCGCTAGGTACGGATGGTTTCGGACGCAGCGATACACGCGAAGAATTGCGTCGGCACTTTGAAGTCGATCGTTATTTTATTGTGGTTGCTGCATTGAATGCGCTGGCCGATAAAGGTTTAGTGGGCCGAACTAAAGTGCAGGATGCAATTCAACGATTTAATATTGATCCTGAAAAACCCAACCCTCTTAGTATTTAAACTTTTAATTTAAAAAAAGGGATTTGATTGTGGCCGAAATTCTTTATGTGCCCGATTTAGGTTCGAGTGACCCTGTAGATGTTATTGAATTATTGGTTGCTGAAGGTGACACCGTTACGGTGGATCAAACCATTGCTGTGGTTGAATCCGCAAAAGCGTCGGTTGATATTCCATCCACTATGAATGGTGTGGTTAGTAAATGTTTAATTAAAGTGGGATCATCGGTAAAAACGGGTGATCCTTTGATAGAAATTAACAGTTCGGAAAATGCTCACAAATCAGAAACTAAAAAAGAAGATATTCCTGAGCAAAAAGAAATAACAGTTTCTGTTGAAGACAAATCTTCAAAAAAAGTTTCAATAGACAATAAGAAATTTTCTAAAGACAACGTATCGGAAGAAAACGCTAGCGTAATAAAATCGTCAGAAGAAGTTAGCGCTAAACCTGTTGAAGAAAAAACAGTTCAACAAAACCCAATACAAGAAAAAAATAAAATTGAAGAACCTTCCGCTGAAATTTCTTCTTCTAAAGATATTCATGCTGGTCCGGCCGTACGACGCCTTGCGCGTGAGCTCGGTGTTGATTTATCACAGGTTAAAAGCAGTGGCGATAAAGAAAGAATTTTAAAAGAAGATGTGCATTCCTATATTAAAACGGCTTTAACTAGCAAACCAAAAACGCCAGATGTGCAGGTTGCAGTATCAAAAATTAGTACGGATTTTCCAGTCATTGATTTTTCAAAATGGGGAAAAATTAGTGAACAGCCTTTCACAAAAATTCAAATTTTAAGTGCTCGTAATTTGACCCGCAATTGGCAACATATTCCACATGTGACGCAATTTGATGAAGTGGATATTACTGAATTAGAAAGTTTTCGAAAAATAGAAAATCCAAAATTGGAAAAGCAGGGCGTAAAACTTACCGTTCTGTCTTTTTTATTGAAAGCCGTTTCAAAAGTTATGGCTGAATTTCCAAAATTTAATGCATCTCTTGCATCAGACGGACAGACTTTAATTTTAAAATCGTATTGTCATTTAGGTTTTGCGGTTGAGACACCGAATGGTCTAGTAGTGCCGGTAATTCGTGATGTTGATCAAAAAACAGTCGTGCAAATTGCTGTTGATTTATCAGTATTAAGTAAAAAAGCACGCGACAAAGCATTAAAACCCGATGAAATGCAAGGTGGGTGTTTTACGATTTCTTCACTCGGTGGTTTGGGTGGCACTGCATTCACTCCAATTATTAATTGGCCAGAAGTTGCCATTCTTGGTGTGTCGAAAATGTTGGATAAACCGATATGGATTGAAGAAGAATGGCAACGCCGTTCGGTACTACCATTAAGTTTATCTTACGATCATCGCGTTATTGATGGCGCTGATGCTGCACGATTTACTACGAGATTATGTGAGTTGTTAGCGGATTTAAAAAGATGGGTTTTATAAAATTAGCTTATTATTGGAGGTTTTAAAAAAATAATTAGGAATTGAATAATAAAATTATCTACAGATTTAACAAGTTTTTCTTCTGAATTTTTGCTCATTCTTACAGCCAACTGACATTTCTCTCAGCTGATTTTTTTTAATACTTTTCTTTCTTAAAATTTTCTGAGAGTTAATGAGGTAGTAATATGGATTCGATGGCAGCGATGCAACTTGCGCAAAATGTAATACAAGCACAAGAAGCGCGTCGTATGATGCAAGCTTTACAGACCGTTGTTAATCAAAATCACACCTCAGTTCCCAATCCCACTTCTTTAAATAATATTTCTACTAGAGAAAATAACAACTTAAGATGTAGGGCTAGCACAGCAAATTGTATGCGTCGGCCTACCACGGGCGTGATGGCTTTAGGTGCAATTACTTTTCTTGCTGGTGGACTCGTTGGAGGCCAGCTTGGTGGTAATCATCCAATCTCTGCTTCACTTCAAATTGCTGGAGCGGTAATTGCTGTTGCTGGATTAATTGCTCGATGCTGCGGATTAGATCCTAATATGCGAACAGTTGAAGAGCAGTCTCAACCTCGTCTTAATCGTGCGTCCATATCTCAAAACCTAGAAGTAATGGAAGCGCAACAAAATACATCATCTACCACAAATCCAAGGATGGCATAATATTTTAATTAAACATCCAGAAATGAATTCCTTTAATTAAATGTTCGAATGCAAGGGAATGTATAATTTTAGAACATTACACTTTTAAATCTCCAAAAATATTATCTTTGTCATTCATATATACCCGTAGCGAATGAAAATTAGGTTAAATGAAATGGTGAAGCATGAATATTTTTTTCGGTTGCACGACGTCTTGACGCTGCGTAGCCAAAGCTTTACGCACGCAAGAGTGCTGTGACGCGCTCTTGCGGTCTTAACACAGCAAGTGGAAAAAAATATCATGATGAACACCTACTCTTTTTTTAAAACAAAAGGTCAAACGCTACGGGTATAGTCTATAGATTAAAAAAACAGCTTTCTGCTATCTCTTCCCTCATCAAAAAAGTCTTTAATATTGGGATTGATTAATGCGTGACAAAAGCGCATCTTATCGCCACTTTAATCACGTTCCACTCATCATTGCTTGAAACTTAAAAATTAATGAGAGTGTCATGGCCATTTTTGACCACACTAATACGGATTTGCAATGTATTCCAATAATGCAACAGTTGCGTGAGGCAACTGCTGATGCGCATGCTGCAATTGAAAACACGCCAATTATGCAAAGTTTATTGCATGGTAATTTGTCGCGTCCGCATTATATTAGTCTTCTCCAACGGCTTCACGCTTTTCACAAACCGCTTGAAAATAAAGTTGATCATTATCTTCATGGTTCAGATTTATATTTAATTTGGTCAGTTCGTCATAAAAGTGTTTGGCTTGAAGAAGATATTCATTTTTTTAAACAAAAAACTATTTCTTCATTTTCATTTAATTGTCTTCCTAACATTCTATCCATTCCGGATTTAATGGGATGTATATATGTTCTGGAAGGCGCGACACTAGGTGCGCTGGTAATTCGGAAATTGTTAATTGAACATTACGGATATGAATCTAATTCGGGTGGACGGTATTACACAGCTTATGGCACCGCTACTCAAAATTTTTGGAAACAAACCAGTGAATTAATTAATACAACCGTAACTGCGGAACATGATAAGAAAGCTTGTGTTTGCTCTGCACAGAAAACCTTTTTAATGTATTCTAATGCGATGACTTCTTATGATTTCTAATGCAGACTTTATTGTTGAGAAAAAAAAGAATAAGGATTTAAATCCTTGTAAAGAAATTAACTATTGTCTAACTTCTTATATTCAACCCTTTGCCCTGCTTATTATGGTAGATGAAATATTAGACATTAAAAAAATTAGCGCTAATGCTACTATGTTTGCAGGATTGCCAAAAAATTTATTAGAAAAAAACTTTTTAACTCTCATTGAATATTCAAGTCATCTTACAATTTTTGATGCAATTAGCGAATTAAAAGTTAAAAACCGTAATAATCATTTTTATTTGCGATGGAATTGGAATAAAAACCTACTGTTAACACCTCAGCACGCTGAAGGTTTTTTATTTTATTCGGGAAATTTTTTATGTTTTGAAGTGATTTTGCCTGCTACAACTGCTTCAAAGATGAAAGTAGATTATCTCAGTCGTAAAATACGAGCGACTCATGAAATTGCAACCTATGAAGGACATTTATCAGATTTTGCAATTTTATTAACTAAACACATTCGAATGTTGACAGACTTCGATCGACTATATTGTTTACGCTTTGATAGTCAAGGCAATGGTATGGTAATTGGTGAATCGTCTAATGGAATTTATCCTTCTTTAATGTCGCATTATTTTCCTTCAACCGATATTCCTACCAATCTTCACGCTGTATATTGTGTTAATCGTTTTCGACATTATCCGGATCGAAATTATGAGCCAGTTGTTATATTGGAAGTAAACAGCATTAATCAACCATTAGATTTATCACTTTCTCTTTCTCGCCAAGTTGGTAGATCACATTTAAAATATTTAGAAAATATGGGAGTTGAAGCTTCTGTATCTTTTTCAGTAGTCGTTGATGGAAAATTATGGGGATTAATAGGTGGACACAACAGTACATCGAAGTTGTTAAGATTACAGCAATTACTTGATATACAAAATTTAGTTGAATTATTCGCAAGTAAAATTCATGCAATTACTGAATTAAACCAGCGAGACCAGTTAACTCAGAGACTAAATAGAGTTATAGAATTAACTCATAATTTTGTACAGTGTCATTGTGATTTAAATATGTTTGCACAAAAAAATGTTGAAGCATTAAAGGCAATGATGCAAGCAGATGGAATAATATGGGTGAAAGGTAATGAAATTGGCTCTAATGGAATTAGTAAATCAAATATTTTACCTTTGATTAATTTTGCATTAACCAGAACTTGTCACAATGGAGTTTTTTCCACCAATTCTTTAAGTGCACAAAATTCACTGTTTGAATTATGTGCAAAAGAAGCTTCGGGTATGTTGGCTTTGGCATTTAATCGTAATGAATTAATGGTTTGGCTTAGAGTTGAGCAATTGCAGCAAAAAAAATGGGGTGGTAACCCTAACACTCCAATTGAGACGGATGAAAACGGTGTGCTAAATCCTCGAAATTCTTTCGCAACCTGGGTAGAGCTAGTAAGAAATACATCCTTACCGTGGGAATTATTAGATTTTAATGTAGCTTCAGAAATGTGCTTTGCCTTCACAAGTGTAAAACTTAATCAGGTATTGCGTCTTGAACCATCACTATAGTCTTTATTTTATTGGTGTTAATTAATTGGTATGCCACCAATACACGCCATAAGCATTGATTTGAATGCTAAATAAAATCAATAAACGCATGCCACATGTTACGCGTTCATGGGCCGAAAAACTCATTAAAATAAATAAAGGAATCATATAATCTAAACTGAATCGATAGCCAAATTGACGCCATCCGGTATTGTAATACAGCAACAATATTCCACTGATTAATAGTAAGGCCAACAACGCACCGCTAATTACAAAAAAATAATTTATATTTATTTTTTGAAAAACTCTAATTAAAAAAATAAAGAGTGGTGATGTTAATAAAATACTCATTCCTTCTGCATTTACTTGCCATTGTTTTAAATCTGGCATCCATTCAGGCGTTGCCAACCACATGGCCCAAAAGTTTTTTGAAATAAAATACGGATTAAATTGACCGTATTGATTTAAATTATCTTTAACCCAATCTGCAACATTTTGGGTCTTATACCCAAAGTCTAAAAAATTATCAAAACGTATGTAATTGTAAAAAAGTAATAATAAAATGCTAATAGCAACAGGAGCGCTCAAACGGATAATCCAACCCATTATTCCAAAATGTGACCGCGTTAAATAACTCTTTTGATAATAAAGTTGAATTCCAAACAATAATGGCCACATTAAAATCACATGTGGACGGGCAGCAATCGCCATTCCCAAAGCACTACCAATCCACCAGGGTGAATACCGATTAACGGTAAATAAAGTCGCCAGAGATAAAAAACTAAAGGTGCAAATCTGTGCAATAAACCAAACTGTGCCAACGGTTGACATATACCAATGCACAGTGCCAAAACCAAAAAACAATGTTAGCCAAAGATTGTCGAAGAGGGAAAGCGAGATGAGTTTTTTTTGACTAAGACTGGCTAATAATAAAAATATTAAACCCGTATTAATTCCACCAATAATTACACTAAAGATAATTGAATTGAAATGTTCAATTCCTAGCAATGCGATCCATGGCAGCATTAATATACTTGGCATTGGAGGAAAGGGAACATACCAGCGTTGTTGATACAGAGTTAAATCTTGCGTGATAGCTGGATCCGTTAAATACATACGGCCATCTAAAAATGCAGCTGCTAAATGATCAAAGTAGGACCAATAACCCGGTTGGGTGTGATCAAACCATATGCAGCCTACCCAATAGATACTAGCGGTCACACAGGCTATTAAAAAAGCAATTAGCATGTGAACTATATTTGATTGGTTTACATGTATCACGACTATGTTTCAAACCACTGATTTTGTTAGGAGCATATAAGCTTTAAAGTAGTTGAGTTTGATTTGTCTAGCCAGTTGGGCTGTTTTAACAGGTTGTTCCTCATATTCGTCATTTGCCTTTTGAGCACATGTTGACAAAAAAGCTACAGCTTTATCTTTAATGTGGAAACGATAAAAAAACCAAATATCTCCCGCATGTGTTCCTAAAATAAAATCTAGCCTCTTGTTAAAAGGATTGATAAACCGTGAAGTTTTTTCAACGTACGCCTGTGTTGGATAATTCGGATCATGAGCTGCTGCGTGCAACTATCTTGCAGTATTTTCAAGCAACATATGATCGTTATGAACTACTGTTTGAAACTTTAACCAGCGATGAAAGCTATTATAAAAAACCTATTTCTTTACGCCACCCACTTATTTTTTATTTAGGTCATACAGCAACTTTTTATATCAACAAATTGATTCTTGCAGGTTTAATTGAAAAACGTGTTAATCCTGAATTTGAATCTTTATTTGCAGTAGGCGTTGATGAAATGGGCTGGGATGATATCCGAGACCAAAGTTACCCTTGGCCTAGTGTGCAGGCAGTAAAAGAATACCGCTCGCGTGTTCGAATGATTGTTCAACAACTCATTAGTCATTTGCCTTTAAATTCATCTATTAATTGGCAACATTCGTGGTGGCCGATTGTAATGGGAATTGAACACGAACGTATTCACTTAGAAACATCGTCGGTATTGATTCGCCAGCAGGATTTGCATTTAGTAAGATCCCATCCTGCGTGGAAACCTTGTGAGCAGTACGACTCTGCCCCTGTAAATAAGATGATTAAAATAAATGCCGGAGATGTGCAATTAAATAAACAAATTAATGATCCTTATTATGGATGGGATAACGAGTACGGAACTCACACTGCTCATGTCCCTGTATTTGAGGTCAGTCAATATTTGGTAAGTAATCAAGAATTTTTAGAATTTGTTGAAAAGGGCGGATATCACGAAAATAGTTTTTGGCAAGCCGAAGGGTTAGCATGGAGAAAATTTAGCAACGCGCAATACCCAACTTTTTGGCGGCAAAAAAATAATCAATGGTTTTTACGATTGATGACTGAAGAAATTGCAATGCCTTGGAGTTGGCCAGTTGAAATTAACTATCATGAAGCCAAAGCATTTTGCCAATGGAAAACTGAATCATTGGAAAAAACGGTTAGACTGCCGACCGAAGATGAATGGTATCGTTTGTACGATGTTTGTAAAATTCAACAAGCTGCTGAGTCCGTTGAATCTTCAACGGAAGCTAATATTCATTTAAATTATTTCGCGTCTTCTTGTCCGGTATCGCTTTTTCCGCAGGGAAATTTATTTGATGTAGTTGGGAATGTTTGGCAATGGACAGAGACGCCTATTTACCCTTTTTGCGGTTTTGAAGCACATCCGCTATACGATGATTTCACTACGCCTACTTTCGATGGAAAACATAATTTAATAAAAGGCGGTTCGTGGATTTCAACCGGTAATGAAGCACTTGCTTCTGCACGATACGCCTTTCGTCGACATTTTTTTCAACATGCGGGATTTCGCTACGTGATAACAGATACGCCAGTAAACAATGACAATATTTTTTATGAAACCGATCAGCAGCTATCTGAATACGCTGAATTTCATTATGGTGATGAATATTACGGGGTAAGTAACTATCCAAAATCATTAATTCAACTGGCCATGCAAAATCTGCAAGATAAACCACGACTAAAAGCATTGGACTTAGGCTGTGCTACTGGGCGTGCAAGTTTTGAATTATCGCAATATTTTGATGAAGTGACAGGAATTGATTTTTCAGCACGTTTTATTAATCTCTGTATTCAAATGCGCGATCAGGGCATTGTCCGTTACAGTTTAATTGAAGAAGGTCAGCTGGTTTCTTACAAAACTCGCAGCTTAACGGGCTTAAATTTAGAAAAAAAACTATCTAAAATTGAATTTTTTCAGAATGATGCCTGTAATTTGGCAACTCAATTTACTAATTATGATTTTATTCTTGCCGCTAATTTAATTGATCGATTGTATCAACCCGCAGATTTTTTAGCTCATATACATGAACGTTTGAATATTGGTGGTGTGTTGATGATTACTTCGCCTTACACATGGCTTGAAACCCACACGCGCCCAGAGCACTGGTTAGGCGGGTTTAAAAAAGACGGTGAAAACGTTACGACGTTAGACACGATGAAAATGATATTGGCGAAACACTTTCGTTTGATAAATCAGCCAAAAGATGTACCCTTTGTGATTCGAGAAACGCGACGTAAATTCCAACACTCAATCGCAGAAGTCACATTATGGGAACGAATCACTTAAACCCTTTTATAAAAACGGATCAAGATTTTTTTAATCAAGAAATTGCACGAGAAAATACTCACTGCGTAAAATTTGATTTACGTTTGCAGCAATTCGGATGTGCAAATGTTTCTCCGCTTTGGGTTGCTGACATGGATTTTGCTTGTCCGCCTGTGGTAAGTGCAGCATTGATGCAAAGAGCTGCACATCCTATTTATGGATACAGTCTTTATCCTGAAAGTTTATTTACCGCTCTCACTCAATGGATGTTGCATCGTCATAATTGGAGCATCCAACGCGAATCCATCTTAATGTGCCCGGGTGTTGTGCCATGTTTATCCGCTGCAATTTTAGCCTTTAGCAATGTGGGCGAAGGCATTATTGTTCAACCGCCCGTATATTTCCCTTTTTTTACTGCAGTAACCCATACGCAAAGAAAACTAATTGAAAATCCTCTTACAATCAGAGATGGTCGTTATCAAATTGATTTTGATCATCTTGAAAAATGTGCAATTCAAGGTGGAAAAATACTGTTATTAAGTTCGCCCCATAATCCGGTAGGACGAGTTTGGCAATTAAATGAGTTATTAGAAATTCTGCGTATTGCGCGTCAATACAATCTAATGATTTTTTCAGATGAAATTCACGCAGATCTTGTATACACACCACACCAACATATTCCGCTCGCAACACTTGCTAAACCTGCAGATCGTATTATCACCGCCGTTGCACCGAGCAAAACATTTAACGTCGCTGGTTTAGGTTTGTCGAGTTTAATTATTGATAAAAAATCCGATCGCATGGTAATACAGAAAATTTTTGATGACTTGCATTTGAGTGCACGTAATCCATTTAGTATTGCAGCTTTTGAAGCTGCGTATGCATCTGGTGGGGAGTGGAAAGATGCGTTAATGATTTATCTAAAAGAAACGCAAGATTTAGTGATTGAGTTTATTCAAAAGAATTTACCGGGAATTTCTGCACAACCTTCAGAAGGCACATATTTAATTTGGTTGGATTGTCGCAATTTAAAATTATCTGACAATGAATTAGCACATTTTTTCTGTCATGAAGCTGGAATAGGGTTCAATAGCGGAATTAGCTTTGGCACTGGAGGAAGCGGATATATGCGAATGAATTTAGCTTCACCGAGAAAAGTTATTTTAGAAGCATTACAAAAAATACAGCAGGCAATTCAAAAATTAAATATTAAAAGTTAAAAAAAATTTTAGTGCATTAATTTATGTGTAAATTTTTTCTATACGCGGGTCTACAAAAATTGCTAAATTATAATTTTTGATGCGTTTATGATTCTTTAAATGGCATTAACGGGCTGTAAATCTACCGCTTCTTTCTTTACCTTACTTTGATTCACAAGATTACTGCTAGAGGCAATAATAGTTAATGCTCGATAACCCGCCGGATGATTTTCTTCTTCTAAATGTTGAACCCTAAATTCTGCTTGTTTAAAAAGAAATGGAAAATTATGAGAAAAGGAAAACTCTCCACCACACGTTAATCGAGATTCGTTGTCAGTAGATAATTTATGATCTAACGCAAGAGACTCGTGAAATAAAGCGATAATACTTCCAGGCTGTTGTAATTTAATTTTATTAAAAAACGCTGTAAGAGTTTTTTGGCTAGAATATTCAAATACGCCACCATTTGTGACGTAAAGCGTATTATCTGTGCTTGTATGATTAATCCATTCAAACACATCGCCAGCAAAAAAATGCAGTCCAGGGAATTGATGAGAATTAAAAGCAATTCTTTCAGCAGACAAATCTAATCCAATAAAATTTGTGGGTGAATGTAATGTTTGTCGTAGGTGATTAAGAAACATGCCATCACCGGTGCCAATTTCGCAGACAGTAGAAATGTGAGTATTTTCTAATATTGCTTTTAAAGTTTTTACATGAGGCTCTAACACTGGTAATGTCGAACTTTCAAAGCGTTGTTGCGATTTCTCATACCAATTCAAGTTGATTTGCCGTTCCCAAAAATGCTTGTGGATCTTTTCTAATTCATCGTCTCGATTTTTAGTAGCATGCGCAAGATAAAATCGGATAACTGATTCCATTCTTTTGCTAATTTTATTTTTACCAATACCTCTACCCCAATATTGTAGAGCAAATGATTTTTTAATCCTTTGAGTCTTCTGCGGCATTAGTCTGGTTAAAATAAAACCTATCAACATTTTGATAGTGATTCTGTAGGATCGAGATTCCATTTTCAATTCCAACATAGCGCGAGAAAAAATGAGTTTTTTATTGAACGCGCAAAATATGAGATACCCTACCTAATTTGTACTATGTCATAACTTAACATTTGAATACTAATAGAGAATGTATAATATTTCTGTTGTCAGGGACACGTTGTTGAAAATATAGAATTAATAATCTCTCATGTTGCACAATTGATGACACAAGACATTTTTAAATGTAATGGATGATTTATTAAAAAAATATTAAGATTTAGCCATTGAATTTATTCGATAATATTACCTGTGATTGCTGTAAGAGCGTCAGCATTTTTTATATGGCGCCTTGCTATATTGCTTAAGCGTCGCTAATAGATTGAACTGAATATGCGTATAATTTTTTACTGTCTATGGTTGCATTGAAAAAGTGTTCACTAAAACTCAAGCTTTATACATATAATTGTCAAACATGAGTGAGAAGTTCTTTATGATGCCGAATAGCAAAACAGCATAATTATCTTTTTCAAAATACGGTTTGATAAAAATAATTATGCTGTTATTTTTAAAAATTAATTGTTGCAATACAATGAGGCATGACAATGAAGTCGTGGTGGAATCAACCAAACTTTCTAAAATCCTCCTGGCTGATTATCATTTTTTCAATTTTGTTATTGTACGCTTTTTTGTATATCGTTTTAAAACAACCATTACTTTCGCATAATCCCTTGGATTCATATGCACTACAGGCCGCAACGTGGTGGAACGGCAAAATTGCTTTAACTCAAGACTATTCTTATCTTGAGCTGGCTTATTTTAACCACGAGATATTTGTCAGTTTTCCTCCGACCCCTACATTGCCTCATTTCTTACTTTATCCTTGGTTTGGTGAAAATACGCCTAATAATTTTATGAATACTTGCTATGCGATTATCGCTTTTGCAATTGCAGTATTTTTAATGCAGGGTTTTAATAACTTAAAAAATACTGCAATTGCAATCTGTGCAATTTTTGGAAGTAATGCTTTAGCCTTATCTTTGCATGGCGGCGTTTGGTTTCAAGCACAATTATTAGCGCTACTGTTAACTTTTTTAGCATTTACTTTATTATGTATTGATAATATTCGTTTAAAGTATATTCATTTTAGTTTGTTAAGCTTAGCTTTAGCCGTAGGATGCCGCCCTTTAAATATTCTGTACTTTCCTTTAGTAGTTTTATTGATTTCACATCGAACTTCGCTTTCAGTTTGGCAAGTTGGTGTACGTTTTTTTTATGTACCAACGTTCATAGGTGCATTATATGCTTGGTATAATTACATTCGATTTGGTAATCCACTTGAATTTGGTCACTTGTATTTGCTTGAACATAGGGCAGAATCTTTAGGACAGTTTAATTGGCGGTATATTTTACAAAACTTTTTAAATAGTTTTCGCTTACCGTTTTGGACTGATAGTGGTGGTTTATCTTTTCCACGTTTTGATGGCGTTTTATTTTTTTTAGTAAATCCAATTTTTTTAATTTTTTTTGTGAAATTATCTCAATGGAAAAAATCCTTTGTATTAATTAATACAGTAATTTTATTAACATTACTTACGCATATGATTGCTACTTTTTCTCATAAAACGATGGGAGTTTGGCAATTTGGTAATCGTTACTTTGTAGATTTTATTCCATTATTATTGTTATATATGCGTTTAAATCAAGCCAAAGCCAATACCTTTGACATATTGCTATGTGTTTTTGGAGTATTTATTAATCTGTATGGAACCTTATGGTGGTTGCTGAATTGGCCCTAAATAATCTTCTATTGCTAATGATGTGAGCTATAGCATTTTTTTCGGTAGGATTAAGTTTCACTAATTCAGTTTGAATGAGTTTATGGTGGGCAGTTATCATTGAAAAAAATAGGATGGCGGAGGAGGTGGGATTTGAACCCACGAAGGACGTTAATCCTTGCCGGTTTTC
>JAZKFP010000004.1:0-2063 GCA_040386355.1 Pseudomonadota bacterium | reverse complement strand
TTTCAATCTGTTTTAACAACCACGATTCACTTATTTGAACATGACGAATAAAATCTCGTTCATAGCTGTAAAAAATATGAAATCCTTTATTACCTTGAACCATATAGGGGTAAGACAATTTTGGAATTTTCTTTTTAATTTCATCTATATTTTTTTTATTTAAATTTTCTTCAAAACTATAAATAACTTGCCACTTATCAACCGGATTTTTAAGATCATTAACCATAGCGGGATCTATTTCCGGTAGAAACGCTAATGAAAGCCCTCTTCTTGAATCAGTAGATCGATTAAATACAATTAGCATCCCATGATTTTTCCAATATAGAGCTGTAACCGCAGAGTTTGGATTTGGTAATCCTGCTTTAATTGCGCTACCCCATTTCACACCAGCTTGTGTAGTTAGTGTCTGCAAGATCTCGCGTTTTGAATTCCCAGAAAAACGCATGTACGCAATAGCTTGCTGATCATTCAAAATCGCCAGCCAAGGCTGTAACGCCTCTCGCCGATGAGATAGACGTATTTTATCTACGATTCGATGATTGGAATCCATAATCAAAAATTCAGCAAATTTACCAACGAACTCATGATAAACCGGCAATCCAATCCAACCGTTTTCAAAGTAAACAGGCGGAGCTTTTACTAAGGTACTGATGTTTGAAATGGGAGAAGTCCAGAGTGGCTTTAAAGAAGACCAAGAATGACCATTATTAGTTGAGCTCATCCAATTAACTTGGCTTCCGGCCCAACCGCCTAACGATACTGAAACCACATATAAATCCAATGTTCCATCGGGCCGTAAACTAATTACAGGATTACCCAGTTTTCGTATTCGATGCCCTAAATCATGCATAGCCTGTTGTGGACTCAATAGGATTTTTGGCTCAGACCAATCTTTCGAATCTTGTTTATCTGAAGGATTAAAACGTGAACTATATATTTGAACATCCGCCGCCCCTTCACGACTTCCGCCATACCAAACAGTCAGTAGAGAACCATCACGCATTAATACAGACGACGCTGCATGAACTTCCTTAACCCCAGCCTTAGGTAATTTTTGATATTCTATTTGTGATACTGATGAGTCTGAAACTTCCACCTTGCAACAATCAGTATGCAAAGATAAAAAGGCTAAATCTTCCGGAATTCCTGGCTTTAACTTCAAACCGACCATGACTGCTGTGATAGCAACTACCCAGCCAACAAACCACCAACGCATAACTTTACCTAATGTTTGTTAGACTTGCCCTTATTTGAAATTTGATAACAAGCCCTGCTAACCGTTAATAAAGGGCGATAGTATAAAGCTTAACGAATCAGAATGTGATCTATTACACCAGTGATCCTTAAGTCTTTTCACAAAAAAATCTTTCGTTAGTTTCTGAGAGAGATTTAGATATCAACACAACTTTTTCAATTTATTCAAATTGAGTCAGAGAGAAAGATAAAAAACTTAACAAATCACAACATCTTAATTCAACAAATCAAAAAGCAAAGCTTTAAATTAGCTGCATTATTCTATTGACATCGGTAATCATAGTTAAGTTATTCATATCTCAAAATAAGGGATTAAATGATAAGCATTGATCATTCATCGGTTAAGCCACATTTCAATGCGCAACAAAAAATTGTTTTAGACTTTACACATCTTCAACACGGTAAAAAAAAGATTTCTTTTACTAATAGGGAAATCCTTGATTTACAAGAAAACAATTTTGCTCTAAATGATCCATATGAACTTTTAAAAAATCAGCCTGATTTAATTGCATTTAAAGAAATAATCTTTCCATATGAATTTGTTAATAAAGAAATGGAAATTGATGTTTTAAAAAAATTATCAAATTGTTTAAAGCTGACACGGACACCTTGTACTCAACTTCAGAAAATTATAAAAGATAAAATATACGATACATATTTCACTAATCAACGAACAGTATTCGCAAACATCAAACCACTTGCTCTTGAATTCAATAATAAAATTATTGAGCATATTGATAATGCTAGCAAAATCATCAAGCAAAATTATTTAGAAGTGAAAATAGGTATCGAAATTGAAATAGTATGTC
>JAZKFP010000003.1:0-3431 GCA_040386355.1 Pseudomonadota bacterium | reverse complement strand
GCAAAACAATTAATGGAATTTTTAGTTCCAAAAATTACTAATTCATTTGTTTTAACTCCGCCTGGCTTTCGTCAAAGTCTACAAGATGTTTTAGAAGAATTAGAAAAAAGAAAAAAAATTCAGTGGTATCGTGCGCGTCGTTCAGAGCGAGTTGCCGAAGTATTGAGAGAGTTGGATGAGAATGTACAGGTAGTAATGCAGCAGCTCTCAACCAAACAAAAAGCATGACCTATATCGAATCATAATGATTTTCCAGGTTGTTGCAAAGTTCACTCACATACTCACATACTTTTCAGTATGCTCCGCTGCTTCGTTTACTTTGCGCCTACTGGAAAACCATTCTGCTTTCGATTTAACCAGCACAAATTATTTTGAGACAAACATTTTGGAGGAGGATTATTCTGAACGGAATAAATACCAATTCCAGAATGATCTTCCATGAGGCGTCGAGTGATCAAGACCGGCGGAGCGTACAGTTGAGTACGTGAGCACGGCGAGGAGCGAAGGCAACAATATGGAAGATTATTATGGGGTTGGTATCCATGAATGAACCGATAATTCAGCCGTTAACTACTGCCCAACATGAATGGATGTTGGCAGTAGCATATGTGTATTTGCAAAATCAACAATACGAATCAGCAGTTGTTTTGTTGGAGTTAGTGTTGTCAGAAAATACTGAGAGTATCGATGCGATTAAATCATTAATGTATTGCTATCTTATGCTAGATCGTTTGGATGAATGTATTAAGGCAGGCCGTCGTTTATTAATGCTATTACCAAAACCTATTAACGGAAATTATGCGAAAGTTTATTTGATTTTAGCAAAAGCTTTTTATCGTTTAGGTGATCAAGCGAATGCTCAAAAATCTATGTTGAAGTACAGAGGAATGAATAACTCCCATGACGTTTAATCTTGCATTACTGAATCGAATTGCCCGTATTGGTATTCGTAGTGATCTTTTAATTGCACTACTTCTTATTCTTATTATTTTCATGATGATTTTACCGCTGCCTACCATTTTGGTAGACACCTTAATCGGATTGAATATTTCTATTTCTGTCATTTTATTAATGGTGGCACTTTATTTAAAAACGCCTTTAGAGTTTGCAACGTTTCCGGCGGTACTATTAATCACTACTATTTTTCGTTTAGCGCTCGCAATTACAACTACCCGTTTAATTTTACTAGAAGCTGATGCAGGCAAAATTGTTGAGACCTTCGGTAATTTCGTAGTGGGAAATAACATAGTAGTAGGTTTAGTAATCTTTTTAATTATTACTATTGTGCAATTTTTAGTAATTACAAAAGGCTCTGAACGAGTTGCAGAAGTTGCTGCGCGTTTTACGTTGGATGGTATGCCAGGCAAGCAAATGAGTATCGACAGCGATATGCGTGCTGGTGTAATTGACATGGAAGAAGCTCGTCGGCGTCGCAGTGCAGTAGAAAAAGAAAGCCAATTATTCGGTGCGATGGACGGCGCCATGAAGTTTGTAAAAGGCGATGCAATTGCCGGTATTATTATTATATTCGTGAATATGTTGGGTGGTCTTGCGATTGGTATGCTGCAAAATGGTATGCCTGCTGGTGAAGCTTTAGAAACCTATGCAATTTTAACCATTGGCGATGGACTAATTAGCCAGATTCCGGCTCTTATTATTTCTTTAACCGCTGGAATTATCGTTACTCGAGTGAGCACAGATGAATCAACAGATTTAGGTTCTGATGTTGCGCGTCAAGTTACTAGCAAACCCTTCGCTTTAATTGTTGGTGCTTTATTGTTGTTAGCTTTTGCTGCAATTCCAGGATTTCCAACTCTCATAGTATTGTCATTAGCTGCATTATTTGGTTTTGGCGGTCTTGCATTAATGCGATTAGAAAAAGCACGCAATACAGAAGCAAAGGGTGAAAGTACAGGATTTGAATTTGGCGGTGATGGATCAAAACCTAAAGAGTCAACGGGTAAAAAAAGTTTTGCATTAACAGTTCCGATCATTGTCGAAATTTATGAAAAAGCAAAATCAGAACTCGACATTAATATTTTAAATGAAGAAATTACCAACATTAGACAAGCACTGTATTTGGATTTAGGAGTTCCTTTCCCAGGAATTCAATTGCGTTACAGTCCTAATTTAGAGGCTGGACAATATAAAATTCTTTTGCAAGAAGTGCCAATTGTTGAAGGTTTATTACAACCTAATAAAGTGTTGGTAATGAACCAAGAAGAGCAAATGGATTTAATTCAAGTCGAATATCAAGCTGCGGATAATTTTTTACCCAGTGGTAAAATTTATTGGATTGCTGAAAGTGATAAAGAAGCTCTCAGTGAAATTGGTGTGCGGTTTATGAGTATTCCGCGTGTCATTACCTATCATATTACTTTTGTGTTGAAAAAATTTGCTGAGGATTTTTTAGGGATTCAAGAAACAAAACAACTAATGCAAGATATGGAAGAGCGATACGGCGAATTGGTTAAAGAAGTACAGCGTCTATTGCCAACTCAAAAAATTGCAGAAATTTTTCAACGACTTGTGTCTGAAGATATTTCAATTCGTAATTTGCGCGTTATTTTAGAAGCCTTGGTTGAATGGGCGCAAAAAGAAAAAGAAACAGTTTTATTAACAGAATATGTTCGTTCCAGTTTAAAACGTTATATCAGTTATAAATATTCGAATGGGCAAAATATTTTACCCTGTTATTTATTAGATCAAGATTTAGAAGATATGATTCGTAACGGAATTAGGCAAACTTCGGCTGGATCTTATCTTGCGCTTGATCCTATCATGACCAACAAAATAATTCAGACGATTTCAAAAACAGTTGGTGATCTTTCGCGTTCGGTGGTCAAACCTGTATTGATTGTATCGATGGATGTACGCCGTTATGTTCGTAAAATGATTGAAGGTGAGTTGTATGATCTGCCAGTAATCTCTTATCAAGAAGTTACTCAAGACATTACGGTTCAACCAATTAAACGCATTCAAGTACCAAATTGATTTTTTAAGGTCCTAAATTGTATAGGTATATGTCACATTTGAATATATTTGGTGACATATTGAGACGAATATATGTTGATTGAAATCCTATTTTAAGTGGGCAGTCTTTCGTATTGATGATAACATCGGTCGCAACATTTCATTGAGTTGACCATTAAAAACAACTAAAGCAACTAAGGTTTAAATGAAGCGGACAAGTGATCGAAGTCTGCGAAGCATACCACTTTTGTTTTTATTAAAAGCAGTATGTGAGTAGGGTGAGGAACGAAGTCAACAAAGCATTATAATTAGTTGTTAAGGTTAAACCAGTTACTGGAGAATAACGAAGCCATGAGTTCTGATAATCGCAAAGCAATTGATACTTATCTAGCTGAGATAGGTTCTTCCGTAGGTAAAAGTATTCGATTGAATGAGCAGGGAATTAGTGCTTTTACATA
>JAZKFP010000002.1:0-3256 GCA_040386355.1 Pseudomonadota bacterium | reverse complement strand
ACAGGTTGCGTTAATCGCACAATCATTTGTGAGGCGGGATTATAAAAATCAGCTTGTGCTAATTGAAGTAAAAAACGACAAAAAATAATGATAGCGTAGAAATCGATAATCATGTTTAGGGTTTGCATAATTGCACTTTGAAAATTCATAAATCGACATCACTCCATGTATATTATTTCGGTTTGAATATTTATTTTTCGTTTACTAAACTTCAGTTATTTTTGAAAGTTCAATGCTTCGATGATAGGCAGCTTGAATTCCTTGTTGAATGGTTTTACTCATAGCGTGCTGATCAAATTCGCGTAGGGCTGCCTCTGTTGTACCCGCTGGTGAAGTGACAGAGCGACGTAATTCTGCAGGAGAAATAGTATTAGACGCTGCAAGTCGTGCGGCACCTAAAGCTGTCTCAACTACTAACTGTCGACACAATGCCTCATTAAAACCGAGCGATTGACCAGCTTGAATCATGTGTTCCATCAAGTAAAAGAAATAAGCAGGGCCACTTCCCGAAAGTGCAGTCACTGCATTCATTTGATCTTCTTTTTCTAACCATAATGTGGAACCCACACTTGCTAAAATTTGTTGTGCTTTATCATGCTCAAGTTTATCTACGTCAGATTGCGCGTATAAAGCTGTAATTCCACTATTAATAGCGGCGGGTAAATTAGGCATACAACGCACAATGCGCGCTGAGTTATTTAAGAAGTGACGAATTTGATCAATAGTCCAACCCGCAACAATTGAAATAATAAGTGGCTTGTGCTGCAGAATTGTTGGTGCAATTTCAGTCAAAACATTTTTCATTGTTTGTGGTTTGATCGCCAGAATAATCACGTCACTTTCGCAAACCTTGGAATTGTCGCTTGCAATGGCAACGCTAAATTCTTGCTGCACACTAGTGCATTGTTCGTACGACACATCACTCACAATAATTGCGTGGGAAGGCAAATGGCCGGAAGTTACTAAACCTTTAATGATGCTGGTTGCCATTTTACCGCAACCAATAATGCCAAGCTTACGCATATACCTTGAATCCTGTACTTACTATTACTGTTTTTGACGTGTACCGAACAAAGATTCACCAATTCGCACCATGGTGCTACCGCAACGAATCGCTTGAGTAAAGTTTCCTGAAGTTCCCATGGATAAAGTGTCGAGGGAAGCATTTATCTTTTGCCCAGTTAGAAATAATTCATAGGTTTTGTCGAACATGCTTTTCTCATGTTTAAGATTTTCATCCAGGTGATCAGGAAAACACATTAAGCCACGCCAGCGCAGATTGTGACACTTCATTAATTCTTTGGCGAATAATTCAAGATCATTTGGAAAAATCCCACCCTTACTGGGGGATTCGTCGATATTAATTTGAATTAAAACATTCAATGTTTTATTTAATGCTTTGCAATGTGCATCTAAACGTTGCGCAATCTTTAATCGATCTAGGCTATGACACCAATGAAAATTTTCTGCAATTAGAGCTGTTTTATTAGATTGAATCGCGCCAATAAAATGCCAGTCAATTGCTAAATCTAATAATGATTTTTGTTTTGTTACCGCTTCCTGCAAATAATTTTCACCAAAAGACTTTTGACCTGCTTTAAAAAGTGCTCGAATTGCTATATCGCTTTGTTTTTTGCTTACTGCAATTAATTGAATCGGAAATATAGGTGACAGTTTTCTTCCATATTCAGCAATTGCAATTTGATTGCGTATCTCACTAAGACACTGCAAAGCTTGGTCAGAACAAAAATGATTTTCATACATAGTGCTGTGCTGTTCTCCTTGGGCACTGCTAGTCTGATTAAGGAAATGTTTTAAATAATGAAAAAGGATTCTATCAGAAATGGACATCACAGAATTACTGGCATTTTCTGTTAAACAAGGTGCTTCCGATATGCACTTATCATCGGGTTTGCCGCCAATGATTCGGGTTGATGGAGATGTTCGCCGAATTAACTTGCCTCCACTTGAACATAAACAAGTTCATGAATTGGTATATGACATCATGAACGATAAGCAGCGCAAAGATTTTGAAGAATTTTTAGAAACCGATTTTTCTTTTGAAATTCCAGGTGTAGCGCGTTTTCGGGTTAACGCTTTTAATCAGAATCGCGGTGCAGCTGCTGTATTTCGGACGATTCCTTCCAGAGTTTTAACTATGGAAGATCTTGGAATGGGTGAAGTATTTCGCAAAATTTCTGCAACACCACGCGGCATTTGTTTAGTAACTGGACCTACAGGTTCCGGCAAAAGTACAACACTGGCGGCAATTCTTGACCATATTAATGAAACGCGTTACGAGCATATTTTAACGATTGAAGATCCAATTGAATTTGTTCATGAAAGTAAAAAATGTTTAGTTAACCAACGCGAAGTTCATCGAGACACCCTAGGGTTTGCTGAAGCTTTACGTTCAGCATTACGAGAAGATCCAGATATTATCTTAGTAGGCGAGATGCGAGATCTTGAAACTATACGTCTAGCTTTAACTGCCGCAGAAACAGGGCATTTAGTATTTGGAACTTTACATACTACTTCGGCTGCAAAAACTGTAGATAGGATTGTCGACGTATTTCCAGCGGCAGAAAAATCTATGGTTCGCTCAATGTTATCCGAGTCTTTACAGGCCGTAATTTCACAAACATTGCTGAAAAAAAATGGCGGCGGTCGAGTTGCTGCCCACGAAATTATGATTGGTACGCCTGCAATTCGAAATTTAATTCGTGAAGATAAAGTTGCGCAGATGTATTCCGCCATTCAAACCGGTGGAGCGTTGGGAATGCAAACACTCGATCAATGTTTACAACATCTAGTAAAAAAAGGTCAAGTATCAGTCCAGCTTGCACGTGAAAAAGCAAAAATACCTGAACAATTTAATTAAAATATATATACCAAACGCAGAATGAATTTCCATGGTGAATTGTCTTGTGAATGGCAATTCACTCAAGCGATAAGCCCGCAGAGCATACTAAAAGTATGTGAGCAGGCGAAGAGCATAGACAACAATGGAAGGTCATTATGAGGCAGGTATGAAATTACAGGAATGATCGATGGAAGTACTACCTTTCCTGCGAGCGATGGTTGATAACTTAGCTTCTGATCTATTTATTTCAGCAGGCGTTGCTCCATCCATGAAAGTAAATGGAAAAGTCACCCCAATTAATGATCAAATTATGACGCCAGATGAAGTACGTGAAACCGTGCTTGGCGTTATGAACGATTATCAGAAAAAAGAATTTTTAGAAACTAAAGAATG
>JAZKFP010000001.1:0-2707 GCA_040386355.1 Pseudomonadota bacterium | reverse complement strand
AATTTCAAACATTATTTGAAACTATTCATAGTTAAAACTAACTAACAGAAATACATTTATTACTAACAACATATTTAAATAATTGAATATGTTTAGGAGTTACAAATTGATTTTTACGCGAAAGTTAACCGCAATAACACTATTTTTATTGATCAATAATCTGGCTCTGGCGGCCAATATTGATTTTAAAGCCATTAATGCCGCTAAACAATGTACAGATAATCACATGGAAGCAAATTGTACAAATGAAAATGGATCAGGCTCTGCATGTGAGCATGACAAAAATAAAGTAGCTTCTGGCAAAATTGAGCCAAGTAAATCTGAACCTTGCGCTGATGTAAAAACCGAACAAGACTATGTAGAGCCAAGATTTTCAACCAAAAGACCACGCGGGCAATGATTATTTAGCAAACACAATTTCTGCTGATTGATATTTTGCTTTTTACAGCTTCAAGAATTATTTTAGGCTTTGCAGGTTGGTTGTATAGATTTTATTGAGTGTTTCCAATTAGTTTGACTTCACTTACAAGTGGAGCAAGACTAAGCGAAAGATGCCAAAGTCGTCTTAACGCGACTTTGGCATATTCCCGCCAGTTTTAAAGATAAGTGATTAAACTATCGTCAAAACCATAAATTCATTCAGGGTAAACAAACATGAGAAATTGGTGTTATCTAACTTATGAGGGTTCATATCTTGAAACTATTGCTCAAATTCCTAATTGGGCAATTGGTACAACTAAATGTTATGGGCTATTAAAAAAAGATTAATTTGCTAAAAAATGAGCACTAAAAAATATTTTGAAATTAAGCCTAAATTAGAAAAGCTAAAATCTTTAAATCCTGAATCCACCTCACCTAAACAATTTGAAGGATTGCTTAGAAATATTATAGTTGATGGAAACACTATTCTAGCTGTAACAGTTGAAAACGATATTTTATTCAGAGGAAGACAGAATTTGAAAGGGCAACTTTTCAATCATGTTGATGAATTAAAATACCCAAAACCTGAATTTGTTCTAAGAAAGGGTAGGCTTAATGATATTGGAGAAAGTATTCTCTACGCTTCAACCTCATTAACAGGCTGCTTAGTTGAACTAAGACCGTCAATACAATTTGTACTTACAGTTATTAATATTGCAAAAAAACCTACAGCTAATTCATATTTCATACCAATAGGTATTGAAAAGTTTGAAAAGCATAATTTTTCATTTTGCAGATCAGAAAAGCTAATTTTTGAATACTTAAAGCAGGAACTATCTAAAGTAGTAGACCAAGAAAACCACTATAACTCTAGCATTGCTATTGCAAATTACTTTTTTGGATTATCTCAAAAAATGATTGTTAACAACAAAATATCTACTATTCATTCAAGCATTGGTTTAGTTTTCCCAAGTGTACAAAGCAAATTAACGACTAATATAACTACATTTAATATAGCAATGAAACCACGACTATATGAAGATTGTTACTACATAAGCGAAGTAACTGTCTATGGATTGACATTAGAGCCAGATGATCAAAATCCTAAAAGTGTTTGTATGACTCCTCTAAATGTTGGCGCAATCTCACCTGATGGAAAAATAAATTGGAAATTCGACTATGCCGAGATGGTTTACAGATCATCTAATGGCTATGGTTGTGGTGATTTTGAAAATGAGCATATCAAAAGTATCTTATTGTAATTTTCTTTAGACTCAATCTTCACGTTAAATAAATAGTACTACTTGATGTGTAGATTATTCAACTGCGCAATGTAATCACTTAACCAGTTTTTTGCATGTAATTTTTGCTTTGCATCTGTAGTTGCATGCAAGCTGGCAATCGTTTCACAGCTTTGCTGGGTGATTTTACTTTCGTAAATTTCATAAGCTTGATTCGGGCTTTTTTGCATGCGCTCAAAGCCGGCATTCACTAATTGCGATTTTTCTTCAACACTTAATGCTGGGTTTTGCAGTGCTTTTAAAATATTAAATGCATCTTCATTGCGCCTTAATATTTCGGCGTAGCTGATGGCGGGATTTGCATGACTTTGCGCAAGGCTTTGTTTCAATAGATTAATTTGTGATTCGCTTAAATCACCATAGACCTTTTGGGCGAAATCTTTAGATTTTTCCAGCCGTACATTCAATTGATCTTCAGTATTTTCTTGCCACCAATCGGCTTTCCATTTTTCCGTACGTTTTTCTAGCTTTTCTTGAAAGTATTGCAATTGCTTGTCACTCAGCGTGCCAGCCATTTCCACAATAATTGGGATGGCTTTGACTTGAAGCGCGTGCGCGTTTGATTTTATTGCATCGATTCGTTGGCAGGTTTTATCGGCGGTAAGTTTGTCTTGGCTAAAGTCGCTCTGTATCTCATTTAACAGCGCGACATAATGTGGTAATTCATTTTTGCGATGCCAATCATGCAAGTCCTGCAAAGCGGGTTTTAATTTGGCATTTTGAGCCGCAGTGAAATCAAAGTAATCATCCAGCCACCAAGCGGTAAGTGCAGGTGCGTTGTTATAGGCTGTTTTGACCAAGCCACAACTGATGATTAAACAAGCGGAGAGGAAAATAAGCAGATATTTAATAAGTCGCATGCTAGTGCGACCCTGATTCGCTGTTTTAGTTTGTTTGTGCTGATATCTATTAATGAAATGAATGCGAAATACTGTTCAAGATTTCTGTTTTTCACCGATATGCGCTTCGCCGCGCTGTTTGGCTAA